>JAUNKK010000138.1 GCA_030532825.1 Propionibacteriaceae bacterium
ATCCGGATCGTCACCCACCTCGAACTACTCCGAACCCAATAACAGAAACCCACATGAATAACACCCTAAGGTCACGTCCAAATCCCAGGAGTTGTGATAGACTTTCCCGATAATGGCCCGACCAGCGTATTCTCCCGCAACGGCAAACCGCTGCTCTGGCAGGCAATAGTTACAGTAAAAACCAACTAGGAGGGAAACAAAACATGGAACGCATCACGCTAAATGACGGCACGCAAATCCCCGCAATTGGGTTCGGAACCTTTCAGATCCCTGCGGACGGTTCGACCTACACAGCAGTACAGGAGGCGTTAAAAGTCGGCTACCGGCACATCGACACTGCCGCCGCCTATTTCAACGAAGAGGAAGTGGGCCGCGCCATCGCTGACAGCGGCATCCCCCGCAACCAGGTGTTTCTCACCAGCAAGCTGTGGCTGCAAGACTACGACGACGCAAAGGTCGGCGTGGAGCGGAGCCTGCGCAAGCTGGGCACCCACATCGACCTCTACCTGATTCACCAGCCTTACGGCAACGTGCCCGCTGCATGGCAGGTGCTGGAGAATTACAGGAGAAAGGGAGATATTCGTTCCATTGGCGTCTCGAATATGACGCCCACGCTTTGGGAAGCATTCATCCCCCAGTTCGACACACTCCCTGCCGTCAACCAAATCAAACTCAATCCATTGTACCAGCAGCTTGACACCCGCGCGATCATTAACTCTGCGGGCGTACGCACGGAAGCCTGGGGGCCACTGGGTCAAGGCGATGCCAATGTCATAAAGAACCCCGTCATCGCCGAAATCGCCGTCAAACACGGTAAGGACAACGGACAGGTTATCCTCCGCTGGGCAGTTCAACATGGCATCATCGTCCTGCCAAAATCCGCGAACCCCGCACGCATCGCGTCAAACCTCAACATCTTTGACTTTGAGCTTGATGCGGATGACATGGCGGCAATCGATGCACTCGATGAGGGTGCAGGAAAACCGCACATGCACGACAACCCCGACTTAAGCCAGATGATGATGAAAGCGTTCAAGATCGAGGATTAAGGTCCACGGACACTCGACTCAGGCTTAGGGCGCTATTTATTTGGGGGGGTCGGTGAAATGCCGACTGTGGTCATAGAGGGCGTCGGTTGCTTTGTGAAGTGGTTGAGTTGCACGTGTAAATCAATCGTGAAAGCAGTCGATGCGGTGCCAGTCTGCTACAGGTCTTCCCACTGATGCGATCTGCAAGATTGCGGCCCCATCCACGATGCCGCCAGGGATCGGGAACTCGATCCCAACCACCACGAGACCGGACCGTGCCGACAGACGACGATCTGCTCGATGCCGTTGCGCAACAACATACCCCAAATGGCGATCTCCGACACGGTCGAGGGTGTCCCAACCCACGATCCGCAAGACCGGCACGGAGGATCACCGAGCCGTCGAGGGACGCTGTCAGCGTTCACCAGCAGTAGCTTGGCGGAGACCAACCAGCAAGGACAACTCCTGCTAGTCGACGGCGCC
This sequence comes from Propionibacteriaceae bacterium, assembly GCA_030532825.1. GTDB lineage: Bacteria > Actinomycetota > Actinomycetes > Propionibacteriales > Propionibacteriaceae > Arachnia. The sequence goes on from JAUNKK010000138.1 coordinate 1,512, forward strand.
AACCCCTCCCGACCAGGAACCACCCAGCCAGCAGACACGCAACTACGAACCACTCTCGGAAAAACGCAAAGATCCAATGCGCGAACATCCAGATCGCAGCCACCTACCGGAGAAAAACCTCGTAGCAGCCTTGCACCCCGCTCCCAGACACCCCTCACGATGCCAGGGCGATCCAGGAGGGCGTGGAAAGACCGCACCATCACTCACCTTGAACTACCCAAAACACAATAATAAACAACACAGACGAACAAGACCCTAAGCCCAGCAGACAGCTTTCGACGAAGAGCAAGAAGGTGGTCGGCCGGACCAAATTGACCAAGTTGAGCAACGCCGCATCCAAGCAGCTTGCACCGGTGGGCCGATGCGGCCTGTGGTCACCGAAGAATGAATTGCCACACTCACCGCTAAATGGACCCGCTGAAAACTCCCTCCATGCCAACGATCTCTCGTGCACGGACTTGACTTATCGCTTGCTCTACTATTTGACAACCCTGGAGATCTATCTCATAGAGGCATCTCCAAAATGGCTCTGAGCAGAGGGGGCTGCCATTCCCTAAATAAGCCTCCCGAAATCGTTAATCCAACCTTCTCAAGGAAACAAATTGAGGAAACCCGAAGGGCTCAACTGTACAAAATTAAACGAGACGACGTCATAGGATGAGCCTGATGATAGCAAGGAAACAGACGCCGGGAGCAGCGCGGGAATTGCTCCTGGACGATCCGGTAGCAGCGGCCCCAAAGCTGCTGGGCGCAACGCTGACCGCTGTCGACGATGAGGGGTCGGTGAGTGTGCGGCTGACCGAGGTGGAGGCCTACTGCGGGGCCGCGGATCCGGGCTCCCACGCCTACCGAGGCCGCACCGACCGCACAGCCACGATGTTCGCCGAGGCGGGCGCAGTCTACGTCTACTTCACCTACGGTATGCACCACTGCGTGAACCTGGTGTGCGGGCCCGTCAATGTCGCTGGGGCGGTGCTACTGCGCGCCGGGGAGATCATCGACGGAGTGGGCCTGGCTAGGCGACGGCGACCCGCCGCCCGCCCCGACCGGGACCTAGCCCGTGGCCCGGCCCGGCTGTGTTCGGCGCTCGGTTTGACGCGCCTCGACGACGGCACCCGGCTTGGCCCGCCTGGCTCCCGATTGAGCCTCACGCTGGCGCCCGAGCTTGCGGCGCACATCCTGAGTGGCCCCCGCACCGGTGTCTCCGGCCCCGGCGGAGACGGTGAGGCCTTCCCGTGGCGGTTCTGGCTGAAGGGCGACCCGACGGTCTCCCCCTACCGTCCAGCAGCTAAGCGTCATCCGAGCAGGAAACCCTCGTCGAAGGTGGGCGGCGGATGACTGTGTTCTCCGCACCAGAGCAGATGGCGTGCCTACCGGGAGTCTTCCCTCCAAGCGCCCAGCGGCCGAGGCCCCCGAAAAAGAGTCCTGGGTGCCGCATGCGGGCTGAGAGCGGGTGGCACTGGGTACAGATCGGCGTGCGCAGCAAACAGCAAAGGATGCTGACGAGCGATAGCACTGTGAAACTCCGCAGGGGTGGTAGGCGGTACGACCTGGCGCTGGACGAACAGGTCGATCACCGCCGCATAGGCGTCACGTGTGAGTCGCGTTGAGAGGAAAAGATCTGGATTGACAGCGGAGACGCCGATGGCTGCCAGGTCTTGTTCTGCGAAGTCGTCAACATCGGCCGTGATCCGGAACGCCACACCAGCGGCTTCTGCATCCGCTAGTATCTGGCGATCTTCAGGTGAGGTTTGGTTAAACCTGTCACGCACTTCACCCGTTGGGCTGAGCGTCCCCCGAATCGTTGACGTACCTGGGCTGGGGAGATTGCACGAGGACCCATATGTCGCGTGGCCTCCTGTTCGGCAGCTCTGCTCCAGAGAGCGCGGAAACCGCTCAGCGGGCCACCCACCATGAGAAGTGTGCGGGTGACTGGCTTGGCAAGGATGTTGGCGTCTAGAAACACGCGCAGCAATGGTTCAAGCACCGAACAGGTCGTCCTTGAGGTCGTCGCGGGTGAGTTCCACCACACCCCCCATGGTTGCCAGCCAGAAACGCTCGAACTCTTCGTACGGGATGCGGTTGCGGTTGCCGACCTTGATGGCTTGTAACTCACCCGATGTGATCTTTCGCGAGATCGTGGACCGCGAGACCCCAACGGCGTCGGCCACCTGCGCCGGGGTCAACATCCGTCGTTTTGAGGTCAGCGTGACTTGCTCGCCTTCAGCTGCAGCGCGCTCGACATAGTCCGTGACAGCCACAAGCCATTGTGGGGGTCCGCCGCCCCCCCGAGGGGCGCGCACTTCCTCCGGATTTATCGTCAAGTTCTGCGTCGACATAGGTACCAGCATAGTCGAAACTGCACACTTGACAGGAGGTAAGTGTGCAAACGGCGAGGGCTTGCCGTGCCAACTGAGTGCATCAGTCCTGCCCAAGACATCGGCCCGCTTCCGATGGGGCACCCCACCATCACCGGGATCCGGGGAGACAGCCCCGAGGAGATCTACTCCGAGATCCGGCTCCTGGACGACTGGGCCTCACCCACCCCCACCGATTGGACCGAGATCACCGACGACGGCCAGCCCCTGCGCGCCGCCGAAGGCGACATCTTGATCAGCTTCCGCTAAGCGGTTTGAGGGCCTGAACTTTACAAGCCTCAAGGAAGGCCGCGCCGTAGGATGGCCCCGGTGACAGCGAAGCAGACGCCGGGGGCGGTGGGGGAATTGCTGCTGGGCGACCCGATGGCGGTGGCCGACAGCCTCCCCTACCGTTCAGCAGCTAAGCGTCATCCAAACACACAAAACCAGGCAAGGATGGACGGCAGATGAGAAACACCAACCTAGAGGAGGTGGCCCGAACCCTTTTCGATGCGGCCGCCCTACCGGGGGCCGTTCTTCATGTGGTGACAGCCGATGAGCCGCAGCTCACCGTTGAGCACGGTGACCTCACGGCCTCGACTCCGGTGATGCTGGGGTCGACCAGCAAGGCAGTGACCGCGGCGTTGCTGCTGCAACTCGTCGACGAGGGCTTGGTCAGCTTGGACGCTCCGGTGACGCAGTACCTGTCGGGGGTGGATCTTCCCGAGGATGTCACCCTGGGTGACCTCGCCCGTCACACCAGCGGCCTGCGCCCAGATGCCAGGCCGGGACACCTCGTCCGGCAGCGCGACCGGGGTTTCACCTATGCCAACCAGAATTACAACCTGTTGGGGGATGCGCTCAGCGCAGCCTCGGGGCTCCCGTTTGGGCGTCTGCTCTCTGATCGGGTGTTGCAGCCGCTGGGGATGCGCAACAGCGGGTGCGTACCCGAAGCCACCGGCGAGCGCGGCTGGTCGAGTGTCTTCGGGAGAACTTGCCCGGCCCGGCGAGCCGACTTCGGTCCCGAGTCGTGGATCCAGGGCCCTTCGGGTGGTGTTGTTGCCTCAGCCGAGGACGCTGGCCGGTTCTTGTCGATGATTCTGTCGGGCGGCGAGTTCGGCGGTCGACGGGTGCTCTCGCAGCGCGCGATCCACACGATGTTGCACGCCGGGGTTGCCGTGTCTGGGAGCCCGGCCGTTGGTGATGCATTTGGTGATTTCGGGTGGTACGGCTTTGGCTGGGTGAAGAAGGACATCAACGGTCACGCCGTCTACACGCACAGCGGCAAGGTTCCGCACGCGACGAGCGTCTTCGGCCTCGTGCCGGATCTGGGCGTTGCTTTCGCTCTGATGGCCGACCTGGGCGATTTCCTGGTGCGCACGCCGCTACTGGAGGACCTGGGCAGCGACCTCATCCGGGTGCTGCTCGATCTGCCGCTCGGGCAGCTCCCGGCCCAGGGCAAGACTCGGGCTCGGCAGACCGTCGTGAATCTGGCCTACGCCGCATTCCTGATGATCGGTGCGCTCGGCTGGTTCCCCCGCACCTGCCCCCGCGGCGCCGTTGGCTCGCTGCTGTACCACGCCGTGGCGCCAACGGCCCTGGCGATTGGCATCCGCCGGGCCTCCCGAACGCCGTGGCCGTGGCTGTTTCGGTTCGTCCCCGACGCGATCAGCGTCCTCACCGTCGG
>JAUNKK010000139.1 GCA_030532825.1 Propionibacteriaceae bacterium
GTTGAGAGGAGGGTGAATGGGTGTATTCGACCGTGCCGAGAAGAAGATCGGCGCCGCCGTGGACAAGGTCTTTGCCCGCGCCTTCAAGGGCGACGTTCAGCCCGTCGAGATCGCAGCCGGCATCCAGCGGGAACTCGACGCTGAAGCGAAACTGCTCAGTCGCGACAAGCGGCTGGTACCAAACATCTTCACCGTCTCACTCTCGCCCCACGACTACAACCGCCTGTTCCCCTACTCAAAGACCCTGAACGCCGAGATCACCCCTGACCTGCGGGAGCACGCCGCTGAACGCTCCTACGTGTTCAACGGCCCCATCCAGATTCTCTACAGCCTCGACCAGTCACTGCCGACCGGGCAGTTCCGCATCGCCAGCCAGGCCACCCAGCAGGACCAAAGCCAACCCAACCCCACCCCCCGTGCCGCGCGGCAACTGGTGTTGGAGGTCGGCGGGGTGCGCCATCCGCTGGTGCCACCGGGCCTCGTGATTGGCCGTGGCTCCAACGCTGACCTGCGCGTCAACGACCCGGGCGTGTCGCGTCGCCATGCCATGATCTCGGTCACCGGCCCCCTGGAGAACCGCCTCATCACCATCGAGGATCTGGGATCCACCAACGGCATTCATGTCGACGGCGCCCGGGTGAAGTCTGCTCGCCTCACCAATGGTTCGCGGATTGAAATCGGCAACACCAGGATGCTGGTGCATTCGCCCGCGGAGGCGTGAAGCGCATGACTGATCTGATCGCGGCCGCCATCAAGGTCGTTTTCCTAGCGCTCTTGTGGCTGTTCATCGCCATCATCGCCGATGTGGTCCGCAAGGACATGTTCGGCCGCAAGGTGTCGGCCGCGGAGTTGCCTGCGACGGAGGCCGCCCCTGTCCCCCGCGGCCGCGCCCAGCATCTCCCGCAACGCTTCGTTGTCACTCAAGGCGCCCAGCAAGGCTTGTCCGTGCCGGTCGAACCCACCATCAATCTGGGCCGCACCAGCGACTCCACCGTCCTTCTTGACGATGACTACGCGTCCTCCCGGCATGCCCAGCTGGTGCAACGCGATGCCGAGACCTGGGTGGTCAGCGATCTGGGTTCGACCAACGGCACCTATGTCAACGGCAAACGGATCTCGGAGCCCACCCCCGTCACCGTCAGCGACATCATCCGCATCGGCCGCACCCTGATGAAGCTGGAGGTGTGAGCATGGCCTTTTCGCTCGACTTCCGCATTCATTCCGAGGTGGGCCGCGTCCGCAAGAACAACCAGGATGCGGCGTTCGCCAGCCCGAACCTGCTGGTCGTGGCCGACGGCATGGGTGGCGCCGCCGCGGGCGATCTGGCCTCCGCCGTCGCCGCCACCGAGGCCAGCCACGGCGACCGACGCCTTGATGATGATCACCTGCTGGAGCACATGGCGGGCATCATGCAGCGCGCCAACGACAAGCTGGCTGACCTCATCGATCAGGACCTAGACCTCGACGGAATGGGCACGACGTTCTCGGGCGCGGCGTTCTCGGGCACCATGTTCGGGGTGGCGCATATCGGTGATTCCCGCGGTTATTTGATGCGCGGCGATGAGGTCCGGCAGCTCACCCACGACCACTCCTGGGTACAGGCACTCATCGACGACGGGCGTCTCACCCCCGAACAGGCCGCCACCCACCCCCACCGGTCTTTGATCCTCAAGGTGCTCAACGGATCGGGCGAGACGGACCCGGACTTCTTCGAGTTGGAGGCCGAGGAGGGCGACGTCGTGTTGTTCTGCTCGGACGGCCTGTCCGGGCTCGTGCCACCGGACGAGTTGAAGACGGTGATCGACGAGCACAGCCTGGACGACGCGGTCACCGAGTTGGCGAAGCTAGCCAATGAACGGGGCGGGCACGACAACATCAGCTTCGTGCTGGCGCGCGTGGTGCCGCAGAGCGACGAGCTGGACGCCGCCCCGTCCCAGCTGGCGGGTTCCGCCCTGGAGCGGGAGATCCCCAGCATTCAGCGCGAGGACGAGGGCCCCGGCTACCCGGAGCCTGAGCTTGAGCGCGAGCAGGACCCCGATCACGACGAGCTGGAGCAAGCGCGCTACGCCCCGCGGGTCAGCCGACACCGCTGGCCGACGACGCTGGCCGCGATCCTGGCGGTTGTCCTGGTGATGGGCGCCGCCACCTGGGGGGTGCTCGCATACACCAAGTCGCGCTATTTCATAGCCGTCGCCGACGGGCACGTCGGCATCTATAACGGCATCCCGGGGGCGTTGTTCGGGATGCAGATGAACCGTCTCGTGGAGCAACGCGAGACCCTGGTTTCGGACCTGCCGGTGTTCTACCAACGGCAGGTGAGCAACACTATCGGCGTCGCCAACTTCGACGCCGCCCTTGAGACCGCCGACAAGCTCAATGACTACGCGACCCGCTGCGCTGCGGTGCGCAAACAACGATTCCAAGCCGACAGCCCGCCCACCGAGGTGACGCCCCCTGGCGCCCCGTTGCCGTCCCCCTCCGACGGCACCACTACGGCCACCGCGACGCCTGGGCAGGCGAACTACCCGACGCTGCTGGCCCCCATCACCCCGAGTTCCACGCGGGAAGCCGACCCCGAGGCCTGCTGATGTCGGTCACGAAACAGCCCTCCGCCACGGGCGAGTACATCATCTACCGGCAGCGCCGGAACGTCGAGCTGGTGCTGGTGTTGCTGGCCTGCGCGTTTGGGCTGGCGGGATGGGTGGTGACGCATCTGAATCTGTACGGGAAGCTCCCCGCGGACCTACTACCCGCGACCGTCATTTGGTATGGCTTGGCGGTGGGCGCGCACCTGATGGTGCGGTGGCGCATCCCCTACGCGGACCCGGTGATCCTGCCGTCTGTGCTGCTGCTCAACGGGCTGGGGCTAGCGATGATCGCGCGCCTCGACTACGCCTACGATCCCGTGCGGCATCGTGCGGAGCAGCAGTTGATGTGGACGGTGCTAGGCATCCTGCTGTTCGCCGCCGTGGTGTACTTCCTGCGCGACCACCGGCGCCTGCAACGTTTCCCATATCTGCTGTTCCTGACCGGAGCGGTCATGCTGCTGTTGCCGCTGCTGCCGGTCATCGGCCTCGAGTCAGGCGGCGCCCGGATCTGGATTCGGCTGGGGCCGCTCACCTTCCAGCCCGCGGAGGTCGCCAAGATCCTGCTGGCACTGGCCTTCGCCGCCTATTTCTACGAGAAACGCGATCTGCTGGCACTGGCTGGGAAGCGGTTCATGGGCCTAGAGTTCCCGCGGGCCCGTGACCTGGGCCCCATCGCCGTGATGTGGGTTGTTGCGCTGGGCATCATGGTCTTCCAGAACGACTTGGGCACCGCGCTGTTGTTCTTCGGTCTGTTCACGTTCATGATCTATGTCGCAACCCAGCGACCCGCCTGGCCGATCCTGGCTGGCGTCGGTTTCCTCATCGCCGGGTTCCTGGCGTTTAATTTCACGGCGCATGTACCGCGACGGGTCAACTCGTGGCTTGATCCGTTCAGCGACTACGACCGCAACTACCAGATCATTCAGGCCCAGTTCGGGTTCGCCTGGGGTGGGCTGTTCGGACGCGGTTGGGGCCAGGGGTCGCCGCACCTGACTCCGGTCTCGGAAAGCGATTTCATCGCCGCCAGCCTGGCGGAGGAGATCGGCCTCGTGGGGCTGATGGCGATCGTGCTGGTGTACGGGTTCATCGTCTCGCGCGGCATGAAGACAGCCCTGACCTGTCCCGATGGCTTCGGCAAGCTGCTGGCCGGTGGTTTGGCGTTCACGTTCGCGCTGCAGGTGTTCGCCATCATCGGCGGCATCACGCGGCTGCTGCCGCTAACCGGCTTGACCACGCCCTTCATGTCGCAGGGTGGGTCGTCGATGATCTCGAACTGGATGATCATTGGGGTGCTGATGGTGATCTCCCATCGCGCTCGGATGCCGCAGCGCGCCACCGCGACCCCCCAAGAACTCCTGACCCCCGCTGATTCGAGGGCGGTGCTTGCGAAATGAACGGTCCCCTACGCAAAATCAGCGTCTTCATCGGCCTGCTGCTGGCGGCGCTGCTGCTGAACATCACCTGGATCGGTGTCCGCCCGTCGGACTCCCTGGACTCGGATCCCCGGAACCGCCGGGTGCGGGATGCCGAGTTCGCGACGCGGCGCGGCGCGATCCTGGTGGGCAACGATCCGATCGCCGTGTCTACCCCGAACGAGGGGCGTTTCCCGTGGGTTAGGTCCTTCCCGAAGGACAACCAGTATTCGTCAGTGACCGGGTGGTATTCGTACTCATATGGGCGGCAGGAGTTGGAGCGGCACTGGAATAAGGAGTTGTCCGGCACCGCGTCGTCGCAGACCTTTACCCGCATCGTCGACCTGCTGATGGGCCGTCAACCCGAGGGCGCAAACCTCAACACGACGCTGAACCCAAAGGCCCAGAAGGCGGCCGTCGACGCGCTAGGTTCGCAGCAGGGCGCCGCCATCGCCGTCGACTACACCACCGGTGAGGTGCTGGCGCTGGCCTCGACCCCCACCTACGATCCCAACCAGTTGGCGACCCTGGACTTCGACGCCGAACAGAAGAACTGGGATGCGCTGCTCAACGCCTCCACCGAGCCGCTGAAGAACCGCGCTGTTCGGGAAGTGTTCCCCCCCGGGTCGACGTTCAAGCTGATCACGGCCGCCGCGGCCCTGGAGGCGGGACGCCAGCCATCGACGAAGGTGGAGTCGCCCAACACTTATCAGCTGCCGGGTTCCAGCCACGCGGTGGGGAACTCCACCAACTGCGGCGGCACCGAAACCACGTTGGAGCATGCGCTGGCGGTGTCGTGTAACACCGCCTTCGCGAAGCTCGGGGTGGACTTGGGGCAGGACAAAATGCGTGACATGGCGCAGCGTTTCGGTTTCAACACCACCCCCGGCATTGATCTGCCGTCTAACCCGTCGCGTTATCCCACGCAGGTGGACGACGCCCAGTTGGCCCTGTCGTCCATCGGCCAGTTTGACGTGGCGGCGACGCCGCTGCAGATGCTGATGGTCACCGCCGCCATCGCGAACGACGGGGTGTTGATGCAGCCGCACGTGGTCAAGGAGGTCACGGGCAGCGACCTACGCGTCATTCAAACCATCCGACCCACCGAGGTGAGTCGCCCCATCAGCCAGGGCACCGCCGAGCAGTTGCAGCAGATGATGAAGACGGTGGTCTCTGACGGCACGGGCCAGTCCGCGGATGTCGACGGGCTCACCATCGGCGGCAAGACCGGCACCGCCCAGTCCGATCCGAATCGCCCCCCGTACGCTTGGTTCGTGGGTTACGCCGATGAACCTCACGTGGCGGTGGCGGTCTTCGTTCAGAGCACGAACATGGAGCGCGACGACATCTCCGGCGGTCGCGTCGCGGCCCCTATTTTCCGCGCGATCATTGAGGCTGTCAGATGAGCCAGGGCATAATCAGGGGTCGATGGTCCACAATGGTTCCCCATCAATCGAAAGGACCTCTGCGATGAGTGAGCGCGGCACCCTCCTGGGAGGGCGTTATGAGCTCGATCAGATCATCGGCCG
>JAUNKK010000140.1 GCA_030532825.1 Propionibacteriaceae bacterium
AAGTGCACCAGTTGCGGCAGCACCGATATTCGCTACAGCATTGAGGCAGGGGCTCTCATCTGTGCAAGCTGCCGTACCCGGTTCGCTGAGGCCCGCCTAGAGGATGAAATTGATCTCACCAGTGGCCTTGAGGATCTCAAAGGCACCACCGTCACGCAGTCGGCGCAGAACTTGCTCGACGACGCCGTCGTCACCCTCAAGTGCCGGGCCTGTGGCGCTGAGGTCGTCATCAACGTCGACGAGAACGTCCAAGTGCGCTGCCACTGGTGCCGCAACTACCTATCGGCCGATGCCCGCATCCAAAACGGGGCAGTGCCGGACGCGGTGGCGCCGTTCACGATCCCGCGGGAACGCGCGGTTGAGAAAATCCGGGCTTTCGTCGAGAACCGCAAATTCTATGCCCATCCGAAGTTCAAGCGGGAGTTTGCCCCGGAGAACGTTGTAGGCGTCTACCTCCCTTATTTCGTCTTCGACGGCAATACATCCGCGCTACTAACCGGACAGGGGGAAATCGAGACGGCACGCTGGCGCGTGAAGCAGGGTGATAACTATGTTACCTACTATTCCGCAGATGTGTACGACGTCGCCCGCAGCTTCAACATGACCATCGACGACCTGCTCCTAGAATCCAATCAAGGGCGGGCAAACCTGAGTGACCCATCCCAGACGAACAACATCATCAACGCCATTCTCCCGTTCGACGTCAAGAATGCGGTGCGTTACAACCCAAACTACCTACGCGGCTTCACGAGTGAACGGCGCGACATCAACGTCGGGCAGATGGAACTCACGGTACGGGACCGGCTGCTCAGCATCGCCCGCGCAAAGGCTGACGGCTTGGTGGGCAAGTACAACCGTGGCGTGCGGTGGGATTCGGAAGAGGTCGAACTGCATGGCTCACGGTGGGTGACGGTGTATCTGCCGGTGTGGCTGTATTCCTATTATCAGGAACAAAAAGGCCTGAAACACTTCGTCGCAGTCAATGGGCAAAACGGCAACGTGATGGGCTCAGTACCGATCAACATGCCGGTGCTCCTCTTGATGACGTTCATCATTTTCGTGGTGGGCACCATTGTTGGCGTGTTCCTTTTTCTCTTGACCTTGTGAGGCTGCGATGACCAACCACTTGCTGTTTCTGTTGGAGAGTTCCTCTGGCGGCGAGTCCCGGCTAGCGCTACTGGGGCTGGGAGTGATCGCCGCTATCGCCTTCTACGGATACATCTGGCGGAGGTACCGCAATACGGACAAGTCGTATCAGTTCGAGTCCACGACGCAGGTGGAACTGAGCGAGGTCACAGGTTCCGACAGCTACTCCCGCACCATTCAGCGCACCCGCGACAGCCGCGTGGCAGGTTACGAGCGCACCCGAGATCCCCGGCAGCGCATCCGCCAGGGGTAAGCGGGCGCTAGCCGGAGATCTGCGCCAGGAAGTCGAGGACGGCGCGGTTCCACTGCTCGGCATGCGACACGTTGATGCCGTGGGGGCCGCCCTCGATCACTAGAAGACGGGAGTCAGGCACGAACTCGGCGAGGCGGACGCTGGACTTCGCCAGGGGAACGTTCTGGTCGCCGTCGCCGTGAATGGCCAGCAGCGGGATGTCGATGCGGCGGCAATCGGCACGCAGATCCGTCGCCCAGCTGAGAATCGTGGCGACAGCAGCATGCGGGGCGGATTGCTGGGCGATGGCGACGGCTTTAGCCCGCACTTCCTCGGGTACCGTGAGGCCATCGCTGTTGCTGAAGAACCAGGTGCAGAACTGATCGACGAAGCCGGCGTGGTCTGCGGCACAGGCATCGGCCAGTTCCTGGAAACCCTCGCGGGGCATGGCGCCGTCCGGGTTGTCGTCAGTGATGCATAGGGCAGGGCAAATAGAACCGGACAGGATCGCGCCTGCCACACGGCCTGAGCCACGCGTCCCGAGGTAGCGGGCCACTTCACCTCCCCCCATGGAGAAACCGAGTAAGACGGCGCCGGTCAGATCGAGGCCCGTCAACAGCGCCTCCAGGTCCCCGGCGAGAGTATCGTAGTCGTAGCCCTCGCGGGGCTTACCGGAGGCCCCGAAGCCGCGGCGGTCGTAGGTGATAACGCGATATCCCGCTTCTGCAAACACAGTGGCATTGTCCTCGAAAGCGGCCCCGGACAGCGGCCAGCCGTGGATGAGGACGATGGGCCGACCCGTCCCGATATCGGTGTAGTGAAGGTTGACCTGATCGGGGGTGGTGAACTTGGGCATCTTTGCACTCCTCGGTTGGGTGCAACCCAGCTTAACGCCCCCACGGGCAGGAACCACTACAGGTTGTAGCCGATCGCACGAAGCTGTTCCCGGCCATCTTCGCTGATCATCTCCAGGGTCCACGGCGGTAGCCAGACCCAGTTGATGGTGACGGAGTTGGCGAGGGAGTCCAGTACGTATTTGGTGTCGTACTCAATGCGGTCGGTCAGCGGGCAGGTGGGTGAGGTCAAAGTCATGTCCAAAGTGACGTTCGCCTCTTCGTCGATCGTGACGCCGTACAGCAGGCCGAGGTCGACGACGTTGACCATCAGTTCAGGGTCGACGACATCCTTCATGGCCTCCTCGATCTCCTCTTCGGTGGGGATCGGTTTGGTGGGATTGTCGTCGGGTAGCTCGTCCTTGACGAGGTCGGAGGGACGTGGGTCTGGGGTATACATCAGTTCTCCTTCGAGGTTGCCTGGCCGACGGCGTCGCGTAGGGCCGTCCAGGCTAGCAAGGCGCACTTCACACGCGCGGGAAGCTTCGAAACGCCGACGAACGCGATGGCGTCTTCATAACGGCCCTCATCAAGTTCCATCGTGCCCTTGGAATGCAGCATCTCTAGGAAGCCGTCGTAAAGCTCAGAGAAGTTGTCGATGCCGTGACCGACCGCCAGGTCGCCTAGTATCGACGCCGAAGCCTGCGAGATGGCGCAGCCATAGCCGTCGTAGCTCATATCAGCGATGACGTCTCCGTCTAGGTGAACGCGGAGCGTTATCTCGTCCCCGCATGACGGGTTGACGTGATGCACCTCGGCCTCGTAGGGGTCGCGGAGGCCGCTGTGATGCTTCTCGCGGTTGTGATCCGAGATGATCGTGGAGTACAGCTCGTCGAGGTTCATCGTGCTCCGAAATAGTCACGGGCAAACACCAGCGCATCCGCCAGGGCGTCTATCTCCTCTTTCGTGGTGTAGAGATACGCCGAGGCGCGCGTGGAGGTGCGATGCCCAAGTCGTTTGTGTAGTGGACGGGCGCAGTGATGGCCGCCACGAATTGCCACGCCGCGCGAGTCCAGCACCTGCATCACATCGTGCGGGTGCACCTGACCCAGGTTGAACGAGCAAGCTGATCCGCGCTCTACGGCCTCGGTGGGGCCCAGCAACACGAGCCCGTCGATGCCGGTGAGCTTGGCCAGCAGGTATTCGGTGATCTCCTGCTCATGCGCGGCGATATCGGCCATCCCAACGCCCTGCAAGTAGTCGATGGCGGCAGCCAAGCCGACGGCTTGGGCGATGGGCGGGGTGCCCGCCTCGAAGCGGTGTGGCGGCGCCGCGTAGGTGGAATGGGTCATCTCCACCACCTCGATCATCTCGCCACCACCCAGGAATGGGGGCAACTCCGCCAGGAGTTCCGCCCGGCCCCACAGGATGCCGATGCCCGTGGGCCCACACATTTTGTGCCCCGTGAAGGCAAGCAGATCGGCGTCAAGGGCAGCGACATCGACGGCCTGGTGGGGCACCGACTGTGAGGCGTCGACCACCAGCGTCGCACCCACGGCGTGGGCTTTGGCAGCGATATCCGGGATCGGGTTTCGTGTTCCCAGCACGTTGCTGACGTGAGTGACGGAGACCACTTTGGTGCGCTCGTTGATCAGGCCCTCGGCCTCGGCGGCCGCCAGGTCGAGGCGGCCCTCGTCGGTGACGTCGAACCAGCGTAGCTTCGCCCCGGTGCGCTGACAGACCAGCTGCCACGGCACGATGTTGGAGTGATGCTCCATGACGGAGATCACCACTTCATCACCGGGGCCGAGACGGGAGCCCAGGGTGTTGGCGGCCAGGTTGAGTGCCTCGGAGGCGTTCTTAGTGAACACCACCTCCTCCGGGGCACGGGCCCCGATGAAGGCCGCGATCTTCGCACGCGCCCCCTCGTAGGCCTCCGTGGCTTCGGCCCCGAGCACATGCATGGCGCGCGCGACGTTCGCGTTGTGCTGCAGGTAATGCTCGGCGATGGCCTCCGCCACGACCCGGGGTTTCTGCGAAGTGTTGGCGGAGTCCAAGTACACCAAGGGGTGCTCCCCGACCCGTCGGTTCAGGATCGGGAAGTCTTGCCGAAGCGCCGATACGTCGAGACTCACACCCTGGCTCCTTTCAATCAGGCTCTGGCGGCCTTGATGTAGGCCTCGTAGCCGTTGGCCTCAAGCTTGTCAGCCAACTCACGCCCGCCGTCGTCAACGATGCGGCCATCGACGAAGACATGCACATACGTCGGCTCGATATAGCGCAGGATGCGGGTGTAGTGGGTGATGAGCATCACGGAGCGATCCCCCTGGGCCGAGTACCGGTTAACGCCCTCGGAGACGACGCGGAGGGCATCAATATCGAGGCCGGAGTCGGTCTCGTCAAGGATGGCTGCCTTCGGGTTGAGCAACTCGAGTTGGGCGATCTCGTGGCGCTTCTTCTCGCCCCCTGAGAAGCCCTCGTTGACGGATCGCGCCGAGAAGGACTTATCCAGGTGCATACCCGACAGCGCTGCCTCCACGTCCTTGACCCAGGTGCGAATCTTCGGGGCCTGCCCGTCGAGCGCGGTCTTGGCGCTGCGCAGGAAATTTGCGACGGACACCCCGGGCACCTCAACGGGGTACTGCATCGCCAGGAACAAGCCCTCGCGGGCACGCTCGTCGACGGTGAGTTCCGTCAGTTCTGTGCCGTCGAGAGTGACCGAGCCCGAGGTGATCTCATACTTCGGGTGTCCTGCGATGGCGTAGGCCAGCGTGGATTTGCCGGAGCCGTTGGGGCCCATGATGGCGTGGACTTCGCCCGGGTTGATGGTGAGGTTCACGCCCTTGAGGATCTGCTTCGGCCCCTCCTCAGTCAGAACATCGACATGGAGGTCGGAGATAACAAGCTTGGACATGGGTTCAGGACTCCTGGATTTCGGTGATGGGGTGGTCAAGGTCGACGAGGATCTGATTGCCGGACACCTGGACCGGGTAGACGGGGACGGGTTCGGTGGCGGGTAGGCACAGCGCCTGGCCGGAACGCAGATCAAAGCGGGCGCCATGGAGGTAGCACTCAATAGCCCCGCCCTCCACCTCGCCTTCGCTGAGCGGCACATGGCCGTGTGTGCAACGGTTGTGAATAGCGAAGTACTCGCCCTCATGAAAAACGATGGCTAGCTCATGCTCGTCCACGGCGAGCGGCACCTCGGG
>JAUNKK010000020.1:0-35707 GCA_030532825.1 Propionibacteriaceae bacterium
ATTCTTGACCAACACATCGACCATCACCCAGCACAGGACTCCACCCCTCCCAACCGAAGCCACCAACTGGCTCAACCTCACCCACCAAGCCACTACGCACTAACTGATAAAAGTCGGGTCAGCAACCAGCCGAGCTGAGGACGAGAGCAGGAGCCGACTTTTCAGACGACCCTACGTTCCAGTCGTATTGCTCCGAAGGTCAGCGCGATGAGGGGGTAGGCGACGGCCGCAGCGATCACGAGCGGATAGTTGAGCGTGCTGGTTACTCCGGGGTTATTCGTGATGAGGGAGTTGAAGACATTGTTGGGCAACCAGTTGGAGAGGTGCCGAGCCGCCTCCATGGGGATCTGCCCCACGATGATCGGTGCGATGAGGGTGACGGCGATGTACACGCCGAGAGCTGGGGCGCTATTGCGCAGCCATAGGGCGATTCCGGTGGCAAAACTGACCGCGCACACGGTCGATAGAGCGAGGGCGCCAATCTGCCGCCACACGTCAGCGTCGAGTAGGGAGATCGAGTATGGGGTGTCAGAGAGCAGCCAACTCTCTACCGGCACCTCCAGCAGCATCATCACGGTGCTCCCGAGCGCGCACGTCAGGGCTGGCCAAGCTGCCTTCGCGACGACGAAACCCAACGGTTGTTGAAGGGCGGAATGGCTGGTGTAGATGAAACCGGAAGACCACTCGGAGCACACGAACAAGATGGCTGCAACCCCGAGGAAGACCTGGGCGAAGGGGAAACCGAAGATTGCGATGTCCCTGACGAACATCGGATCGTCGAGCGGCTGGCCCCCTCGATACGAGTTAGCGACGCTGAACGCTACAGCACCAGCCAGCCCTGCCATGGCGATGAGCCCGGCTAACACATTGAGCAGGACGGTTCGATTGCCGAAAAACACGTGACCTTGCATGCGCAGCGAGGCGAATGGGCGAAGACGAAGAGACGGTGCGGGGGTGCGCATGGTGATCGTCTTTGAGTGTTGTTTACTTAACGAGGGGGCAGTCATCAGCTCGCCTTCCGATGCTCGGGTGTAGTGAATTGCAGGTACGCGTCCTCAAGAGACGTGTGGTGAATGGTCAGTAGCAGGGGAACGAACCCGCCTCGCTGGAGGAGCTGTCCGACCTGCAAGTTCTCACAGTCAAAGACCTCAATGACCCCGTCGCCCATGTCGGCTTGGAATCCGTGGCTGTGTAGCTCTCGTAGGAGGCGAGGATTATCGGTGGTGGAGACCCGCACTCGGGACGATGTCGCATGGATGTCGCCGAGGGAACCAGACCAGATGGTGGTTCCGTGGTTGACCATCGCGATGGTGTCGGCGACTTCCTCGACTTCCGCCAAGGAGTGTGAGGACAGGAGCACTCCGCCGCCCTTTTGCGCGAAATCGCGCAGCAGTTCTCGCAGCCAGATGATGCCGTCTGGATCTAGACCGTTCATCGGTTCATCTAGGATCAAGAATTGGGGCTCTCCAAGTAGGGCGAGAGCGATCCCGAGGCGCTGTTTCATGCCCAGCGAGAACGCCCCAACGCGACGATTGAGAGCGTGCCCCAGGCCCACCTGCTCCAGCAATTCCCATCCTCGACTCGTCGGAATCCCGTAGGCAGCAGCCAGGGAGCGTATCGCAGTCACGGGCGTGAGCTCTTTGAGTACCCCCTGCCGATCAATGAGCGCGCCGAAGGTGGCTAGCGGGGCATCGAGGTCCCTGACGCGCTGACCGTTGATCGTGGCGTTTCCGCTGTCGGGCTCTTCCACGCCGATGATCATCCGGAGCGTGGTGGACTTGCCGGCCCCGTTGGGGCCGACGAACCCAACGATCTCGCCTGGTCTCACCGCGAGAGAGACATCCTTGACGGCCTGGAAACCGGCGTAGGACTTCGAGATGTTGTTGACTTCTAGCATCACAATGTCACTTTCTGGTTGTCGTCTGTATTGCGGTAGGCGCTGTGCATCCGGAAGAACAACCCGCCACGGACAAGGAGTTCGCCGTAGCTGCCTTGTTCGGCGATCACTCCATCGTCCATGACCAGAATTCGATCCGCGCCGGTGATCGTCTCGAGCCGATGCGTCACCGTGATGGTGCTGCACCCAAGAGCACTAAGGTTTTGGTGCACCATGGCCTCTGTCGCTTGATCCAGCGCTGACGTGGCTTCGTCGAGGATCAGAAGGCGAGGGCGCCTCAGTAGGGCGCGTGCGATGGCAATGCGCTGGCGTTGACCGCCTGACAGGTTCTGTCCGCCGTTGGTCAAAAAGGTGTTGAGCCCCATCGGCAGATCCTGCTCCGCAATGTCAAAGCACGCTTGCCGGAGTGCAGCGAGGAGCTCTGCGTCGTCGACGTCTTGGCTCTCCCAGACCAGGTTGTCGCGCAGTGTGGCGTTGCGCAGCGGGGTCTCCTGTGGGACGTAGACCACATTGTCGAAAAAGCTTCGCTTGCTTACCTCTGCTAGTGGCCTGGCACCGCAACAGACGCTGCCCTCATTGGGGCGATACAAACCGGACAGTAGGCCGACAAGCGTGGATTTGCCGCTGCCAGTGGGGCCGACGACGGCGATCCTTTCGCCTTCTTCGCACCGTAGGCTGACCCCCTTAAGGGCCTGGGGGGCGAAGGAGGAGAAACGGAATGAGGCCTTCTCTGCTTCCAGGGGGAAACGGAACTCTTCTCCCGAGGCGTCGGCGAAGGCGCTATCAGCACAGGAAGACAGAATGTCATCGAGGCGGCGTACGGTGGCATTAGCCTCGCCGATCTCAACGGCCATGGAGCCCAGACTGCTGAGCTGGCCGAAAAAGACCCCGGCGATCATCTGGAGGCCGACCGCCGCCGGGAAAGGCATACCGTTGCCTAGGGGAGAGACTGCCAGCACCAGTACGACGAGTGGCCCGAAACTCTGGATCGTGGAGGCGGTTGCGTTCAAGGTCCCGGCGAGCAAGGCTCGGGTGCGGCGTGCGTGGACCGCGTTCGAGTTGTGACCGGCCCATATGGTACAGGTCTGTTTCTCAGAACCAAGACTCTTGACCAGCTTGATTGAGTTGAGCGAGTCCACGAGGATCGAATTAGCCAGCGACTCCGCCGCATTGAGGTCCTCGGTCATCGTGTTCGTGGTGCGGCGACTGAGCTCAAAGGCAGCGATGTAGATGATCAGGACGACGGTGACGACTAGGCCGATGCTCGGTGCGGTGATGAGCATCCAACCGAGGCTGACCACGGAGATGACGGAGGAAACTACGCCTCGGGCCAGTGTTGTGGACAGGGATTCCTCCAAGCCTCTGATGATGCCGACGCGGAACAGCAGCTCACCCACGGGCCGGACCACGAAGTAGGAGTACGGAGAGTCCAGAAGTTTCCGTACTGTGATTTCCCCGAGACGCTTGCCTATGTCGGTGGCGCAAAACGTGGCGACCGCGATGTTGAGAATCTGGATGAGGAAGAAACCGGTGGCCAAGACGCCCATGATCAGCAGCAAAGAGACGGGGGGTGTGGTCGCTGTTCCCTCCAACAAGAGGCTCGTGAGGCTGGGGAGAGCCAGCGTCGTGCCCCCCACGATGACGGCCCCGACAAGCACGGCCGCTATCAGGCGCGGCCGAGTCCAGGCGATTCCGAGTACGTCCAGCCACGGCGAAGCGTCGGGGACCCCCTGGCGAGTGGCCGGGCTGGTCACACAGAGGGCCAAGCCAGCGCAGTGCTCATCGAACTCCTGAGCATTAACGATTCGTCGACCGACAGCAGGATCCATAATGACGTGCTTGCGTCCTCGAACCTTCTCGAGAACTACGTAGTGAGACGGCTCCCAGAGCAGGATCGCGGGCGTCGGGAGAAGATGTGCAGTATCGGTGGTCACTCGGTACACCTTGGCTGTGGCTCCGTACGCCTCAATAAGCTGCTTGAGTTGCGGGATGGTCAGACCATCCCGACCGGGCATGAATCGTTCACGCATGTTTCTTAAGGAGAGCTTGGCCCCCATGGCTCGTAGTGCCATGTGGGCGCAGGCGATTCCACAGTCGGACTGGGTGACCTGGTAGGACACCTTCACGCGAGCCATAGTGGGCACCTCACAGTCGGATGGGAATCATCAAGGGAGGCCTCGAAAAGTGCGGCGCCGGCCGTGCCACACATGAGGGAGTGGGAGATGGCGGTTCTCGTCGGCTTGGTCAATTCCCGCGGCAGGACATCTCTGACGTAACGTCGAGATTCTTTAGCGACCTCCGCGGCCAATGGATCGTTGTCCATGAGGGCGGCGACTTCGCGCAACACCCACAGGTTGCCCACATCCCCGTGGCACAAGGATGTGTTGCCGCCGAAGCAGTCGTTCTTCGTGACCTTTACGAGGAACGAGATGATGGGTTCGAGTTTGTGGTCGTCGAAGCGTCCAGTGGAGTGGATCTGGGCTAGCGCAAGGAGAACCCCAGGAGTGCCAGAGCACCAGCCGCGGCCGTGCAGGTCGTGTTCAGTCCCGATAGTCCACAGCCCGGTCTCGGGTTGCCGAGCCGCCAACAGCCGGGACAGCGCTTCGGCAGCAGCCCAGTCGACTATCGGGGAGCGGACGAGGGGAGCTGCCAGGGCGAGGGCAGCTGCGATGCCGGCCTGTCCGTGGGCATAGCCGGTTAGATTCGTCGGCTTTTGCTGGCCGAGAAGGCAGCCGGCGAGCCGCGTCGTGATCGCCGTCAAGGAATTCAAAGATTCTGCTGCGTCGTCGCCGACCGGGTTCATCGCAAAATGCGTGAGGATGAGGGCCAGCCCAGCGTCCCCACCGACCACATCTTCGCCCTCCGAAGGCGTCTCGCAAAGCGACCGGAGCAACTGGCGTGAGCGTAACGCCAACCATTCGTTATGCACCTGCTGGGCATGGCAGTCCGCCGCCCAGAGGGCTGACTCAATGCCAGCTAAGGGGCCTCTAGTCAGACGGGGATCTAGGACTGCTCCGTCCCCCAGCTTGCTCATCAGCCCGTGAAAGTACTCGTCGGCCATGTCGATGGACCCGCCCGGGCAGGCGGCGGTGGCGAGCGCCACCCCGCTGGAACCCGCGTAGGCGTCCAGGCTGAGCTCGTGCGGATACCAGTACTGATGGGCGGTGTTGCTCAGTCGGGCACCGAGCCATGTCGGAGCGAACTCGCCCTCGGCTCGCAAGTGGCCAAGACTCAGGTCCTGCCAGCGGTGCCCTGCGGGTGGAGCGAGTGGGCGAGTGTCGTCCGAGGTGGGGTTGAACTCGAAACCGGTGCCCTCCTGGTCTTCCCCGTAGTAGGGGGCGAAGGACACGCGGATCATCCACTCGCTGAGTCGGATGAACTCATCATCGATGCTCTGCAGAGCGGCGACGGCCGAATCGAGAGGACTGGCGGTCATGGCTTCGGGAAGCACCACCTGGTGATCAGAGATGAGGTCGGTCCCGGTGGCGGCCACCACGAAAGTCGGTGTATCCCATTGGGCGAGTTGCTTCAATTCGGAGGCGAGCAGCGCTGCGGGGACATCACCGCGGAACACGCCGACCCGCGACAGGGCAGCCAACAGCAGTTCGGGGTCACTCAGGCAGGCTGCATTGGTGGCGAGTTCCAGCACCTTCGTGTAGCGGACGGTGTCCGCAGCAACACTGCGCACCCAGCAATCAGCGAAGGTGCGTCGGATGAACTGGACGAGGGTCGGGACATCGGCCAGTGCAGCAGCAAGGGTGGCTCGGAATGATTCACACACGGCATCGACGAACTTTCCGCTCACCCTCACTGAAGGAGGCGCTTCCGATGGGGCATCGGCGAGTACCTCGTGCTTGATCCGCATATCCGAGGTGAATGGGTCGTGGAGGGTCAAGACTCGTTCTGAACTGCCACCGGGAGATCGCTGCCCCAGCACCCCGACATCTACGAACATGGGGTTGCGCCGGTGGGGAACGATCAGCGGCGAGGGGAAGAAGCCCGAGGTGGTGACAAGGCGAGCCAAAGTTCGGGAGGCAGGGTTGAGGGGATTCTGCCGTGATTCGAGAAGACTGGAGAACAGGGTTTCCGTGTCTGTGAGGATAGGTATTCCGTTCTTAAACCGGACGTTCTCGAAATGAACATCGGAGATTCCGAGCAACTGCACAGCCGCCGCGAAAGCCCCTAGCGCGGCTGGATCGGTGAATCTGCTGTCTTGGTCGTCGGTCACGTATTCGGCCCATCCGTAGTCGCCTCGATCGATGACTTTACAGGCGCGGAGTTTTGGATTGTTCGTGAGGGTGTTAAGGTGTTTCTGAAAGGTTTCGAATGCGCGGTCATTCGCCAGTGGTCTTGGTTTATATACTAGCCGTGATTCGTTGGAGAATGTTAGGACCGTCACAGATTTCCCGTGGTGAGAATCTCCTTGGCCAAGGGAAATATCGACTACCCTTGCGTCCCGGGGAATGCCCAACTCGTGAAGGGAGGGGAGGTCGAATTTAAGCTGATCCAGCAGTTGCTGGATGAAGTCCGTTCGGCGTTGAACAACGCAGCGTGCGATGTTGACAGCGATAGGGTATCCCTCCTGAAACAGGCGAAGACCGCGTTTAGTGGCTAGGAGAGTTGATAAACGGGAGTATTCGCTCCTTCGACACGTGATCTGGTCTTTGGGGAGTTGGTGCTCCGATGCGAATCTGATCTGTGCGCGCAGCACAATTTGTTCCACCTGTGCGATGACTGCAGCCGTCACGGAGCGCTGTACCCTATGAGGATTGGCTAGGAGATCATGCTGGGTGATCGAATCGAGCAGAAGCGCCATTTCTTCATGGATGAGAGACAACGTTGCTTCGAAAAACGGGAAGGGCTCCGGGGTCTCGGTCTCGGGCAGAAGGTCGCTTACCCGCTGAAGCAGTGCCAACGGGCAGTTGGTGATAGGGTTCGTCTCAACGAGCCGGGAATTCAGTTCGGCAAGTACCTCGTGCGCACGGTTTCGAGTCAGCAAGGCATCGACCTCGGTAGAGTCGAGTTCTGGGAAGGCTGCATAAACTGTCGGCTGCATGGGTGGGCTCCTTGGTTGCCATTATTTGTTGGTGGGGGTGTGGAATGGGTCCCGCACCCCCACCGTTGAAGAGATTCAGCTAACTGCTTTCACCAGCCGCAGATGAATCCGTTGCACTCCCAGGAGATAGTGCAAACGCGGCCGATAGTGTGGGTTCCGGGGACGGTCCAGAGGCCGCCAGCCTGGTTGTTTTCGGACGGCGACAGTTCATGCTCGGCGACTTCCTGCAGGAATTCCTTGTCGGACATTGTTGCTCCTTTGCTTTTCTTGGCCGACCCTTTGTCGACCTGCTAAAACTCTATGAAACCCGCCATGATGCGTCAAGCGTCCATCAACTTTGGAGGAACCGTGAGGTGAATGGTTGTGATCGTGTTATAGGGCTGTGTGGGGTTGGCCGCGAGTTGTGGGTACGTCCTGCTTAGGCGGTTTGTGTGTTGGTTGTTGTTTTCTGTTGGTGTTGTTCGTTCTCGGCTGGTCGTTGGTGGTCGAGTGGGAGTGTCGGTGCTTGTGGTTGTAGATGGTTTCGTTCCAGGCTGTGATGGCCTGGCGTGCTTCTGTTCTGGTGGGCCGGGTGTGGCGTTGGTGGAAGTCGTGTTTCGGGGTGGAGAAGAAGGATTTCTGTAGTGCGTTGTCGTAGTAGATTCTGGTGTGTCTCATCGACGAGGTCAGGTTCAGATCGGTGGTGAGTTGCTGCAGCTGGCTGGAGGTGTGTTGGTCGGGTTCAACTGGTCGTTGCAACACTGGCTTGTTGTATTGATTGTGGGTAGTCGTTGAAGGCTTCGGCAGGGGTTCTCCATTTGAGGTTCTTGCGGGGCCGGTTGTTGAGGGTGTGGGTGACAGTGTCGGTGTCGTTGGCGCTCCAGCGGGTGAGGTGGTGTCTTTGGGGAAGTATTGGTGCAGCAGTTCGTTGGTGTTTTCGTTTATGCCGTGTTGCCAGGGCGAGACAGGATCAGGGAAGTAGACCGGGATGCCGGTTTCGATGCTGTTCAGGGTGTGGGTGGTCATCTCTTTGCCTCGGTCCCAGGTCGATGACCTTGCTAGTTCGGCAGGTGGGGTGGGCATCTGGTTTGTGAGGGTGTTCTTCGTCGTGATCGCACCGTAGCCGGTCAGGGCAGGCCTGTTCTTGACTGACGCCCCGAACTGGTAGCTGTCCTCGCGAGGCAGGTGGACCAGCATCGTGAAGCGGGTGGTTCGCTCGATCACGGTTCTGATCGCGGAGCGCTCCAACCTGATCAACAGGTCGCCCTCCCAATGTCCTGGGATGGTGCGGTTGTCGGCTTCAGCCGGGCGTTGACTGAGCAATGTCGCCTCGGTGGCATGGGCTCAGGTCTTGCGCCTCGATCGTGTCTGGGGGCTCCGAAGCGTTCTGCTGGTGCGCAAACACCACACTAGCTTCTTTGTTTAAAGCGTCTCTGGTTTCGATGAACAACGACTGGTATATCGTTTCGTGGCTGATGCGCATGGAGTCATCATCGGGGAAGTTGGTCTTCACCTGGTTGTTGATTTGTTCCGGGCTCCAACCTGACACCCAAGCCCGTTCCTTACGAGGAGGCTTGTTACGGCCTGTGAACTGAGGCGGCAGGGGCCCGTCAATCACAGTGCCGTCCAGGCGCCAGATCTTGCCCGGCAGTCGCTGCTCAACGTAGTCCCGCAGCCGCGAGCCGGTGACCAGCTTCGCTTGTTTGGGACGCTTCGCGGCCTGTCGGCCTTCCACTGCGCCACTGACGCCCGATACTCCCGCCTCCCATCTCGGGTGGCAGCGTTACGGCCAAGCTCACCACTGATCGTGCCTGGATCACGACCTACTGCCCGTGTGATCTCACAAACCCCCTTTGCCCTGGGCCCGCAAGATCGCGGTCTCCTCCCGCTCAGCAAACTGCAAGTAGCGGCCCGATGCGCCAGAATCCACGTCGAATGGTGGCATGCCACCAGCCTCGCGGAACCAGCGCACCCCTACCGCCTGTGCCACGCCCGCAACCGTCGAAGCCTCCTCAGACACCAACCCCCTGGGCAATGGCCCTCCAAAACTCCACCTCGACATGCCGCTGAAACTTCGGATGCCCCGGCGAACGCAACTTCCCACGAACAGCCCGATCCGCATCCTGCTGACGACGACCCATCACACACCCCTCCCACGAGATGCTGCGACAACCAGTTGAACCCACCCTGTGCGGCCGCGATCCGAGTGCCAGACCCCGACCAGGACTACCCAACACCGGTGCCTGACCGACGTAAGAAGCAGACGC
This sequence comes from Propionibacteriaceae bacterium, assembly GCA_030532825.1. GTDB lineage: Bacteria > Actinomycetota > Actinomycetes > Propionibacteriales > Propionibacteriaceae > Arachnia. Next base: position 9,200 of record JAUNKK010000020.1, read on the forward strand.
CCACGTCCATGCGTGGGTGTCGGGAAGAAATAATGGGGCTCTTCGCCGTTCAGTGGGCGGTTGAGGTGTTGGGTCCGCTGCCGGAAACTGATGCGTTAGGCCGCGGACGGCTCGGTTGCTCCGGCGTCGGCCTAGGTTAGGGCGCATGATGAAGCACGTTGTGGGTTGGGGCCTCGGGCTGGGGGCTGGGAGCCGTGGGTGTTGTCGCTGGTGTAGCGGCCTGGCAGCTGAACGGCCGGTTCCGGCCTTCGCCGTTGTATACCTTCAGCCCGTACGAGTTGCAGGTGCCTTGGGAGGGCGTCGATTTCTGGGCTGACGACGGGGTCGCGCTCGCTGGGTGGGTGCTGCCGCGCGAGGATGCTAAGGGTGTCGTCGTGTGCTGCCATGGGCGTCGCGGAAACAAGGCTGATGTGCTCGGCATCGGTGCCGGGTTGTGGCGCGCCGGATATGAGGTGCTGCTGTTCGACTTCCGCGGCAACGGGTCGTCGGGGGATGGGCCGCAGTCGCTGGGCTGGCATGAGCAGCGTGACGTCCGCGCCGCCGTTGACCTGGTCTGCGAGCGTCGCCCCGACCTGCCGGTGGCGGTGGTCGGGTTCTCGATGGGGGCGGCGACGGCGATCCTCGCCGGGCCCGCGACCCGCGCGTGCGCGCCTTCGTCCTCGACTCGCCGTTCGCGATGATGGCAGATGTCGTCGCGGCAAACTTCGCGAGGCAGCGGTTACCGCGGCAGCCGTTCACCTGGGCGGCCGACTTGGCCAACCGCGTCAGATTCGGCTACGGCTACGAGGACGTCCGCCCGATCGACTCGATCCCCAGCCTGCCGCCGCGCCCCACGCTGCTGATGCACGGCACCGACGACACGAACATCCCATTCGAACAGGCGCAGCTGCTGGCCGACGCCGCCGGGCGGGAGAACATCGAATTCGTCGCCTTTCAAGGTGCCGACCACTGCGGCGGCTACTTCCAAGACCGCCCCGGCTACGTCAAGCTCGTCGCGGATTTCCTGGACCGCGCCATCGGCTAACAGGCGGGGCCGGTCGGCCCCACTGGTCGTGCTGGCAGTTGTCGTCGATTGTGCAACGGCGGCGTGTGCCTGGGGTGGGTCGCCGATGGCAAGGGATGGCAGCGACGGGGATTCGAAGGCGTGTTCAGCGACTGTGGGGAGTGCAGCTGAAGCTCCAGGCAGTTTGACATCCCGCTGTGTCGATGAAACCCGGGTGGGGCCGCTGCCGCCTTCAGTCGCCATCGTTACCCCGTCGGAATACGGCGAATTCCTAGCCACCGGGCGGCCGATGCGTCTTTGCCGCCTCCGCCTCGGCTGTGACACAGCCTCACATGCTGCAAAGCCCACGATAGACAAGTTGTCCGAACTATACTGACTCCACCATCATCTGGGAGGAGGGCCTGGTGGAGAACTCAGTGAAGCTGTCGAAGAGGATTGCGCGGTGGTTTGGGCTGACTGGCGAGTACCAACCGGCCCCAGGTGAGATGCGGCCGCTGTGGCACAACGTGCCCAAGCGCAAGTATGTGGCCATCTCGGTCCCCGTGACGGTGGCCGCAGTGGCCCTGTACTTCATTCTCACTCACGAGGGCGTCGCTGCCATGCCTGCCCTGATCGTGACTGTCGAATCGTTTGCCCTCGCGATGCTTGTTTTTGAACGAGCCAGCATCAGAATCACGGATGAATAGATGCCCGCAGGGAACGCCGCTCGGCAGCCGTGAGGCTGGTTCGACGCCGCAGCTTGTGGTGCCAACGTGTCGCGCTGGATGCGCACTCCAGGCCCTCGCCTTCCCGGGCGGCATAGGGTGAGGTATGGCGATTGAACTGGTAGCCCTGCCCGACGGCACCGTGGTGCCCCCGACGACCCCGATCATCCGCGGCGACGACCTAGGCATTACGCGCGGGGACGGCGTCTTCGAGGCGCTGTTGGCTACCTCCGACGGGCCGCGCGGGTTGGAGGCGCACCTGGCGCGCCTGGCGGTCTCCGCCGAACTGCTTGACCTGCCAACGCCGGACGCCGACGGATTCCGCCGGGCCGTCGCCGCCCTGTTGGACGCCTGGGACTGGGCACAACATCCCGAGGCGATCGTGCGACTGTTCCACAGTCGCGGAACCGAAGGCGGGCAAGAACCGACCGCCTGGGTGGTTGGGGCGCCACTGGATGAGGCGTCGCGCATCGAACGTGCCGACGGGGTGGCCGTCGTGCTGCTCAACCGCGGTTTCGGCGCGGAGATAGCGGAGCTGCCCTGGCTGCTGCCGGGCTCCAAGAGCCTCTCCTACGCCATCAACATGGCAGCCAGGCGCTACGCCGCGGCGCACGGGGCCCAAGACGTGGTGTTCCACTCGCCGCAGGGCCACCTCCTCGAAGGCCCCACCTCCGCCGTCGTCCTCGACCTCGACGGCGTCCTGGTTACCCCGCCGCCCGAGGGGATCCTGGCGTCCATCACGCTACAGGAGCTATTCGACGCTGCCCCGGATGCTGGGCTGAGCATCCGCCGCGGCGCGCTCACCACCGAGGACTTCGCGCGTTGCCGCGGGGCCTGGCTGCTCTCCAGCGGCCGACTACTGGCCCCAATCACGGCCGCCGACGGGGTCCCTGTGCCCATCTCCCCACTCGACCCAGCGGTTCGCATCGCGCTTGGCCTGGGGTAGCTTCAAGGCGGCCGTTTGCCTGGTAGAAACCCGACCATTTGCCTAATAGAAACCTGGCCAAATGCCTAATAGAGGTAGGGTGGGGAACATGAGCTACCGGCGCAGAATCGTGGATGACGTTCTCGATGAGCTGTTCGGTGATCTTGCGGCCATCTCACTGGAGGGGGCCAAGGGGGTTGGCAAGACGGCGACGGCTAGCCAACGTGCCCGCACGGTACTCTCGCTGAATCGCGAACGCCAGCGAGAGACCGTGACGGCCGATCTGGACTACATCACCCAGGTGCCAACGCCGGTGCTGATTGATGAGTGGCAGCTGGCGCCCGCGGTGTGGGATCGGGTGCGGGTCGCCGTCGATGATGACCCCACCGGTGGGCGGTTTCTGTTGGCAGGCTCGGCAGGCGTGGCGCCCGGGGTGCGGATTCACTCGGGGGCCGGGCGCATCGTGAGTTTGCGGCTGAGGCCATTGGCGTTCAGTGAGCGAGGCCTGAGTGAACCCACCGTCTCGCTGCGGGCGCTGCTGATGGGGCGAGGGGAGATCGGCGGGCGTGCCGAGCTGCGATTGCCTGGGTACGTGGAGGAAATCTTGCGCTCCGGTTTCCCTGGGATTCGTGATCTCCCCGGGCGAGCCCGCCGGGTGCAACTGGATAGCTACCTGACGCGAATCGTGGAGCGGGAACTGCCAGACAACGGCGTGCAGGTGCGGCGCCCAACGGCGCTTCGAGCCTGGTTGTCGGCCTACGCCGCGGCCACGGCCACGGATGCGTCGTACTCGGTGCTCTTGGACGCCGCCACCGCGGGAGAGCAGGAGAAGCCCGCCCGCGCCACGGTGGACGGATACCGAGAGCACCTTGCACGGGTCTTCGTCCTTGACCCCCTGCCGGCATGGATCCCCGTGTTCAACCCGCTCAAGCGGCTCACTAAGACCCCGAAGCACCACCTCGTCGATCCGGCGTTGGCAGCCCGCTTGGTCGGGGTGAGTGCGGATGGGCTGCTGCAAGGCGAGGGGCAGCGCATCGCCGGGGCGACTGGTACCTGGCTTGGGGCGCTGTTTGAATCGTTGGTGACGCAGAGCGTGCGGGTCTATGCCGACGCGGCCGAGGCCCAGGTGGGGCATCTGCGCACCAAGGACACTGCCCGCGAGATCGACCTGATCGTCGAGGGCAACGACCGGCGGATCGTGGCGATCGAGGTGAAGCTAGCTGACACCGTCGTCGACCGCGACGTCCGCCACCTCAACTGGCTGCACCACCAGCTCGGCGACCGACTGGTCGACAAGCTGGTGATCACGACGGGGGAATTCGCCTACCGACGCCCGGACGGCGTGGCGGTAGTGCCGCTGGCTCTGCTCGGCCCATAGCGACTAGTCTCAAGTGGGCCCCGCCGTCGTGCGGCTCACTGGGAACTACTTCGTCATGAGCAGCCCAGGTGGCATGCCTAGGGGCGTGACGGTGGCCAAGATCTTTATCTCCCGAGCAACGAAGACCAGGAGACGGTGGGCGCAGTCTTGCGGATTCCTCTGCCCAGCCAGCCCCGGTGTGGGCACGAAACGCCGCGCAACGCCGTAACTGCGCCTATCTCATCACTGCCCGATGCATCCAGCGGCGTTTCGTGCACGGGATGGGTGGGGGTGCTGTGAGTCCGGTGGCGTGTCGTCGGCGTTTTGTGTCCGCCGGTTGCGGCTGTGCGTGGCTGTTCTGGGACGCCGGGCGCTACGTCTGGGCGTTTCGTGAGTGTGGAGGACGGGCAGAAGAGCGGCAGGCGATTCGTTGCTGCGATTAGGAGAACTGTTGAGGGATCGGTCGATGTGCGGCAGCACGCCTTGTTAGGGGCGGGTTCTGGTCCCCTGTGAATATGCTGCTGGCTGTGTTGCTTGGCTGGGGGTTGTCGTGCGCCAACGCGGGCAACTCGCTCGCAGCCCGGCCCGCATTGCCGTCGGGTGCGTCGACGTCGATATCCCAGGCGTCCAGTCACTGGAAGCAATGACGCCTTGACGGCGCCCACTGATGGGACAAGAATGGCCGGAGGAGGGTCGTTTAGATTTCTATCTTTTTGTTGTTCTGTAAATAGTTGTGGGCTCGTTCTCCTGGAGCGGGGGCTCTTTGCCGATCGGGGTGAGCCTGGCTTATGATAGGGTAACGCCGTTCGCATCCGCAAATCCTATAAAGATGGGAGGAAGGAATGTCCTGCAGAAAACCGAGTGGGAAAGCCTCGCGGGGTTTTATTTCATTAGTCATGGCGGCGGCCCTGGCGCTTGGTGGAGTGGCTGTGCACATGGCGCAGCCTGCGCAAGCGGCCGATCGTCTGAATAATGTGTACCAGTTCAAGGACACGAATTACGCTATCCCTGACACCAATGTCCTGTGGGTGGCGACTGACGGAAATAACGACAATGCTGGCACCGAGGATGCCCCGCTGCAGACCATCGGCGCCGCCGTGAAGAAGGCCGGCGCTGGGTACACCATCGTCGTCAAGAGCGGGATTTACCGGGAGCCACATTTCTTCGTGAATGAGAAGCCAAATCTCACCATTCAGGCTGCGCCGCATGCTGAGGTATGGCTGAAGGGCAGCGACGTTGTCGAGGCCGGGCGTTGGCAGAAAGAGGGGCGCCTGTGGAAGGTCACGGGCGACTTCCACAACATGTGCCACGTCTGCACCGTCAACGCAGATCCGAGTGTTGAGGGGATGGCTGCCTTCCCCGAGCAGGTGTTCATCAACGACCAGCCGCTGCGTCAGGTCGCATCCAAGGAAGAGGTCGCCGAGGGCACCTTCTATGTCGAAGACGCGACGCCAACGACGCTGAAGGTCCCGGGCAACAACAAGGCCGGGCTCAACATCGGCGCTCAAGATGACATCACCTACTACCTCGGCTCCGACCCGACGGCCGGAACCACCGAGATCTCGGAGCGCCCCCGCGCGTTCACCTCGGTCAGCCCGAACTTCACCTGGAAGGGCATCAATGTGGTTCACTACTCCCCGGTGCAGGAGTGGAACTTCGACAGCCCCAAGTATCCCAGGCTGAATGGCACCTCGGCGGTCTCCATCAACCGGGAGGACTCGCTGGTTCAGGACTCGATCTTCGCCCAGAATTCCAGCATCGGCTTGAATCTCGACAGCTCAGAGAATACCCGCATAGTTGCCAATAGATTCATTGACAACGGGGCTAACGGCGGCGGGGCTAACCGCTCACACGGTTCCTCCTTCGAGGGGAATATTTTCACCAACAACAATGCCGCGGGATTCGTGACGCAAGGAAAGATTTGCCAGGCTTACTGCACTATTTCTGATGTCAAGGTGACGCATACCGAGAACTTCAGTTTCCGCAACAATATTGTCGACTATTCGTCCCTCGGCCGTGAGTCGAACGATCCCGAGAATGCCCGCAACTATCGTGCGTCGGGCTTCTGGTGTGACGAGGGGTGCATCAACACCGCGATTGTTGGAAACTTCTTCACCAACGTGCCGCAGGCCATCTTCTACGAGGTGTCCGGTAGCGCAATCATTGCCTCGAACATCGTCGAAAGCAGCGGCTCGGGTATCGGCATCTCCAGCAGCAATGACGTGAAGGTGTACAACAACACCATCTCGCGCACCTTCCGGCCCATCGACCTCTTCGAGGACACGCGCATCGACGGCTGCAACAGCTATGTCGACGGCAAATGTGTGGCGCCGGAGAAGTGGTCGATCAGCAAAGGCCTGCGTTGGGATCTCGCCAACGTCGAGCTATACAACAACATTGTCTCCTCCCGTTCCTGGACTGCGAATGATGGCAGCGGACCCTACTGGACCTACCCGGTGCGCGCCACCGGCGCCACCAACCAGGACGGCACGGTCGTCGTGACCAATGACATGTTCAAGGGCTTCGACTACAACGCCTACTACCGCAGCAGCCCGCAGAACGAGCCAGGGCTGTTCACATGGGACTTCCCAGAAGGGCATCCCATCGATCAGGTCTACAAGTCTGCGGCGGAGATCTCTCAGGACTCCAGGGTCAGCAGCAGCATTGATGGGCGGGACGCGAACTCGCTGGACCTCTTCGGGTCCCGCGAAGAGAACCCGTTCTTCCTGTTGGAGGCCCCCGGCAATGCCGACTACTTGGCGAGCAACTACAACATCAAGCCCGGTAGCCCGGCCGAGAACTCCGGCAAGCCGCTCCCAGCGGACGTTGCCCAGGCGATCGACCCGACCGGCGAGCGGGTGAAGCCCGGCGTTGCTGTCAACCGTGGCGCGCTTCTCAACCCCCTGATGCACGTTAGCAACATCCCCTAGCGGCTCAGCTGCGCCAAGACCGAGCCCGTCGCGGACAACCGTGGCGGGCTCGGATGCGGAAAGGGCCCGGACGGCGGCGGTTTTGCGAAGCCCGGCGGGGGTGCCGTATAGTTACGACTCGCCCAAGCGCTCGTAGCTTAATGGATAGAGCATCTGACTACGGATCAGAAGGTTGGGGGTTCGAGTCCCTCCGAGCGCGCCCCATCAGGCCCCCGACCCCGTCGGGGGCCACCCTTTTTCTCAGCCCGGTGGGCTATGCCGCGAACCGCGGAAACAGAGTTTTAGCGTTGCCGCTGTTGATGGCGGCTAGCGAACTTGGTCTCGCGCACCATCGTGCGCAGCGGCTTCTTCCGCCAGCCGACGCTGGCCCGCGCGGGCCAGGCGCGGGGGTGGAGCACCAGCCAACCCGACCTGTTCGGGATGCTCGACGGCGGCCTCCAACTGGTCAATGATCTGCCGGGCTACTACAAGGGCCAGGACATCGGTCCGCGCACCCGCATAGCCGGGCCGCTGTTCAGCCGTCACCGTCGAGGAAGCCCTGCGCACCGTCATCGCGGACCCCAGCTACGTCCAGGCGGCCAGCGTCCTCAAACACGAACTGGACACCACCGACGGGTACCGCATCACCGGGGATCTGCTCTGGGAGCTTTTGGCGGCCCGACGTCGACCGCACCCAGGCGACCGGGCGTGTTGTTGGCTGCTGTGATGTCATGGGGGTATGAGCCAACCCGACCAGCCGAATACCAGCCCTGAGCAGCTACTCGCCGAGATCATCGCCGGACACTTCATCGACGCCCGGGTTGAGGATCGTAGCGGAAACGAGACGGTGGTGTTGGGCGATGCCCTCCCCACCATCGAGTGCCACATCCACTCGATTGAGGACGGACCGCCCTACGGCGCCTACATCACCTTGATCATTCAGGGGGGCGCGCTGGGGGTGCAGGGCGCCACCGTCACTGCCAGCGGCTACGGCGAGACCATACACGACGCGCTGGTGGTGGCCGGGTGCAACTGGGCGTGCGCGTTCGGGCCGGTGCTGCTGACGAGTATCGGGCGTCCCGACCTCATCAACACCCAAGACCCCGATGTGGAACAGTTCGAGGCCGACATCGCAGGCCGCCGCTACCTCGTCACCATGAGCGGCCTTGACCGGGGCGGCAATGTCACCGTCGACGAGGTCAGCGCCTACCGCACCCGGCTCGGGGGTTCCCGCGCCCTCACAGAGGCGGTGCTCAGCAGCGAAACCCTGCCGGCGTCGCGCTCGGGCGATGTCATCCCGCTCGGCGTCTTCCTGGGAGTTGGACCGAAGAACCTATCCGAGGTCAAGTATGGACTCGGCGACTGGGCGCCCGCCCGCGCCGTCTGGGACCACCTCCCGACCGAGTCGGATGGGTACCGTCTGCTACGCGAGTGGGCGCTCCTCGCCCCGATCTCACCCCCGCCCCCGCTGACCCACCAGTCGCTGCAACACACCCTGGATCAGCTGCGTGCCGCGGCCGACAGCCCGCAGAGCGAGGGCGGGTGGCGGGGCGGTCTGCACCACGGCATGAGGCTCGGCGCCCCCGCCACCCCGGAGCAGCTGGCCGCCTGGGGCCCCCTCCCGCCGGATGCCCGCTGGTTCCTGGAGGAGATCGCCGCCTCGGGCGCCGGGCCGGGTTATGGCCTCGACCTACGCCTCATCGAGCCAGGTTGGCTGCACCTGGCGGCCGCCGGATGCGGAGCCAGCTGGGTTTTGGGCCTCAGCGACGGGCAGGTGTGGCTAGATTCCCGAGCCTGCGACGGTCAGGTCCAGCCGGTCGCGCCCAACTTCGCAGCCTGGTACGAGGCCTGGCTCGACAACGCGATCCGCGGCGGTGGACCTTTCGCACGGTGGGATTACCAGGCGGACGCGGCGGTCAAGATCCTGGTGCAGGCCGCGGAGCAATACGGCGGTGTCGAGAACCTGCCGGAAGCGGATTTCCAGGTGGCGATCAACGGCCCCGACGGCGCACCCACCGGGCCCTGCCACGCCTGCGAGGCTCTCTACGACCACTACGGGGTGCCAAGCACCGTCTTCACCACCGGGCCGCAGCGGCCCGAGTGAGCTCGCCGATACCCTGAACATATGACCAACCCCGTCCCGCCCCTAGACCTCAGGCCGGTGTGGTTTGAGACGCCGCTCGTGGAGCTGGACTCGCCGGTTGTCGTCGAGTCGGAGGACGGGACGGTGTGGGTGCTGGAAACCCGGGGCCGACAAGGCAATACCCTCAAGTTGCGACTCACCAGATCGGGCTCCGTGCCCCAGTTCGTCGCCGCCCCCGGGCAGCGTGAGTTGGGTGATCTGCTGGTGCTGGAGCTCCCCTCCCGCCCCGTGAGGGCCTTCCGCCTGCCCGACGGTAAGGTCGTTGAGGGCTTCCCCGCATCCGGTGTGGTGCTGGCGCGGGTGTGCTCCGTGACGCTGCTGGCTTCCGTCGTCGCCGTGGCGGCAGGGACCCAGGCCTGGCGCAATGGCGTGCAACTCATAGCCCTGATTCTGCTGGCTGCCATTCTGCTGGCAGCGACGGTGTTCGTCGCGCGTCTTCCAGGGGCCAAGGCCCGGTACGCGACCGAGTCGGGCTCCTATCTGTTGCCCGAACTCCTCGACTCCCGCCCCGCCGCGTCGGCTGCCGTCGCCCTCGTAGACAGCATCAAGGAGGAGTACGGTCGCCTGCTCAGCGACCTCGTCTACCGCATCGAAGCGCCCGCGTTCTTCGACCCCGCCGACGAACTGACTCGCCAGTTCACGACCGCCCTCATCCGCTGGGACACGGCCAGCGAAACCCTCGACCAAGCGGAGCTGGGCGCCCTGGCCGCGGAGATCCGCGTCGCCTTCGATGCCGCCAAGGCGCACGCGGAAACCGTCGGGCTGGCCCACTTGCCCGCCGAAGCCCAAGAGCCGGCAGGGCGGGCGCTAAAGGCCGCGCGGCTCGCCGCCGGCGCGAAAAGCCCGGGGGAGCGGGACGCGGCGCAGCGGCAGGTGGTCGAGCTATTGGAATCGCTGGCGCTGTACTACCTGCCCCGGCCGGCTCAGGCGCGCCGCATGATTGAGGGCGGCGTCACACTGGCCCTGCCGGGGCGGCGTCGGCCGGAGGAGACGTCGTGAGTCTCGAACTGTGGCAGGAGGTGCCGGAAGACACCAACGTGTGGCGGGCCGACAAGGCCTCGCTCCTCGTGCTGCCCTTGCAGGAGGAGCCCCTGGTGGCCACCGTCCACGCCAACGGCGACTCCTTCACCACGATCCGCTACGCGCGGGTGTCAAACCTGAACCATCCGCTCTACTACGACACCGTGGAGCAGACGATCGGCCCGCCGCTACGGACCGTCGCGCGTGACCGGGACCTGCGGATCGTCGCGATCCCGCCCGTCCAGTGGGGAACCCAGGGGTTTGATCTGAGGACCCCGGCCTCCGCGATCATGCTGGGGATAGTGGTGACGGGTCTCGCCATGATCGTGGCGTTGGGCGTGGCCTATCCGGCGACGCTACTGGCCTCGATCCCCCTCTACGGCGTCCTCGTCGGAGGCATGGCTTTTCGCCTGAACAAGCGAGGAAACAGGCCGACCCAGATCGTGACGGCGGGATCGCTGGAGCTGGACGGCAGCAACCTCGTCGACTACGTGGGGGCCCGGCTGCGGGGCGAACGTCCCGAGCTGCCCACCGAAACCCAGCGTCGCACCGACATCGTCGCCCGGGTGGAGGGCATCAAAGAGGAGTACGGGCGACTGACGTCGGATCTGGCCTATCGCATCGAGAACTCGGCGCTGTTCGACTCGTCGGTGCCGCTGACGTCGGTGTTCCTGGTGCAGCTGGGTCGCTACGACAACGAGGCCGCCGACCTGGCCACCGACGACCTCGACGACCTCGCCGCCGAACTGGAGATCAGCTACGCCACCGCCCGCGACCATGCCGAGACCGTCGGGTTCGGGCACCTGCCCGCGACGGCCCGGCCGGAAGCGGGACGGGCGGCCAAGGCAGCCCGGCTGGCGGCCGAAACTGCAAACGACGGGGAACGAGCCGCCGCCCTGGAACAGGTTCGGCGGATCCTGGAGTCGCTGGCGCTGTACTACCTGCCCGTCGAACTCGTCCGCCGCGCCATCACCGACGGGTCTCCCGCCGCTTGAGCCGCCTCGGACCGTCGCCACTCAGCGGGGTGCGGAAAGCGCCGCCATCGTCACATAGTTATATGGCTTGTTGAAATGGGGCAGGAAGAAGATGTCCAATAGCGCAAGCTTGTCAATGGTGAGCCGCTCCTGAATGGCCAGGGAGAACATGTGGATCATCATCGACACGTCTTCCTGAGATGCGATCTGGCAGCCCAGGATGACGCGACTGGCGCGGTCGAAGATGATCTTGATGCTCACCGGGTGGTTGTCCACTTCCATGAACTCGGGCCGTTGCAGGTCCGTGTACTCCGTCGCCACGGGGTCGTAGCCGAACTCGCGGGCCTTCGCGGTGGTCAGGCCGGTGGAAACCATCTTGAGGTCGTAGACGCACACTCCGTTGGAACCTTGGACGCCAGCCGACTCCAGCGCAGTTCCGGCGGCGTTGTGGGCTGCCACCACGCCCGAGCGCACCGCGTTGGTGGCCAGGGCGATGTAATTTGGTGCCCCGGCCGCGTTGTCGTGGACGACGGCGCAGTCCCCGATGGCGTAGACGTCCTCGCGGCTGGTCCGCTGATTCCGGTCCACGAGGTAGGCGCCGTTGTCGAACAACTCCAGTTCATCCTTGCCCAGGTCGGTGTTGGGGCGGAAGCCGACAGAGATCACCACCATGTCGACATCGAAGGTCTCCTGGTCTGTCACCACGTGCTCGACCCGCTGCTGCCCGGACACGGCCAAAACATGGTGTCCTAGAGCGAGCCGGATGCCGTGGTCGGCGAGGTTGCGGCTCATCATCTCCCCGAACTCCGGGTCGTAGTAGCCCTCAAGCGGCGTCTCGGCCACGTCGATGAGGGTGACTTCCCGGCCCAGACGCTGGAAGGCCTCGGCCAGTTCGACGCCCGTGTATCCGGCCCCGATCACCGCCACCCGCTGGATGGTGGTGTCTTTGAGCTTGTCGATCACCTCGGCGGCGTTCTGGAACAGCTTGACGAACTGGACGTTGTCCAGGCTGGCCTTGAACTCTCGGGTGCCCGGAACGAGCGTCACGCCATCGATGGGCGGGATGATGGGGGCCGATCCGGTGGCGAGGATGAGCTTGTCATATTCTTCGGTGCGCCGTTGACCGTCGAGAACGACATGTACTTGCTTGGCGTCGAAGTCGATGGACTCGACGACGGCTTCCATATGGACGGTGGCACCGGCGGCCTCAAGCTGGTCCTTGGAAGAATAAAACAGGCCGTCCGACCCGGCTATTTGCCCGCCAATCCACAGTGCTATACCGCAGCCTAAGAAAGAGATGTTTGAGTTCTGGTCGAAGACCACCACCTCGTTGTCGGCGCCGTAGTTCGCTAAGACGGTGTTGAGGAAGGCGGTGCCGGCATGGTTCGCGCCGATGACGACGATCTTGCTCATGTTCAAGGTCCTTTCGTCAGGGATGCGTCCGGCGGCTGGGCGAGCAGCCGAAACACATCCAAGTTCCCGAGAGTCTAGGTTTCGGGAAGATCACGATTTGAAAACGAAACCATAACAGCGTTCGGAGCGGGAACCGAACCAGCCACGCGACGGCAGACGTGGCGTCGTTACCTCAGCACGCGAGATAGGAAGTCCCGGGTGGCCGGCTCCTGGGGGTCGTCGAGGACCTGCGCAGGTGGGCCCTGCTCGACGATGCGACCCTGCTCCAGGAACACCACCCGGTCAGCTGCCGACCGGGCGAAGCCGATCTCGTGGGTCGCCATGAGGATGGTGGAGCCTGTCGCTTTGAGATCCTTCACTAGGTCGAGGACCTCGCCGACGAGCACCGGGTCGAGGGCCGAGGTGATCTCGTCGAGCAGCAGCAGTTCCGGATCGGTGACCAGGGCCCGCGTGATCGCGACCCGCTGCTGTTGCCCGCCGGACAGCCGGTCGGGAAACGCCGATGCCTGACCCGTCAGGCCGATGCGCTCCAGCAACTCCAGGCCGCGACCCTCCGCCGTCGCCTTCGAAAGGCCGTGCACTTTGCGCGCCGCGAGGGTGATGTTGTCCAGGACGCTCAGGTGAGGGAAGAGGTTGTAGTGCTGGAACACCACCCCGATGCGGGCACGGACCTTGTCGGCGTTGATCCGCGGGTCGGTGATGTCGAGGCCGGACAAGAAGATCTGGCCGTCATCGACGCGCTCAAGCAGGTTCGCGGTGCGCAGCAGCGTCGACTTGCCAGACCCGGAGGCGCCGATCAGCACCACCACCTCGTGTGGGTCCACCGTCAGGTCCAGGCGACGCAACACCATGTTGCGTCCGAAGCGCTTCACCACGCCCCGCACATCCAGGACGGTGCCTTCCGTATCGCTCATCAGACGGCTCCTCCCATCTGTTCCCGCTCCCGCAGACGGGCGGTATACCAGTCGGACAGGCGAATGAAGGGCCAGCTCAGCAGGACGAACAGCACGCCCGCCACCACGTAGGGGGTGAAGTTGTAGCTTTGCGCCTGCTGGATTTGCGCCGCCCGGATGGCGTCGACGGCGCCCAGCACCGAGATCAGGCCGACGTCCTTCTGCATCGAGATGAAATCGTTCATCAGCGCCGGGGTCACCTTCCGCACCGCTTGCGGGATGATGACAAAACGCAGGCTTTGCCAGTACGTCAACCCCAGCGACCGTGCCGCGTAGCGCTGCGACGGGTGCACCGCTTCCAGGCCTGCCCGCAGCACCTCCGCCACGTACGACGAGTACGTCAAGATCAGGGCGACGGTGCCCAGCAGCGCTGCCGAGATGCGCTGCGTCGGGTTCAGCGCCGGAATCCCGAATCCGATCAGATACAGCACGATGAGGAACGGCATCCCGCGGAAAAGGTCGGTGTAAGCGGCGGCCAGGAACCGCACCGGGAAGAACACCGGCCCCCGCAGGGACCGCAGCGTCGCCACAATCACCGCCAGCACGGCCACGCCCATGACGGCGAAGAACAGGATCTGCACGTTCAGCCACAACCCCGCCAGCACCGCGGGCAGCGCCTGCACGAAGTAGCGCCACGAGAAGAACGTTTCCCGCGTGACCGCCCACCCCGGAGAGTTCGCCAGGATCAACCACACCGCAACGGCGAAGGCCACCGTCGAGATCGCGGAGATGACGACTGACCGGGTGGTCTGGGCGCGCCGGTAGCGCCGACGCTCCTGTTCAATCTCGCTGACGGCGTCTAGGTCGTCGAGGTCCCTGGTCACGTCAACTCAGCACGGGTGCGTGAACGGACTCCGACAGCCACTTTTGGGCCAACTCGTCCAGCGTGCCGGCGGCGCGCATCCGATCCACGGCGGCCGAGACGGGCGCGGTCAGCGCGGAGCCCTTCGGCAAGACCAGGGCCAGGTCCTCGCCGCCGGTGGTGTCGGCGAACTGCCCCACCAGCACGCCGCTGTCGAGTTCCGCGTTCACCAGGTACAGAGCGGTCGGCAGGTCGACGACGATGGCGTCTACCTGGCCGTTCTTCAGCGCCTGCACCACATCCTGCGAGTTGTTAAACACCGCCGGGGCGTTGTCGGGGGAGACGCTCTGTTCCAGGGTGCGCTGCCCCGTCACCCCGGATTGCACGCCGAAGGCCACCGGCTTGAGATCAGCGATGCTCTGCGCCGTCGCCGCGGGGGAGGCGACCAGTGCCACCACCGCCTGCGCGGTGGTGTAGTAGGGACTGGAGAAGTCGACGGCGTTCTTGCGTTCCTCGGTGATGGAGAACTGCTGCAGGTTGAAATCCCAGTCCTTCGCGCCAGGGGCGATGGCGGCGTCGAAGGTGGTGCGGGTCCACGTCACCTGTTCCTTGCTGAAGCCCAACTCTTGGGCGACGGCGTAGGCGACGGCCGCCTCGAAGCCCTCCCCGGAGGCCGGGTCGTCGTTCTCCACCCACGGGGAATAGGCGGGCTCGCCGGTGGCGATGGTCAGCTTGCCCTTGTCGAAGGTGGGAAGCTCATCGCCCTTCGCGGACGGGTCGACGCTGGGCTGGTCACTGGCGGCGCCGGAGCAGGCCGCCGCGGCGAGGGATGCCGTCGCGGCGGCGAACAAGGCGGTGCGGCGGGTGAAGGTCGTGGCCATAGGATCTCCTGGGTATGGGTGCCGTGCCGACAGGGGAAGGGTATCCGCCGCCGGTTCCACTGGTACAACCTGGCCCCGTTCCGCCTCATTCTTGCTCTGGGGCAGCCGCTGCGGTTAGAACCCGAAGACCTGGGTCCAGTACACACCCTGGGCCGAGTCGGCCGTTCCCAGCCCCATGGTGGTGAGGCTGCAGTTCAGGATGTTGGCGCGGTGGCCGTCGCTGTTCATCCAGCCGGTGACCACAGCCTGCGCGTCGGGATAGCCCATCGCGATGTTCTCCGCCCCGGGAGAGGGGTAGCCCGCGGCCTCCATGCGCTGGAATGGGTTGCGGCCGTCCTGGGACGAGTGCGAGAAGTAGTTGTTAGCCGCCATGTCCTGCGAGTGCGCAGCGGCGGCCTGGCTCAGCCGCGCGTCGAGGGTGAGCGGGGAACATCCGGCGCTGGTGCGGTGCTGGTTGACCAGGGTCAGCACTTGCGTTGCCTCATCCGTGGCTGCCTCGGAGGTGGCGGACTCCGACGAGGTCGGTTCCGGCGTGGCCGCCGACGGCGTGGGGGTGTCGCTTTCGGTCGCGGTCGGCGACGGGGTAGACGTCGGCTCGGCGGGCGCGGTGGTGATCTCCGACGGCTCCGGCGTCGGCTCTTCCGTGGGGGTCGGTTCGGGTGTTGGTTCCTCTGTTGGGATGGGGCTCTCGCTCGGGGTAAGAGTCGGCTCCACAAACGCCGCGGGCGAGGTTGAGATCACCGGCGATGGCGGGGGAACCGCGTCGTCGGTCGTGCCGTTCCAGCATCCTGTCACTCCGAGGGACACAGCGGCGATCGCCAGGCCCCGTTGCATGATCTTTCGCATTTCAACTCCCATCTGTCCCGAGCCATCCTAAGGAACCTGAGAATCCTCAGCAAGCTCTTATAGGGATCTGACAAGGCATGGAGCTTTCGATAATGTCGGCTATTCGGCCAGGGCGCCTTGCCAGCATCGATTAATTCTGAAAGCTGTGAATCTCGGGAGTCGGCGATTCGGGTTTTCAGGGTTTGACAAGGGGTAATGCTATGTATCGCCGCGACCTTCGTGGTTGCTAATCGTCATGGAAATCTGAGTATTCCTCAGCTTTGACGAGTTGGCTGTGGCAACAGAAAGTGCCATGCCAACTGCCGTCGGCATGGCACTGGGATGGCCTCCAGGGCGGGTTAGGTCAAGGTGAGGCCCGTGTAGGCGGCCAGCGCGTCGGCCACGTCCTGCTGGAAGTCCCGGTCGCGGGTGGCGGGGTGGGGCTGCCTCTGCGTCATGTGCTGCCAGAAGTTGCCGCTGGCTAGGGCCCTCGGGTCGTCGCTCGTTGCCAGCCAGACCTGGGTGGCGCGGCCGTCCTTGAGGTCCCCCGTCGCCTCGGCGCCGCCCATGCGGGTGGGCATCCAGCCGGGACACACAGCATTTGTCACCACCTCCGGCCACAGCTGGGCCACGTGGAAAGCCAGCGCCGTCACCAACAGCTTGCTGTCGGAATAGGTGCGGGTGGCGCGTGTGCCGGACCAGTCGATGCCGTCTAGGTCCGCCCGTCCGTCCAGGTGCATTTGGCTGCTGATGTAGATCAGCCGGGCAGGTCGGTCAATGAGCGCGGTCAGCAGATAAGGTGCGACAACGTTGACCGGCAGTAGCGCCTCGGGAGTGTGGGCGACTCCGGCGTTGTGGATGATCGCGTCCATGCGCCCCAGGCGATTAACGGCTTCCGCGACTGCCCGAGTCTCGTCGAGGCGCGTGAGATCGCCGACGACGAGGTCAGCCCGGCGGGCGATCAGGTCGTCTAAGACGGTGGCCCGTTCCGCGTTCCGTGCATGGAGAACGACGCTGTGCCCGCTGTCCAGTAGCTCTTCGGCCGCGCCGCGCCCCAGGCCGTCGGTGGATCCGGTGATGAAAATTCGAGCCATCGTTGACTCCTTCCTTGAATATGTGGCTCCAGGCAATCACATGGATCGATCACGGAAGACGACTCGGCCCCGTGGAAAGATTGAACTATGGCCAACTCACCATCCGTGGGGCCAAGCCCCAGACCGACCCCGTCGCCGCAAGGGTCCCCGGGTGCCGTCCCGCGGTCCGCGCAGCTCACCGAGCTGATGGCGCGGCCCGGTGCTGCCCCGGAGCCGGGCCCAACAACACCACGGAACGTGAAGCCCGCTCAGCCGCAGCCAGGGGCCCAGCCACTCGCGGCCCAGGACGATGGGCCGGCCACGGAGCTGATCCAGGAGTCAGCCACCGCAGGAGAGGATGAGGCCACCACCGAGCGCCTCCCCGAGCTCCCCCGCCAGCCTCAGCCGTCCATCACGGAACGCTTCCCGGACCTGTACCGTCAGCCCACGTCGGCTGCCTCCTACCCGACCCCGACGCTACCGGAACCCGAGCCGGCGCCGTCCCCCGGATATCCGCCGCCCAGTGCATCGCAGTCCCAGGGCTACGCGCCAGCACCCCCGCAGGGTTATAGCCCACAACCACCAGGCTACGGCCCGCCTCAGCCGGGCTATGGGCCATCACAGCCCCAGGGCTACGCCCCGATCCCGCCCCAAGGTTATGGCCCGCAGCCGGGCTACGGCCCCTACGATCCGGCTTACGGCTACGCGCCCCAGGGCCAGCCGCCGTACGGTTACGCCCCCCAGGCCGCCCCGTCGCCAGCGGCCGAGCCCCAGCCCGCTGACGAGCCTAGGCCGAAGTCCGGAGCTACGGCCTTCTGGGGCATCATCGCGTGGCGGCTTGTCCTGGCGGTGTTGGCGGCGATCCCGCTGTTCTCCCTGCTGGAAGTGGCCTCCCGGCCGTGGGAGTTGCTCAACCAGCTGTTGTACTTCACCCTGCTGACGGACATCGTGATCCTCCTCGTCAACGGCTACGGCGTCATCCGGCCGCTGCTGCTGTTCTGGGCGGCCCCGCACCTGCGCACCGAGGGGCGCACCGCCTGGGCCCGCGGCCTGGCCACGACGATGGGGGTGTTCACCGCCGTGATCTACGCCACCATGCTGGGCGGCGACTACTCCGGTGTCTCCGTCATTCCGCATCTCATCTTGCCCGTCGCCATGGTGATTGATTGGCTGTTCATCGGCCGCGCCCAGGGCAACAATGGGCTCTCGGCCCCCATCACCTGGGTGCTGCTGCTGGCGCCTTACGTGGGCATCTACTACTGGGATGCGACGGTGGATCGCCCCATGTACTCGTTCCTGAACCCCAGCAAGGACGACTTCTGGCCTCTCATGGGTGCAATGGTCGGCAGCTACGCGGTACTGGCCGTCGTCGTGTGGCTGCTGGGACGGCTTTCCAGCTGGATCCGCCACACCGCCCAGGGCTAAGTGTCAACCGTGGTGGACTGTTTCGCCTCCTGATCCCGGCTGGGATGGGGAGCATGGAAACACTCATCCGCACCACGCAACTCACCAAACGCTACGGCGAGCACACGGTCGTCGACCACGTCGACCTTGAGGTTCAGGAGGGCCGCGTCTACGGCTTCCTCGGCCCCAACGGGGCGGGGAAATCAACCACGTTCAAGTTGCTCCTCGGCCTGACCCACCCCACCGCGGGCAGCATCGAGATTCTCGGCCATGATCTCTCGCGCGCGAAGGCAGCCGTCCTGCCCCACATCGGCTCCCTCATCGAGGGGCCCGCGTTCGTGCCGCGTCTCACCGGATACGAGAACATCGCCCTGGTCGCCGACTATCTCAACGCCCCCACCGCCAACATCGGCTGGGCGCTTGAGACGGTGGGCCTCACCGACGCCGCCAGACGCCGCGCTGGGCAGTATTCGCTGGGCATGAAACAGCGCCTCGGCATCGCCATCGCGCTCGTCGGCGCGCCCCGCCTGCTGTTCCTCGACGAACCCACCAACGGGCTCGACCCGGCCGGTGTCGTTGAGATCCGCAACCTCATCGTGCGGCTCGCCCGCGAGCACGCCCTCACGGTGCTGGTCTCCAGCCATATTCTCAGCGAGATCGAGCACATGGCAGACGACGTCGGCATCATCCAGGATGGAACACTGCGCTACCAGGGGCCTTTGGCGCATCTCGGCGACGAGGGGCATATGGTTTTCCGCGTGTCGGACCCGCGGACGGCGGCCGCGACCCTGGCCCAGCTGGGCGTCCACACCCGGCTGGAAGACGACGAACTGTTTGCCAGCGCCCTGCCGGATCAGGTCGTCTCCCGCAGCGTGGTTGAACTGGCGCGTGCCGGCCACCACATCACCCGGGTTGAGCACCGTCGCCGTTCCTTGGAGCAGATCTTCCTGGCCCTCACCGACCCGGCCAACCCGGCCCCTACCCATGGTCCGGCAGAGGTTAGCCGTGAGGCGGTGATGGTTCGATGACTGCTGTCGCCTTACCGTTCCGGCTGGAGTTGCGTAAGCAGCGCCGCGGCCGCCTCGTCAGCTACACCGTCCTCATCTTCGGGCTCTGGGCCATGTGGACGGCCGGGCTCGTCAGCCATCGCGCCGGTAACGGCGGCAGCTTCGCTGGCCTTGAGTTCGCGTTCCTCGATGTGATGGGCATGGCGGAGCTGTTCTCCCCGATCTTTATCGCGGTCGCCGCGGCGCAGCTCGTCGCTGTCGACCACCAGGAACGCATCGGGCAGGTCTTCGACGCGCTGGGCCAGCCACGCTGGCTGCGCTTCGTGGCCAAGCTTGTCATCCTCAACCTGTTGTCGGCCGCCGGGAGTCTGCTGCTCGTGGGTGTCAGCCTCGGCGTCGGTCGCGCCAATGGCATGTCTGCTGGGCCGGAGCTGGCGGCCGTCGCGACCCGCGGCATGCTCGTGCTGCTGCTGGCCGCGGTGCCGGTTGCTGCCGTGCAGCTGGCGCTCGCGATGCGCTTCCCCGAACGTCCCGTCACCCTCATCGTCGGGGTTGTCGGCGCGTTCGTCGCCTCCAGCCTCAGCCCGCTGCGAATTGCCGAAGTCGGCTGGCTCCTCCCCTGGGGCATCCTCGTCGGTGCCTCTCCGGTGGAGCGCTCCTACCGATTCGCCGACAGGCTCCAGCTGCTGACCGGTACTACCGCTTCCGACACCGCGTTGCTCGTCGTCCTCGCCGCGGCCTGGACAGCGGCCGCCATCTGGTACACCACCCGCACCCGGGAGCTCTCATGACCCAGGCAACCGTCATCCGTCCCCGCGCTCTCACGTTGCGCGCCCTCCGCTGGGAACAGCGCCAGACCTCCCTGCTGCCGGTGATCGCCGTCGCTCTCTTCGTCGGTGGCCTCGGTGCCCTGATCGCCGCCTGGAGCTACCACCGCTACGAGGGTGCTTTTGCCGCCCAGGACCTCACCTGGGAGGTGGTCCTCCTAGACGGGGCTCAGCTACCGTGCACGCTGTTCCTCCCGGCTGGGCTCGCGGTGTTCGCCGCCGTCGACGCCGCCAGCGCCCAGCGGGCCCGCCGCTGGCAGCGCGCCCGGTCCCTCGACCGCGCCGGGGTGCTGCTGCGCGCCCAGTTCCTGCGGAACCTGCAACGCGCCGCCGTGACGGTGACCGTGCTGGTCGTCGCGCTCGCAGCCAGCGCGGTATTCCTTGGGTTTGGTCGGGGACTCCTCGACGGCGGGCTCAGCATCCTGCTGGGCCGCGGCCTGGCCGCCGTGTTCTGCTGCTGGTGCGTTCAGAATGTCATCACGACGGCGGGGCTGTGGGTTCGGGAGTTCGCCGGGCTTGCCGCGCTGGGTCTGTTCGGGGCGATCCTCGGCCTCGCATCCAAGCTCGTCCTGCCGACTGCCGGATGGGCTGTGCCATTCGCCACGCCCGCCGGCGCCATGGTGACCGCGTCGATTCAGGACCTCATCTCGCCGGTGAACATGACAGGCTGGGCTCTGGTCGGCCTGGCTTGGACGGCCGTGAGCTATGTCGTCGCCCGGCGGCGTGCCGCGCGAATGGAGGTGTGACATGACCGCTGGTATTCGGGTCCGGCGCACCCCCTTCGAGGCCCGCATTGAGGCTTGGGAGGCGCGCCCGCAGCTGGTGGACTGGTTCTGGACGGGGATAGCGGCTGTGTATCTGGTGGTCGGGTTGTGGCGGAACCAGGGCTACGCCGCCCAACCCGGAAACCTCGCCTGGTCGGTGCCGTGCGCCGTGGGGGGTGTCGTCGCGGTCGCGCTGCGCCGTCGTTTTCCGATCGCCACTGTCGTCGCGGCCGTGGTGGCGATGCTCGTTGAAGCGGCCTTGGGCGGCACCCCCTTCCTGGGAGTACCGGTCCTGTTCCTGCAGTACGCCGTCGCTCGCTCCGCGCCGCCGGCCCGGGCCGTGGCTGCGACGACGGTGCTGGGCGTCGCGGTCGTGGGCCAGGCGGTGCTCGTGACGCGGGCGGGCGAATTCACCTGGTCCTCCTACGCTGCCCCGGGGCTGTTGGGTTTGGTGGTGAGCGCCCTCATGGGCCTGCTTGTTCGATGGCGGTTGGAACAGCTTAAGAGCCGCGACCGCGAAGCCCAGGCAGCTGCCGTCGAGCGGCAGGCGCAGGCACGCATGGCCATTGCCACCGACCTCCACGACACCGTCGGGCACGCCCTCACCGCCGTCGTCAGCCTCGCCCGCGGGGCCCTCTCCACCCTCGACGGCGACCCGGCCGCGGCCCGGGAGGCGCTGACAATGCTGGAGGAGACCGCGCAGCTAGGCCTAGACCGAACTCGCGGGGTCGTCGCCCGGCTCAACAGCGAGGCCCCCATCCCCGACGGCGAAACCCTTGAGGCGCTGGTGCAGCGGGTGCGGGTTGCCGGCCGTGACGTTCGGGTGATCGCCGGGGCGGGGGCCGGGGCCGCGCATCCGCTGGTCGTGCCGGTGGTGCGGGAAGCCCTCACCAACGCCCTGCGCTACGGCAGCGAGTCCCCGATCGTCGTCGACGTCACCCCCGCGGGTGGCGGCGTGGAGGTGCGGGTCACCAGCGGGCTGGCAGATCCCGTCGCGCCGGTCGGCTCCGGGCGCGGCCTGGCGGACCTGCGCCGCCGCGTCACCGAGGCCGAAGGCCAGTTCACAGCAGGCCCAGACGGCGATACGTGGTCGGTGATCGCGACCCTGCCAGAGGAGTCGCGATGACCCGGGTATTCATCGTCGACGATCAGCCGGCTATCCGCCTGGGGCTGAAACTTCAGCTGCGCGGTATCCCCGGCCTGGAGGTGGTCGGGGTGGCGGGCGACGGCCGGGAAGCCCTCGACCTGATCCGCGACGGCGGGGCCGACCCGGAGGTCGTGCTCATGGATGTGCGGATGCCGCGCCTCGACGGCATCGCCGCCACCGCCCAGCTCACCGCGGCCCGCCCGGAGGTGCGGGTGTTGATCCTCACCACCTTCGACGAGGACGAGGCCGCCTTCGCCGCGCTCGACGCCGGCGCCTCCGGGTTTCTCCTCAAGGATGCGACGACGACGCAACTCGCCGACGCCATCGCCGCTGTCGCGAACGGCGACGCGGTGCTGTCTCCGCGCATTACCCGCGAGTTGCTGGCCCGCGCCAGCCTGGCGGTTCCGCGGCCCCGCCAGGATGACCGGCGGGCCGCCGCCCGCGCCGTCGTCGCCCGCCTGAGTGACCGGGAACGGGAGGTCTTGGCGGCCATCGGCCGGGGCCTGACGAACGCGGAGATCGCGGAAACCCAGTACCTGGCGCCGTCCAGCGTCAAAACCTATGTGAGTCGCCTGCTGACGAAACTGGACCGGCGGGATCGCGTCGGCCTAGTGATCCTCGCGCATGATGCGGACCTGCGCTGACAGCTTCGCGGGCGACCTGCCCAAACCGGCTGTGACTTGGGGCTGGTCCCCGTTTTCTTTTCGCTCGCCGACCGCGGGTGAAGGTTGCCCGGGGAGGCTGTGGCAGGGTAAACACTTGCGTATGACAGCGATCTGGGCTCATCGCGGAGCATCGGCCTACGCACCCGAAAACACCATCCCGGCCTTCAAGCAGGCTCTTCAGATGGGCGCCGATGGGATTGAGTTCGACGTGCAGCGCACCGTCGACGGGCATCTCGTGGTGATTCACGACGAGACCATCAACCGCACCTCCAACGGTTTCGGCAAGGTCGCTGACCTCACCCTCGAACAGCTGCGCCTGTGCAATTTCATCAACGGCTTCGTCGGTTACAGCAAGGTGCAGATCCCCACGCTGCGCGAGGTACTGGAACTGCTGCAGCCCACCGGCGTGGCTATCAACATCGAACTCAAGAACACCATCGAGCTGTATCCCGGCATGGAGAACGACGCCCTGCACCTGGTGCAGGAGGCGGGGCTGCTGGACCGGGTGGTGTTCTCGTCCTTCAACCACTTCTCCCTAGCCAACCTGCGACACGACGTGCCCCCGAAACATCTGGCGCTGCTGTACTCGGATGGACTCTACGATCCCTGGAAATACGCCAGTTTTTTCGGCGCTGGTTACCTGCACCCCAACTACTACGCCCTCCAGCAGCCCAACTACATGTGGCTATGTCACGAGGCCGGCATCGGCGTCAACGCCTGGACAGTGGACAAGGACGACGACATCCGCCGCCTGGCTGCCCTCGGGGTCGATGCCCTCATCACCAACTTCCCGGACCGGGCTCGTCGCGCCCTTGAGTGGCCTCACGCCTGACGGGCGCTACGTTTAGGCCATGACCTCACCGTTCAAACCCGACAGGTGGGACGAGGTGCCGGGCTTCGAGTTCACCGACATCACCTACCACCGCGCCAAGGATGTCGCCGCCGTGCGGATCGCCTTCAACCGGCCGGAGGTGCGCAACGCGTTTCGGCCCCACACCGTCGACGAGTTGATCGCTGCCCTCGACCACGCCCGCACCAGCGCCGACATCGGGTGTGTGCTGCTGACCGGCAACGGTCCGTCGCCGAAGGACGGCGGCTGGGCGTTCTGCTCCGGCGGTGATCAGCGCATCCGAGGTCGCGCCGGGTACCAGTACGCCGACGGTGAGACCGCGGGCACCGTCGACAAGGCCAAGCTGGCTCGCCTGCACATCCTGGAGGCACAGCGACTGATCCGGTTCATGCCGAAGGTCGTGATCGCGCTCGTAAACGGCTGGGCGGCCGGTGGTGGGCATTCCCTGCATGTTGTCGCCGACCTCACCCTGGCCTCACGCGAGCACGCGCGCTTCAAGCAGACCGACGCGGACGTCGGCTCCTTCGACGGCGGTTTCGGATCCGCCTACCTGGCCCGGCAGGTGGGGCAGAAGTTCGCCCGCCAGATCTTCTTCCTCGGTGATGTCCACGACGCCGAGGAGGCGCACCAGATGGGCATGGTCAACAAGGTGGTGCCGCATGCGGATTTGGAGGATGTCGGCCTGGAATGGGCAGCGAAGATCTGCGCCAAGTCGCCGACGGCGCAGCGGATGCTGAAGTACTCGTTCAACCTGATCGACGACGGTCTGGTCGGTCAGCAGGTACTCCTCGGCGAAGCCACGCGCCTGGCTTACATGACCGACGAGGCGGTCGAGGGTCGTGACTCCTTCCTGGAGCGTCGTCCCCCCGACTGGTCGCAGTTCCCGTACTACTACTGAGGGGTCAGCGGATCGGAAAGCGGACCGAGTGGGGGCACCCAATCGGTCGTTCCCAGGGCGTCGGGGTCTGTGAGTCAGCCAGTGTATTGGGAAAATCCCAATACCTGGTTACGCTGGGACTATGAGCAAGGGGATCGGCGCCCGGGTCGCCCATGCGCTGCCGCCAGGCAAGACCCAGAAGGAAGTCGCTGCCAGAGTCGGGATGACTCCCGACGCGTTCTCGCGCGCTCTGAGGGGTGAGCGTGGGTTCTCGGCCATCGAATTGGCCAACCTCGCCGAGGTCCTCCAGGAGGACATTCACTACCTCATCACCGGCGAGCCGGACCCCAACCGGCTGGTCCTCGCTGCACGCCACAACTACGATCAGAACACGCGCGAGCGTTCTGTAGACGGCTACGAGGAAGACCGGCAGGTTTTAGCAGACATCGCACTGGCCTACCGTCAGGCAGACCAGGAGAACATGCAGCCTTCCCGCATCCCGGCAGACCAGGACGACACTCGCCGAGCGCTCGGCGCAGATTTTGTTCGCGATCTGCTGGCGCGTTTGGAACAACGCTGTGCGATTGACGTAGTGCGGGTGACTGCCCTCAGTACGTCGTACTCGTTCCACGTTGGCGAACGTGCCGTCATCGCGATCCCTGGGCAAGGTAACTGGTTCCGGGAGAACTGGGATATGGCACACGAACTTGGGCACCTGGTGCTCCGTCACGAGGGCGTAATCCAGCACGACGGCGAGGTCGATGGACCGGAGCGCGAGGCCAACGCCTTTGCCGCCGAACTCTTGCTACCCAGCAGTGAACTGGACTCAATCGACTGGCAGGGGGTATCGGCTGAGGACCTGGCGGCGAAGGCGTGGGAGTGGGGAGTATCGACTCAGGCGCTCCGGACTAGGCTTGCTGCGCTGGGGCTGCCCATACCCCAGCGGCTGCAAGATCTCTTGCAGATGTCCACCCAGGGCCTGTTGCGGCGTCACCGGCAATCTGACTCGCCTGCGGACGAGATCACTTTGCGCATGCAGGCCGCGGCGCAGCGGCATTTTCCACTATGGCTCCAGGAAGCCCACCTAGACCGCATTGCGGAGGGCGCCATACCAAAAGCAACCTTGGCTTGGATGTTAGGTGTCCCGGAAGACGAGTTGGACGTGGAAACACCTGGCAGCCCAGCCCTGATCTCGGCAGCCGAACTGGATGCTCTACTGGGCTGATCTCTCATCGTGGCAGTGATCTTTGATCGCTCCCGACAACACGATGTGAGTCACAGATAGTCGCGGTGGTCGAGCGAGGCCTCAAAGCAATCGCGGTCTAAGTTGGTGTTCCACACGCGCCGACTTCCGGTCGGGCGCAGGTTACCGCCTTTTCGGCTGGAGCTGTCAAACCAAGCGACAGTTTCAATCTTGGCGACGTTCGAATCTTCCTCGCGCATGTCGATGAGCGTGTCGAGAACCGGTGCGAGGTCCGTATCCCTTGAAGCAAGGATGACGATGTCGATGTCGCCGCGCAGGGCCTGACGCAGACAGGTGAGGGCGACGAGGACGTCGATCCCCTTCTCACGACCTGGCCCTGTGGTGATCTTGTGTCCGTTGATGTCAGTTGCCGGACGCCCATCGGCTTGGTACTGGAAGTCGTACTTCAAGTCCCGCATCTCAATGACTGCCCCCTCCAGACGCCACTGATGTGCCTGGGCAGTGGCTCGGCGATGCTGGGCTGGGTCGTATGCGGAGTTCGGGAGCCCTCGGAAGGCGTAAACGGCGGAGAGTTCTCCCTCGGATCTTTACGGCCACAAAGCTTGTGGCTGAAACGCGCCTCGGAAGGCGTAAACGGCGGAGAGTTCTCCCTCGGGGAAGCCGGGTCTCTGCTTCTCATTGCGGCGACGTACCGCTGTGCGTGCGAAGCTCATCGGGGAGATGAGTGCTTCCCACTTCTCACGATCGGGCGCGAAGATGCTGTGGGCGGTCAGGTGCACGT
>JAUNKK010000020.1:35807-37941 GCA_030532825.1 Propionibacteriaceae bacterium
GCTTCCCACTTCTCACGATCGGGCGCGAAGATGCTGTGGGCGGTCAGGTGCACGTTCTGGTAATCTATGACGACGGCGATGCGTAGGGCCATTTCTCACACCTTTGGCAGAAAAATCCCCATCAACCCTGACGAGCGATGGGGAACAATGCCCTAAATACTACGTGGAGGTGAGTGCAGTCCGCAACTCTGCGACTTAACTTAGCTAAGAGGTCCGGGACGGGCTGCACGTGCCTCAACATGAGAACGGCCGTGTGTGTAGCTGGGACGCCGCCCCGTGCTGTTGCCGACGCAATCGTTCAGCCCGCCTTGACTTCGGTCGGGAGTGGGCTGGATCTCTTCTTAGGTGCAGGAGCGCAATGATGTCCAGGCCGCTCAAACCGGCCACGACGGCCACCCAGCAGATATGAGTTGCTGCGCGGACGAGGTGTGGCAGTCGGTGAAAACTCGGCCTGCCAGTGGTTGGCGAACGTCAGTTGCTATCGGCTCTCTGCGCCTACTGGTGTTCCGCCCGAGAGCGCTCGTTTGCTGGAGTTGAGCCGATGTGCATCCTGAACTCCCCTGTTCATCGGTGCACGGAGAGACCCGGTTCTGCAAGTGGACAGCAAGGCCTGAGCCGGAAGCGATGACGGAGTGCAGAGGACGGATGAGTGTTTGAGGACCGTCCGATAGCGATGGCGTCCGAGGTGGTTCAGGAAGTCTTAGGTGCCTGGTGGACGTTGGTGATCCCATGCCGGTAGATGCTGTCCTGACCGGTCAGATCGTCTATCCGTCGAGCGAAGTCCTGACGTTGATGGGGAGGCTGGAAGGTGGCTAAATTCATGAAGGCCCAGTACATCGACTTGTGGTGCACGTCGTTCAGGCGACTCTTGAAGAGACGTGGTCTCTTGGCGCTATCGGAGGTGGGGCGCATCCAAAGGCGGGCGTGGTGGGCTACCGAGTTGCGTAGGTAGGCCAACGACTTGAGCTGGGTCTCAAAGACTTGAGCTCCAATCTCGACGTCCTTCGCAACAGCTTTCCAGACAGGGGATTCAGCGTCCTTGTCGCAGTTCATGATGAACTGCCCCAGCAGGCCCAGACTGAAACTGTCCACGACAGCCCACAGGGGCAGGTCGGCGGCAAGGTCGAGGCACATGTCGTGACAGGCGGATTCGTACCGTCGAGGCTTGCTCTGCCCCTTCGACTGAGCGGCATCCCGGAGACACTCATCCACATAGGGCTCGTCGTGGCGGTAGATGTGAAGCAGGATGTTTTCCACTAGACGCTCCGGGCTGGTGTGGTCAGTGGCTCGATACTGGGTGGGCTGCAGGTAGGAGTTGGCCGGTTGGTACTTCGTGCAGTAGCGCGCGACGGCTGCCGCGCGCAGCCGCCACTCCGCGCTGCGCAGCCCCTCATGTATGAGGGCGGAGACCCGGGTGTCCATGTCGATCACACCGAACACGTGGTCTGGCGACTTGTGCGAAACGTTGATCTGCCCACGCCCTACAAGTGCTCGGTAGTTTCGGGCGTAGCCGAGGAAGTAGTGGAAGTTGAGCCCGCGAAGCCGCTCAACGTGCTGCTCCGTGAGGGAGCCGTGCTTGAAGTAGTCCTTGTCGTACAGATAGTCCACGCGCTGCTCGGGTGTGAGGAAGGGCGGGGTCTGCACGGTTAGCCTTAAGAGAAGAAAGGACCCCCGC
The DNA here is from genome assembly GCA_030532825.1 of Propionibacteriaceae bacterium. GTDB lineage: Bacteria > Actinomycetota > Actinomycetes > Propionibacteriales > Propionibacteriaceae > Arachnia. The sequence goes on from JAUNKK010000020.1 coordinate 37,483, forward strand.
AGTGCGCATCACCGCTGACGGCGAGAGGCGGCGGGGGGACTATTGAGTTGAAGACTACCTCGTGCCGGTCCTTGACTCAAGGCCTCGATGAGACTCGTATAAGGTTCCCGGCAATGGGGCCCGTACCTCACAGGTTTTCCCCGGGAAGGCTGGGGCGGGCAGCTTCGGGGGTGAAGGGTTTGTCGTTTTCGGGAATCTGGCAAAATAACTGTACCGACACAAGGAGGTCGCCCATGGCTCCCAAGACTGCGGCTGTTGCTCGCACTGCCGCCGCTGATGCGGAAGCACGGATCGCGTTCGCGGATGCGGCACTATCGCTGGCTGGCTGCCAGGTGACCGACCCTCGACTGAATGACCTCATCGCGCGCCAGGCGCGAGGCGAGCTATCCGGTGACCAAGCGCGAGAACTCGGTCGGAAGCTCATTCTCGGTCGCTGAGGTTGGCTCGGCGGCGCGTTTT
>JAUNKK010000141.1 GCA_030532825.1 Propionibacteriaceae bacterium
TCTCCGACATCAGCCCTGCACGTGACATCTCATCGCCACCACAGCTTCCTCGGCGTTCATCTCGCCCCGGGCGACACGGGCCATCAGGTCCCGAAGCACGGGATCAGTAATGGAATGCCCCGCCAGGGATAGGGCAGCGTCAGCGAAAGCCACGTGTTCCTCGACCTCCGCCGAGGACACCTGGTCCGCACGAGCCCTCAAGACCATAGGTCACCCTTTCTCTGCCTTGCCAGCACCCTACCTTGGCAGGGGGTTATCCCTCTTAAGAGAAAACACTGATAGGCGTGATGGTGCCTCTTCGCCAGCCGACGATTTGGGGTGGCCGTCGGCGTTTCGGGGCCTTACAGTGGGGGTTTGCGAAAATCCCGCGGCGAACGAGCCGACGACCGGGTCGGCCAAACGGGGGACGAGGAGATGAGGTCAGCGAAGGGCAGTCAGCCTCCGATTTCCGCCCGAGCCGCGACGAAAGCAGCGATGGCCCGGTCCAGGTCATCTCGGGTCAGCGACGCTGAAAGCTGAGTTCGGATGCGGGCTTTGCCCTTCGGGACGACGGGATAGCTAAACGCCCGCACGTAAACACCCCGGGCCAGGATCGCGTCGGCCATCCGCGCCGCCCGGGCCGCGTCGCCGATCATCACCGGCGCGATGGGATGTTCCGAGACGGGGATCTCGAATCCCTCCTCTGCCATGCGGCGCCGGAAATAGGTGGTGTTCTCGCGCAGCCGTGCCAGCAAGTCGCGGGAGGAACCCAGCAGATCCAGGGCTGCGATCGTCGCCGCCGTGAGCGCTGGAGCTAGGGAGTTGCTGAACAGATACGGCCGCGAGCGTTGCCGCAGCAACTCCACGACCGGGCCGCGAGCGCAGGTATACCCGCCCGACGCCCCGCCCAAGGCCTTCCCAAGGGTGCCCGTGATGATGTCCACACGATCGGCCACCCCAAACAACTCCGGCGTGCCCGCCCCGGTGTCGCCGACGAACCCGACGGCGTGCGAATCGTCGACCATCACCAGCGCACCGTATTCGTCCGCCAGCGCACAGATATCGTCGAGGGGAGCGATGTAGCCATCCATGGAGAACACGCCGTCGGTGGCAATCACCCGGTGCCGGGCGCCTTTGGCGGCCTCCAACTGGGCACGCAGGTCATCAAGGTCGCGGTTGCGATACCGGTAGCGCGCCGCCTTGCTGAGGCGCACCCCGTCGATGATCGAGGCGTGGTTCAGTTCGTCGGAGATGATGGCGTCCTCGGCCCCGAACAGGGTCTCAAACAGGCCGCCGTTAGCGTCGAAGCACGACGAGTACAAGATGGTGTCGAAGCCGGACCCCGGCCGCAGAAAGCGGGTGAGTCGCGCTTCGAGGTCCTGATGCTGCGTCTGGGTCCCGCAGATAAACCGCACCGACGCCATGCCGAATCCCCAACGATCCAGCGCGGCCTTCGCGGCGTCGATCAGCACGGGTGAATCCGCCAGCCCCAGATAGTTGTTGGCGCACAGATTGATGACCGTGCCGTCAGGGGTGCCGACATGCGCAGCCTGCGATGTGGTCAGCGGGGCCTCGTGTTTGTACAGCCCCTCGGCGCGCAACTGGTCGAGTTCGCGAGTGATGTCGTCGAGAAAGGACATCGGGATACTCCTTAAAATTTGGGCGGATTAGGGCCAGGTCAAGATGACTTTCCCGGACTTGCCATCCCCCGCGACGGCGAACGCCTCGGCGAACTCGGTGACGGGGAAGCGATGCGTGATGACGCCACTGACATCCAGCCCAGAGCGGATCAGTGCGTTCATGGCATACCAGGTCTCAAAGATCTGCCGGCCTGTGACACCTTGAATGGTCAGCATGCTGAAGATGATCTTCGAAAAGTCGACGGTCGACGGCTGCGCTGGGGTGCCGAGCAGGGCGATCCGCCCGCCGTGGGTCATGTGGTCGATCATCGACGTCAGTGCCGCGCCGGAGCCGGACATTTCCAACCCGATGTCGAAGCCCTCCACCATGTCGAAGCGGTCGTAGATATCGTCGAGGTTCTCCCGGCCGACGTTCACCGTCGCCGTCAGCCCGAGCCGCCGGGCAAGGTCGAGGCGCTCGTCGCTCAGGTCGGTGATGACGACGTTGCGGGCGCCCTGGAATTTTGCGACGAGCGCCGCCATGATCCCGATCGGCCCGGCGCCGCTGACCAGGACGTCTTCCGCCAGCGCTGGGAACTGCAGGGCGGCGTGGACGGCGTTGCCGAACGGGTCGAAGATGGCGGCGACGTCAGGGTCCAAGGTGTCGGGATGCACCCACACGTTCGCGGCGGGCATCGCGAAGTACTCGCAGAATGCCCCGTCGACGTGATAACCGATGCCCCGGGTGGCGAGGCACAGATGACGCTTCCCGGCCAGGCAGGCCCGGCAACGGCCGCACACGTAATGACCCTCGCCGGAAACGAACTGGCCGACGTGCAAGTTCGTCACCGAGGACCCCACCTCGACGATGTGGCCGCAGAACTCGTGACCGAGCACGCGGGGCGTTCGCACCGTCGCCTGGGCCCAGCCATCCCAGCGGTCGATGTGGACATCGGTGCCACAGATGCCCGTGCGCTGCACCTTAACGAGCACATCCGTCGGTCCAGGGCGGGGAACGGGCAGATCAACCAACTCCAGCCCGGGGCCAGGGCGCGTCTTCGCGAGTGCCAGCATGGCGTCATCGTCCCACAGCAGCGCCGGTCTTGTCGTCGCGGCGCGATCGTTTACCCGAAGCGGCCCGTGATGTAGTCCTCGGTGGCCTTCTGTTCGGGGTTGTGGAAGATCCGCTCCGTCGGGCCGATCTCGACTAGTTGACCCGGCTCGCCTTGCGCCTTGAGGTTGAAGAACGCCGTCTCGTCGGAGACCCGGGCCGCCTGCTGCATGTTGTGGGTGACGATGACGACGGTGTACTGCTCCTTGAGTTGGTGGATCAGGTCCTCGACGGCTAGCGTCGAGATCGGGTCGAGGGCCGAGCAGGGCTCGTCCATCAACAGCACATCCGGCTGCACCGCGATGGCGCGTGCGATGCACAGCCGCTGCTGCTGCCCGCCCGACAACCCCACCCCGGCCTTGTCCAGCCGATCCTTGACTTCCTTCCAGAGGTTCGCGCCGCGCAGCGCCTTCTCGACAGCCTCGTCGAGGACCTTGCGGTTCTTCTGCCCGTTCAGGCGCAGCCCGGATGCGACGTTCTCGTAGATCGACATCGCCGGAAAAGGATTGGGTCGCTGGAACACCATGCCCACCACTCGCCGCACCGCGACGGGGTCAACCCCCGGCCCGTATAGATCGGTGCCGTCCAGCAGGGCCTCCCCCGTGCAGTAGGCGCCAGGGATGACCTCGTGCATCCGGTTGAGCGTCCGCAGCACCGTCGACTTCCCGCAGCCCGACGGCCCGATGAACGCGGTGACGCTTCGCGGCTCGACCACCAGGTTCACGTCCGAGACGGCATGGAACTTGCTGTAGTAGATGTTGAGGTTCTTGACCTCAATGCGCTTCGACATCGAACTCCTCCGACTTTGTCACTTCAGCCGGTTCCGGCTGGCGATGCGTTTGGCTATCAGGTTCAGCACCATCACGATCAGTACCAGGGTCAGGGCCGCCGCCCACACCCGGTCCGCGCCCGGCTGCCCCTCGGGCACGGAGATGCCAGCGTTGATCATGGTGGGCAACGCGCCCATGGCGCTGCCGAATGGGTTGAGGAACAGGTTCTGGGTGTAGCCGATCAGGATCAGCAGTGGCGCCGTCTCGCCCATCACGCGGGCGATGCCCAGCACCACGCCCGTCAAGATGCCGTTGAACGATGTCGGCACGACGATCCGCAGAATCGTCTTCCACTTTGGCACCCCCAGCGCGTAGGACGCCTCTCGCAGCGAGTCCGGAACGAGCTTCAGCATTTCCTCAGTGGATCTCAGCACCATCGGCAGCATCAGCAACATCAGCGCCAGCACCGTCGCGAACGCCGATGGCGGCTGCCCCAGGGTCGTGATCAGCAGCGCGTACACGAATAAGGCCGCGACGATCGACGGCACGCCCGTCAGGATGTCGACCATAAACGACACCACCCGCGCCGCCTTCGTGCCGCGCCCGTATTCCACCAGGAAGATTGCCCCCAGCATTCCAGCCGGCACCGCGATCACCGCTGTCAGCAATCCCAGCATCAGCGTCCCATAGATGGCCTGCAGCGCCCCGCCGCGCGTGTCGGTGGACTGCGCCGAACCCAGCGATGTCGTCCACCACTGCAACGACGGGGTGCGGGCGTCACCGGACCCCGCCTCGGTGATCAGCACCACGTGGTAAGGATGGTCCGGATCAGGGGAGACAGGCATGGTGGTGCGCGTGCGGTAGGTGTTGACCTTTTCGCCGACCGCGACGAACCGTCCTCCGGGTACGAAGCGCCATTCGAGTAGCTCATCGGTGGGAGCGGTGTGCACATCCGTGCCGCATGCCTCGGCGGCCTGCCGCAGCTTGGTGTCTTTATCGATGCAGACGACGTGGTAATCGGCCCCGACGCTGAACAGTAGCGGTGCACCCTTGACGGTCACGGAGATCAAGATCCACAGCAGCGGGACGGTGGCCACGCCGACGCAGGCCCACACCAGCACGGTCGCCAGCTGGTTTTTCAGGGTGCGCAGGCTGGAGGGGCTCTGAAGGTTCAGACCGGGGTTAGGCATCAGGGTTTCGCCTTTCCGCGTTCGGCTACGACGCGCGCCAAGGCGTTGACGGCGAAGGTCAGGACGAACAGCACCAGGCCGGCGGAAATATAGATGCCGGCCTTATAGGGGGTGTCGAACTCGGCCGCGTTGCGGGCGATGATCGACGCGAACGTCTCCCCGCCGCTGAACACCGACAGGCTGAAGGCGCTAGTGGACAGGATGAGCATGACGGCGATGGTTTCGCCAAGGGCCCGACCTAGCCCCAGCATCGCTGCGGCGATGGCGCCGGAGCGGCCGTAGGGCAAAACGGCCATGCGGATGACCTCCCAGCGGGTGGCGCCGAGTGCTAGCGCAGCCTCGATGTGGTCGCGGGGAGTCTGGGCGAACACGTCGCGGGTGAGGGCGGCGATGATGGGCAGGATCATGATGGCTAGCACCAGTGATGCCGTGAACACCGTCCCCGGCGACGTCACCGAAGTCTTTTCGAACAGCGGGAACCAGCCGAGCGACTCCTCCAACCACTGGCCGAAGGGCTGCACCGCGGGGCCCAGGACCTTGAAGCCCCACAGCCCGTAGATCACCGACGGCACAGCCGCCAGCAGATCAACGACGAACGCGATACCCGACGAGATCCGGCCGCCAACATACTGCGTCAACAGCAGCGCCAGCCCGATGGCGACGGGCACCGCCAGCGTCAGCGCGAT
>JAUNKK010000142.1 GCA_030532825.1 Propionibacteriaceae bacterium
CCCTCCACGATCCCTGCAGCCTGAGCTTTGGTGAGGGAGTAGATGCCATGGCAGGCGACGAGTTGCCGTAGCGATGAAGCTCGCTGCCCCGCCTCCCCGTATGCCATGGCCTGGTTTGAATCCCACCCAGTCGAGCGGCAGGGTTCGAGATCGTAGGCGGGAGCCAGCCGCAGCACCCGCCCATCCCATAACGCGGCGAGGTTGCGTGCGTGGTCGTCGCTGTTGCCCAAGGCGATGTTCAGCGCGACGCGACAAAACAGCTCGGGGCCTGGGTCGGTGCCGTGGGCCCGCAGAGCTGTCAGGATTGTGGGGTAGGTGGCGTAGCGGCCCACCATTTCGTCGAGCTGACATAGGGTCAACCCGGAGACGGCCATGTGGCGCCCGGCCCGGGTCCGATCAAATCGTTCCACCCAGAGGCAGTCGTGTCCGGCGATGCGGGTGAGCTTGGTGCTGGTGACGGGGATGCCTGCTCGACGGGCCAGCTCGTAGGCGAGGGCCTCCAGACGCACCACTGGCCGGATGTCAGTGGTGGAGGAAAGCTTGACGATCCAACTTCGCCCTTCGGAGTCGACGGTGGTTACCTTGGGGCGCGCCCCGCCCACCGAGGTGCCGTGTTCGAAGGCGGTCGACAGTGCGGCGGGCAGCGGCAATCCCTCGTCGATGAGGTCCGCCGCATTGATGAGGTCTTCGACCGAGGCGGAGCCGGTCGTGCGGGGCTGATACTGGAACGCCGAGGCCTGGAAGTCGAGGGCGCCGAACCTATCGGAACCGGACTCAAGCATGTAGGTGGCCAGGGCGACGTCACCCACATCCAGGTCTGGGCCGCGCACCCCCAACAGTCGGGAGGCGATCACGCGCTGCCCCCAGGAGTCCGGCAACGCGTCGCGGATAGCGCCGTGCAGCGTCATGCCCTCGGGAGGATGTTGCGCGCCCCGCTCCAGCGGGATCGCGTAAAGCGGAATCGCCCGTGGATGCTCCAGATAGGAACGCGCATACGCGAAGGTATGCAGCCGACCACGGCGCTGCAGACCGCCCACGACGATGGGCTGAACAGCACTCGGCAGCCAGCCCCAGAGGTAAATGGTTTCAGAAGTCATCGTCCATCTCAATGGGGATCACGCGTTGCGGAATGAGGCTGTTGATGCGGCGGGCGCTGACGTGCATCTGGGCCAGCTCAGCGGGATCAGCGCCGAAAAGACGCATGCCCAGGACGGCTGCGACGTTGAAGACGTTGCCGATGCTGGGCTCCGGCCTGCCATGCTCAATGAGCGAAAGGGTGCGCGCAGAGACGCCTGCCCGGGCGGCGAGCTGCGCCTGGGTCAGCCGCGCCGCCACCCGCTCAGCTCGGATCTGGTGCCCCAGCACCTCAAGGGCATCCTTGGCGTGCGGCAGCGGGGTCATGGCTTCGCGACCCATCAGCACCTCCTTGTTCAATACTTTAAGCACTGTCCTGGTTGGGATGCAAAGTATTGCGTCCGACAAGACCCGATTCCCATGCGGTGATGATGAGTTGCGGGCGGTCTCGGGCGTCGAGCTTGGTGAGCAGATGCGAGATGTGGCTCTTGAGGGTGCCCTTGCTGATGTAGAGGCGCTGCTCAATCTCGGTGTTGTTGAGGCCCTCCCCGATGAGGGTGAGTACCTCCACCTCGCGCGGGGTGAGCACCGACGGTGGGGACGGGGCGATCGGGCGGTCTAGCGCCTGTGCCACCACCCGTCGCAGCACCGACGGGGAGAGCGCCTGCTCGCCTGCGTGGATGCGCCGGACGGTGGCGGCCAGCTCGTCAGGCTCGGTGTCCTTCAGCAGGAATCCGCTGGCCCCGGCACGCAGCGCCCGGAAGACATATTCGTCGAGTTCAAACATGGTCAACACGCACACCCGCGCCCGGGTCAACTCCGGGTCGGCCGCGATCGCCTCCGTTACCGCGAGCCCGTCCAGGCCCGGCATGCGGATGTCCATAAGGACGATGTCGGGGCACTCCTGGCGGGTCAGGTGCAGCGCCTCGGCACCGTCGGCGGCCTGCCCCACCACATCAATGTCAGGCTCGACCGCCAGCATCAGCGCCAGGCTGCGGCGGATGAGTGCCTGGTCGTCAGCCACCAGCACGCGGATCACGGCGCCCCCAGCGGGATACGAGCGGTCAGGCGATAGCCGTCGCCAAGCGGGCCGTGCCGCAACTTCCCGCCGTGCAGATCGACTCTCGTACCCAACAGCAACAGCCCATGCCTCGCACCGGGGGTGGCTTGCCAGCCGGGGGCGGGGCCATCGTCGTCGACCTGCACCTGGAGAACTTGGTCGTCGACGGCGAGCGCGACCCGCGCCCTGGTGGGCCCGGCATGGCGTGCGACGTTGGCGAGCGCCTCACGCACCACCTGGTAGCCGGTCAACTCGACGCCCGGTGAGTCGACGCGCACCTCAAGGCCGGTCGCCTGGACGCTCAGCCCCTGCCCCTGGACGACCTCCAGGAGGGCGGGCACGTCGCCCAGGCTCGGGCTGGGATGCACGGGTGCGGCGGCGGGGTCGCGCAGCAGGGTCAGCAGGCGGCGCAACTCGTCGGTCGTTTGGCGGCTGAGGGTCACGACGTCGCCCAGCGCCCGCGTCGGCTCCTGGTCGTCGGCGGCGGCCAGGCGTCGCCCGGCCTCGGCACGCACGGTGATGGCGCCCAGCCCGTGGGAGACGATGTCGTGCAGATCGCGGGCGATGGTGAGCCGGTCGGAGAGCACCGCGTCGCGGGCGGCCGCCGCGGCCAGGGCCGCCTCGTAGCGCCGCCGTTGGGTGCGTCGCAGCCACGCCAGTCCAACGGCCAGCGCCCCAATCACAGCCACCGCACCGACGGCCAGCCAGCTTTGCGCCCCCTCCGGTGATATCCCCAGCAGCGTGACGGCGGCCAGGGTTAGTCCGGCGGCGAGCCAGCCGAACGGGAAGGGTCGCTTCATGAACCTGGAGTCTAGGCTTGGTGCCGCCAAGAGAAATCAGCCCCAGGGCCTAGGTGAACTAGTTCAGGTTCTCCTCCCCCACCGTCGAATAAGCAGGCCTGCTGAGTCCGGTCACCAGGGTCGGCGCAATGGTCGTCGATAAACTCCCGTCATGGCCCTGACATTCACCACCACGATCACTCCATATGGGCCCGCTGGCGCCATCAGGCTCACCGAGCAGCAGGCCGCTCAGCTGGGGCCCGGCCGACAGCCGCCGGTATGCGTCACCGTCGGAGATGCGACGGCCCGGGTGCGAGTGTCACGCATGGGCGGCGAGCCGTGCGTGTATTTGAGCAAAGCAAACCGGCAACTCCTCGGGGTGGAGATCGGCGATGAGGTGCAGTGCACGATCGTTCGTGATACCGCCGAGCGGGTCGTCACGCCGCCTCAGTTGCTCGCCGACGCACTCGCGGCTGACGCTGGTCTCACCGCCGCATGGCAGCGACTGTCGTACTCCCATCAGCGCGAGTGGGCAGCCAGCATTGAGGACGCCAAGCGGCCCGAGACCAAGCAGCGGCGCCTAGCCCAACTGCGCGCCAAACTGCTGCCCGAAGCTGCCGCTCCCGCCGCCGGATCCCCACTCCCCCAGCCTTAGGCCAGCAGTACAACGACTCTTTCTATGAATCGAGCGCGGAGCCTCCCCAATGATGTGGATCCCACGGCCACCCGCCTCATTGTCTCCACGGATTAACGATGCGCACTCCGGTGTGCTTGAAGTCGTGCTCGTTGCGCGTGGCCAGGGTAGCCGAGTGGGTCAGGCAAATGGCGGCGATTTGGGCAACAGGAATGCTGATCGGGATTCCCTCTTGTCGTCGAGCCTGCAGCACCTGCGCGTAGGCCCGGGCGGCGTTGTCATCGAAGGGAAGAACTCCACGCATGCCGACGCTGTGCACCGCGGACTCGAATGTTGTTTCCAGCCGGGCGCGTCGCCTGCCAGGTGGGAGCTGCGCAAGGCCAGCGAGCGCCTCCGCCTGCGTGATAGCAGTGATCGCCACAGCGCCGGAAATCTGGGCGAGCCAGGCGACCACGGCGGGCTCGGGCGCGGGGCGCATCAGCTCGGAGATCACGTTGGTATCCAGGATGATCACTCGAACTCCACAGTGCCGGCTTCGTCAGTGCGGGATGGGAAGTCGAGTTCCAGGCCACCCACTTCCTGGAAAGCGCGGAGAATCGCCAGCCCTACGTTCGGGGTTTGTACGGCCGCCTCAAGCACCGCGCGTGCTTCAGCCTCCATCGAGCGCCCGTTCGCCTTAGCCCTCGCCACAAGCGCTTCCTTGGCTCGATCGTCGATACCCCTGATCAGAATCGTCGCCATCCCTACTCCTTCATTGATAGCATTTATGCTATCAGCACTGTGTACGCGTAAAGCATCCAGTGGTCGAGGAGGTGCCATCTCCTACTCCGAGTCTTTGGCTAGCGTTGAGCGGCCGTGGCGCTCCAGGGCGCGCAGGGTCGCGGCCACCCCGGTGTCGCCTCGCCCGGGTACGGCCTGGACGCGGGCCGAATCAACATCACCATGCGGGTGACGGGCCTCAACAGCTGACCCACAACCCCAGGAGGCAAGCCATGAGCCCAGCAGACCCTCAGTGGTGATCGGGCTCGCGCGCCCGGTGCAGGCGCCGCCGACCGGCTGCTGCGCGAGAGTTTCGTGCTCGTGGCCCGCCGTTTACGACCTCAATGCAGCACGAGAACCGTGCACGCGACTGAGCCGATCAGGCAACACGGTGGGCATAACGTTGACGCGCAGCCTCACCGGAGGTACCGACGAAGCTGCCAATCGAGGCCCACGACATGCCCGCCCCGCGGGCCGTCTTGACGGCATCAAGTAGATGACGCTCAGCCACCGATTGCTCGGCAACTGCTGCGCGGAGACGGTTGACTGCTTCGATATCCAGCTCGTCTCCTGGCCGGGGTTCGTAGTCCTCGAAACGCGCGGCAAGTTCATCGGCATGGGTGAGGATCTCTTCAACGGTACGGGGCATGTTCATCACCTCAGGAACTTCTTGCGAGCCCGCATGGCGTGGACGATGACCACGGC
>JAUNKK010000143.1 GCA_030532825.1 Propionibacteriaceae bacterium
AGACCGGCACCCTCACCCAGAACGCCATGACGCTCGGCGAGATCATCCCCCTGGATCAAGACGAGGCGGCCGTACGGGAGGTGCTGGCGCAGCTCGTGTCCGCCGACCCGGCGCCGAATGCCTCCATGATGGCCATCGCCGAGGCCGTCCCAGCCGCCGCGCAGGCGTGGGACGTCGCGGCCCGGGCGCCCTTCACCTCGGCCAAAAAATGGTCTGGCGTGTCGTTTTCAGCCCACGGTCACTGGGTGCTCGGCGCCCCCGACGTGCTGGCCACCGCGGATGTCGCAGCCCAGGCCGAAGAGATCGGGGCCACCGGACGCCGCGTGCTCCTGCTGGGCACCGCCAGCCAACCGGTTGACTCCCCCGCCGCGCCCGGCGAGGTCGTCCCAGCCGCGCTGCTGGTACTGGACCAGCTGGTCCGCCCCGACGCCGCCGACACCTTGGCCTACTTCAACGACCAGAACGTGGCAGTGAAGGTGATCTCCGGCGACAACGCGGCCTCGGTCGGGGCCGTCACCCGTTCCCTTGGGGTGTCGGTGGCGGACGCCGTCGACGCCCGGCACCTGCCGACAGACGAGGCCGAGTTTGCCGAGGTCGTCGGCAAGACCGACGTATTCGGGCGTGTCACCCCCCAGCAGAAGCGCGCCATGGTGACGGCGCTCCAGAGCCAGGGGCAGACGGTTGCCATGACCGGTGACGGCGTCAACGACGTGCTAGCGCTCAAAGACGCAGACCTGGGCGTCGCCATGGGCTCCGGTTCAGCCGCGACCCGGGCCGTGGCACAGATCGTGCTGCTGGATGATCGGTTCGCCACCCTTCCCCACGTCGTTGCCGAGGGGCGGCGGGTCATCGGCAACATTGAACGGGTCGCGAAGCTGTTTCTGACCAAGACCGTCTACGCTGTGCTCATCGCACTGGTCGTCGGATTGCTGGGGTTGCCGAACCCCTTCATCCCCCTGCACGTGACGGTGACCGGCTGGTTCACGATCGGTATCCCCGCCTTCTTGCTCTCCCTGGCACCCAACAAGGAGCGGGCCCGGCCCGGATTCGTGTCCCGGGTGTTGGCGCTGGCGCTGCCCTCAGGGATCGTCGTCGGCCTCGTCGCTATCGTCACCTATGTCGCGACCCGAGGCTTCGGCGAAGTGTCGGCCACCATCCAGGCCCAGGCGTCCACGGCGACGCTGGCCGCGCTCATCATCACCGTGACGTGGGTGCTTGCAGTAGTGGCCCGCCCCTGGGTGACGTGGCGCCTGGGGCTCGTGGTATTCGCCTACGCCTTCTACGCGGCGATGTTCCTGCTGCCCTGGTCCCGGCAGTTGCTGAGCCTCGACCTCACCAACGCAGGCACCATGCTGTTCGGCCTGATCGCCGGCCTGGTGGGCGCCGCCTGCATCGAGGCCACGTGGTGGTTGACCGCGGCACGACGCGGCGAACCCGCCCACGTCTGGCGCCGTCCTCAGGACTAACCAGGAGCAACCCGCCTCAGGAGGCGGCCGCCTCTCCCCGGTAGGTGGCCGCAGCTGGGTCGTCGCGCCACGAGTCGCGCAGCAGTTCGTCGATTTCCAGCAACTCCTCGACGGAGTTCCGCCCCGTCAGCCAGGCGCGGCGGGCACCGGCCTCGACCAGCTTCGTGACAGCTCCTCGGTGAAGATCCCCGGCGACAAACCACGGCACGGAGCCGGCCTGCAGGGGCGGCTGGGCTTCCAGGGCGGCCCGGAACAGCGGGGCATCCGCTTTGGCGTCGGGCAGCAGCAGGAACTGCACGTCATCGGGCTGCCGCAGCAGGGTGTCGTCCTGCACTCGACGCCCCAGCAGCGCCCACTCATGGGGGCGGTAGTAGCGGATCTTGCGCCGGGGCACGCACACATCCGGTTTCAGCTTTGGATTATCAATGGCTAACAGCACGCGCTGCCCGAAACTGCGCTGCAACTCCTGGAACCGGGCCTGAACGTCCTTGGAACGCTCATCGGTGGTGAGCAAAGCTAAGTCGACGCTGCCGAGCGCGATCTCGGGCAGGCGCTCCGGCGCCTCGGCCAAGGGTAGCTCCACTGCTAGCCGCGCCAGCATGAGGCGCGAGCGAAGGCTCATGAGGACAGTCATGGGAAGAGCCTACGCGGCGCGCCGTCCGCTATGAGGGCTTGCCACGCGCCCTACACTCAAAGACAGCCCTATCCTGGTGACTCGTCGGTATCCCCTAGTGGCTCTGGAGATCTCAGTGAACAACAACAGCGCGTACGACCCGATGGTCGGCAGCGTGCTGGACGGTCGCTACGAGCTCCTGGCGAAGCTGGCGCGGGGCGGCATGGCCACCGTCTACCGTGCTCGCGACACCCGCCTGCAGCGCACCGTCGCCGTCAAGATCATGCGGCAGGACCTGGGTGAGGACGACGAGTTCGAGGCAAAGTTTGACCGGGAAGCCCGGTCCGCGGCCCTCATCAACCACCCCGCCGTCGTCAGCATCTTCGACCAGGGCACCTCCCAAGGCCAGCCCTATATCGTCATGGAGTTCGTCGATGGCGAGACCCTGCGGCGCCTGATCGCGCGCGAGGCTCCGCTGAAACCGCTGCGCGCGCTGGATCTGCTGGAGCCGATCGCCTCGGCCCTGGCAGCGGCCCACGAATACGGCATCGTGCATCGCGACATCAAGCCCGAGAACGTACTGATCTCGGCCCGCGGCCAGGTAAAGGTGGCCGATTTCGGCTTGGCCCGGCAGACCACGTCGCCTCAGATGACGGCGACAGGGGTGCTGGTCGGCACCGCGTCCTATCTGCCGCCGGAATTGGTGACCCACGCCCGCCCCGACTCGCGCAGCGACATCTATTCGACGGGGATCGTGCTGTTCGAACTACTCACCGGCAAGAAACCACACGTGGGCGAAAACAACTATCAAATCGCCTATAACCACGTGAACGTCGATGTCCCGGCCCCCTCGGCGAAGCTACGGGAGCTTGGGGTGCCGGGTTTCGTTCCGGACTACGTGGACGCGCTGGTTGCCGCCAGCACCGCGCGCGACCCGGACACGCGCATCGCGGACGGCCGTGAACTGATGGCCAAGCTCCGGGACGTTCGCAAGGAACTGCTGCGTCACCCGGAGCGTCACAACCCGATCCTGGCGGCCAGGCTTCGGCCCCGGCCCAGCGATCACGAGGACGTCACCCAGCAGATTGCGCCCCGCCCAGAACCGCGTCCACGGCCGCTCACGGAGTTGCCGACGACCACCATTCCACAAGCAAAGAAGTCGGCGGAGCCAATCTACGACCCGGACGCGATCACCACGACGATTCCGGCCCAATCCCCGGCCTCCCCAGAGCCGGCGGTATCGCCCGAGCCGGCGATGCCAAGTCAACGCACGCCATCGTCGCCCAGCTCCCATCGGACGCCGATCTTTCCGCAACTCAGCATCTCGCAGGATCCGGTCCATCGGCGCCGCCGCGGGGCGATGCTGTTGCTGCTGGTGCTGCTGATCACCGTAGTCGCCGGCTTTGGCTCCTGGTGGTGGGCGGACGGGCGTTTCACCACCACCCCGGATGTGGCGGGGGTGCCCCGGGAGCAGGCCGTCAAGGCCATGCAAGCCAACGACCTGGACTTCACGACGGTGGAGGATTACTCGGAGGACGTGGCGGCAGGCTCGGTCATCAAGACCGACCCTTCCGCTGGGATCCGGGCGCCGCGGGGCTCCAAGGTGACGCTGACCATCTCGAAGGGGCCTGAGCGCTACACCATGCCCGCCGTGGTTGGTTTCACCGTCGACGACGCGCGCTCCGCTTTCGAGTCGGTGCAGTTGACGGTTGGCGACATCAAGGAGGAGTGGTCGGCGGACGTCGAGTCGGGGAAGATCATCTCCGCCAGCCAGCCCGCGGGAGCCATGCTGCCGCCGGGCACCGCCATTGATCTCGTGGTGAGCAAAGGGGCCGAGCCCCTGAAGATCCGCAACTACACCGGCAAGGCCGCGGATACCGCCCTGCAGGAGCTCACCGCGTTGGGCTTCAAGGTCGAGGTGAGCGAAGGGTATTCGACCACCGTTGAGGCGGGCCTGGTCAGCTCCCAAACCCCGTCCAGCGGCACCGGTAAGAAGGGTGACGTCATCAAGCTGGTCAAGTCCCTCGGCCCGGAGCTGGTAACAGTCCCCGAGGTCACGTTCCAGAGCGTGGACGCCGCCCGGCGGACGCTTGAGGGCGCCGGCTTCGTGGTGGAGGTCAAGCCCAACCCCACCTTCCCCGTCGGTGTCGGTCTCGTGTCGAGCACCGACCCCAAGGGCGGCACCGAAGTCCCGAAGGGCAGCACGGTCACGATCTACGAGTCCTGACCTGCCATCAGGGGCAGGGCCCGGTGGGTCGGCTGCCGCGCAGAAACCTAGCTCTCCTCGGCAAACCAACACTCATCCCCGGGGTTCACCTGGGACATAGCCCCCGGTGCGGGCAGTAGGCTATACGAGTGAGCTTCAACCGCCGTGTTTTGCCGTTAGTGGCGCTACTTGTCGCAGCGGCAGCCTGGGGCTCAACCGTCGTGGTGGCGAAGGGCGCCTACGCGGCGATGACGCCCGCCGACCTGCTGATTTCCCGGTTGTTGCTGACGGCGATATGTCTGATTCCGCCGTTCCTGCCGCACCTGCGAATGCGGTGGGAAACCTGTTTGCAGGGGATCGTGCTCGGGGTGATCTTCAACTCGGGTCTGGCCCTGCAGATGGTTGGTCTTGAGCACACTCCCCCGTCGCTGTCCGGCTTCATCACCGCCAGCTACGTGGTGTTCACCGCCGTGCTGAATCCCCTACTGCTGAAGCAGCGCACCACTCGCCGCACCTGGATGGCCATTGCCTTGACGGTGGTGGGTATCAGCATCCTGGCGATGGGGCACGGCGGTGGCGATGCCAGCTTCGGGTTTGGCGCGGCCTTAACGCTGGTCAGCGCGGTGTTCTTTGCCTTGCACATCGTGCTGCTGGGCCGCTGGGTGCAGCCCGAGACGGTGCAGTCGCTGACCCTCATGCAGGCCCTCAGCGGCGGCG
>JAUNKK010000144.1 GCA_030532825.1 Propionibacteriaceae bacterium
GAGAACTCGTTGGCGATGCCGCCCGCCACCTGCTGCGGCACCTGGATGTCGACGGCCAACAGGTCGGTGATGCGGACATCGCGGGGATGCTGCCCGGTCAACTGCCCCATCGTGACGCGCACCTTCTCCATCATGCCGCCGACGTTGGTGCCGGGCTCGCCCGTGATGTCGCTCAGCCCGCGGATGCGGCTGGCGGTGGCCATGATCGCGTCGGCCCCGCCGTCGACGTCCGCCTCAAGGGTGTTGTCGCCGCGGAACGTCAGCCGACCCGCGGGGATGCGGCGTTCCTGCACATCGCCCTTCGGGGTCTTGATGACGACGGCGGAACGGTTGCCGACCAGGGACCGCGCCAGCGGCACCACGGACCGGGTGTCCTCGGGGTCGAGACCGAAGAGGGTGGCGATGCCGAACGGGTTGGACAGGGTCTCGACGATGCGCCCCATATCGGCCACCTCGATGGCGGCCAGCATCCCCAGCGGCACCTTGTCGATCAGCCGTACCTCGTCGACGATCGGGATCTTGTGGCGGAGGCGGTTGTGGACTAGGACGCCGTCGTCGGCCTGCAGGATGGCGCCCGCGATCTCCAGGCGATCCGCGACCGCGTTGAGCGCTGCCGCCACCTGGTCGTAGGGGGAGGTGCGGGACGCGACGACGATGTACTTCCGGTCGGCGCTCGCCCCTGACAGGTCGGCCAGGGCGATGGTTTCGCCCACCCCGATGCCGAGTCCGCCCGGGGTGGCGGGGTTGTGGCCGATCATCGTCGACTCGGTGATGATCGTCTCCGTGATGGTTTCCATCGCGACATCGCCGATGACGGGGGCGGCCTCGTTGATGCGGATGGCGGCCAGCTCCTCCACGCGGCGCCCGGCTCGGCTCAGGGCGTCGGTGAGGGCGCGGAACAGGCCGCGAATGTTGGCGCTGGTGCCTTTGATGCCAGTGGTCGGGGCGATGGCGCTGGCCAGGAAGTTCACCTGGCCGGGCGCGGCGCCGACCTCGGCGAGCGCCACCTCGGTGGTGGCGTTGCCGATGTCGATGCCAGCAACCAGTCGCGCCATCGCCCTGTCCTCTCAGTCCTCGCGGAGGCGACCGCGGGCCTCGTAGACGTCGGCGGCCTCGCGGACGAAGCCCGCGCTCACCGTCGCCCCGTAGGTGCCCTCCAGCTCGGCCGCGATGTCGTACAACTCCTGCTTGGTGGAGCGGTACGGCCGCAGCGCGTCGTAGATCTCCAGCAGCCGGGTATCCGGCACGGCCACCAGCTCGGCGGCGCGCCGGAAATTCCGGGCCAGGGTCTCGCGCCCGGCGGCGTCAGCGACCTGGGCCTGCAACTCCAGGGTCTCCGAGGAGATGCGGAAGTCCAGGGAGCTGAGTTCGCCCGACTTCACCCGGTCGAAGGTGAGATCGGTCAGGGGCTTGCCGGTGTTGGTCTTCACCAGGTCGGGGTGCTTCTCCGCGAGCGGGTACGCGTCCCGGCGGATGCGGGGCGTCGTTTCTCCTGAGGCGTGACGAGGCCCCGGGGCGGAGGCGGCCGCGGCCGGGTCGGCCTTCTGGAAGGTCACGGAGTCGTTCCCGAGGGACTTCATGACCTCCGCCATGATCTGGCGGATGAGTTGTTCCTGATCCATGTCTGCGTCTCCTAGGCGAAGCTGGCCCTCAGCGACTGCGGCTTCTTGGCCAGGTCGCACTGAGCGGTTTCCTTGTTGTGCAGCAGCGCCGCGATGGCCTGATACTTGGGGCGGGCCATCTGGTCGTTGCGGATCGGCACGGGCGCGGGGGACTCGCCCTTGGCGTATTTGGCGGCGTTCTTACCGATGGCGCGGAACGTCTCCAAATCGATCAGCGGCGACTGGCTGAACAGCTCCACGTTCGACAGCGGCGGCAGATCCTTTTGGTGGATGACCGTGGTGCCGCGCGACTGGATGCCGATGCCGATGCCGGAGCCCGACAGCTTCGCCGCCTGGTGGGCGATGAAGCCGACGTCGGCGCTCTTGTAGATCTTCACGAACCGATACTTGAGGCCCTCCTCCTCAATGCCCGCCATGATCTCCTTCAGGACGGCGGGGTGGGGCAGCCCGATGATGGTTTCGTGGATCAGGGAGCTGAACGCCGGCGAGACGGCGATCACGACTTCCTTCGGGTCCGTGCCGCGTTCGGCGTCGCCCGTCTCGGCCAGGGTGAGTTTCCCGGCGGCCGTGGCGGTCATCGTCGCGGTTCCGCCCGAGGGGGGTGCGGCGGGGCTGGCTGCGGGAGCCTCGGAGGTCATCTCCTGGACCACCTGCTCGATGATCTGGCGCAGGGTGTTGGAATCGATGCTCATGACGGACCTCAGATGCTCTCGGGGCTGATGGCCTGACGAATGGTCTTGATCTGGTTCCACCGCTGCTCGTCGATCTGATACCCGGTCTGCGGACCCGCATAGTCGTTGGGGTAGTTCACGGCGGAGATCACGTTGAAGTCGGCGTCGAAGATCGCCGACGTGTGGAGGTAGTCCCCGGCGACGCGTCGCTTCAGCAGGTTGAACACCGCCTCCGCGACGTCCTCGAAACCACCCCGGGACAGGGCCTTGGCCACGTCGACGCCGGTGATCTCGCGGTTCATCATGTCCTCGGCGGCCTTCAGGTCCTCGACGACGTTGCGCTTCGGCATGTCCTCGGAGCTGTGGGCGTAGGTCGCAGCCTCCACTTCTGCGTCGGTGATGGCCGGCAGGCCAAGTTCGTCGAACACGGCTTGCAGGGCCCGAGCGGCTTTCCGGCGGACCGCGATGACGTCCTCCTCCAGCACCGGCGTGAGCCCGCCGTCGACCCGCAGGTCGCGCTGGATGATGTTCCAGTCGTCGAAGTCCTCGGCGTCCCAGTTGGAGCCGGCGAACATGTTGTCGCTGTTCGGCGTCGACGAGTAGCCGGAGCAGATGAAGTCGGTGCCGGGCACGAACTGCATCAGCGACCGCGACACGCGGCGCAGGTCCGAGTGCGTGAACGTCTGGTCGTTGCTGGAGGCGCATTCGAGGTCCAGCATCATCGCGATCAGGTTCTCGGCCAGGATCGCGCGGATGCCGCCCGGCACGCCCGCGGGCACGCCGACGCAACTCACCGAGCCGTTCTGGGTACCCTGGGATCCGGCGGCCTTCGTCACGAACAGGCAGCGGGACTCCAGATACAGCATCGACTTGCCCTCGGCGAAGCCCATCTGCACCTCGGAGCCGGTGCCCGAGGTGAAGCGCATCTTCAGGCCGCGGGAGGCATAGCTGGAGGCCAGGAACGCCTTCGACCAGGGGGTGTCGTCGCCGTCCATGAACACCGCCTCGGTGCCGTACACCGACACCGTCTCGGCGTAGGCGGTCAGGCCGCGCATGCCGAGCTGCAGCTCCGTGGCTTCCTCGACGGCGCACTGCGTCAGGATGCCCGGCCGGCCCGTCTGCGCGCCGACCAGCAGGCTGAGCGCATTGAACGGGGCGTAGCGGACGACGCCGACGGTGGTCTCCTGCTCGGCGAAGCCGCGCAGCGCAGCCTCCGCGGAGTCGGCGGCGATCTGCACGGGATGGTCGAGCACGTTGGTGACGTGGCACTGGTTGGCGGGCTGCTGGCGGGCCCGCAGCTTCGTGACCGCCATCATCATCTCCAGCACGCTCATCTTGCCGACGACCTCGGTGAGCTTCGCCGGGGTCATGGCGGTGGTGAGCGGGATGATCTCGGAACGCGGCACGTTGATGTCGCACAGCATCCGGGCCACCTGGAGGGAATCGAGGGCCATGGCCTCCTCAGCCCGCTCCAGGTTGATGCCGTAGTTGGCGACGAACGTGTCGATCATGTCGAACTGGTCGCGGGTCTTGCCGTCGAGTTCCACGACCTGGCCGTCCACCAGCTTGATGGAGGGCTTCGGATCGCCCGGGGAATCCATGGCGATCAGCCCCACCTCGGGCCATTCGCTGACGAACCCGTCCTGGTTCACGGGGCGCGCATCAAGCGCCTCAAACCTCTTCGAACGCATCAATCAGTCCTCAGATGTAGGGGGTGGAGAGGGAGGCCGGGGTGTCGCCCAGAGCGCCCAACAGCGAGATGCCGACCTCGCGGGCCGCGACGATGGCCTGCCGGACCGCGCCGGAGTCGCCGCTCAGGAACGCGATCGCCTCGTTGGAGTAGCTGGTGCCGCTGCTCGGGCTGCTGTAGCCGACGACGTCCACCGTCGCCGCCTTGATGGCGGTGTCGGCCAGCACGACGCCGATGGCTGCCGGGCCGCCGACGGTGATGCCAAAGGCTTTACCCAGCGGCGCGTCGAAGGCCTTGTTGAGGGCGAAGCTGGCGCGGGCCGTGTACTGGAACTCCAGGTGCCCGGCGTCGTTGGCGTAGACGTCGCCGAACGTGCGGTTCAGCTCCTCTAGGGCCACCTCGACGGCGCGGCGGGCGTCCGAGACGTCCTCGGCGCCGAAGATCACCAGCGAGCCGTGGCCAGCGCCGCCCTTGGTGTCGCGGGGCAACTCAATGCTCAGGATCTCGCTGTTGGTGGCTTTGACGGCCTCGTCGGCGGCGAAAATGTGCGGGCCGGCGCCGGTGCGGGCGCCCAGGATGCCAATCGAGCGGTATTTCTTGTCTAGCTTCATCATCTCGTGGAGTTGCGGGTCCACGTTCGCGATGACTAGGCCAATGGTGTCGCCGAGGGGGTTCGTGCCGACGAACTCCGTGGCGGCGGGTGGGGTGGCGGGCCTGGCCGCGGGGGCATCGGTGCCCAACTGCCGCGTGACTTCCGCCATCACTTTCTGGATCAGTTCTTCAGACATGGCTCACCGTCCTACTTGGCGTCGGCCTGGGCGGGGAGGATCTTGGATACGTCATTGTGCGGGCGGGGGATCACGTGCACGCTGACGAGTTCACCTACGCGGGCGGCTGCGGAGGCCCCTGAGTCGGTGGCGGCCTTGACGGCGCCGACGTCGCCGCGGACCATGACGGTCACCAG
>JAUNKK010000145.1 GCA_030532825.1 Propionibacteriaceae bacterium
TTAACTCTAAAGAAGTTTCGATGTCAATAAGGGTTCCACGGCCTTGCCTGGGGCAAGCGCGTCAGGGCGCATGGGTCGAGACCCACTGATACCCCGTCAAGTACCCCCCAACCGCGCGCTGGGTGTGCTCGCGACGGGGCCAACGATCCTGTCTGATCCCAATGTTTCGCCTAACGGTCCGCCCTAAGATTCAGGTATGCTGCGCATCACGTGGGACAACTTGCCGGAAACTGTCCGTCGGCAGGTTGAGGCGATTCTCGGCTCCCCCGTCGTCTCGCACACCTCACACGCCACCGGGTTCTCGCCCGGGACGGCGGACCGGCTGGTCTGCCGCGACGGGCACGTCGCCTTCGTCAAGGCCGTGCACCCCCGCCTCAATGCCAGGACCCCGGAGTTGCATCGGGCCGAGGCCAGGATCATGACCGCGATGCCGGGCGGGCTGCCGGTGCCGCGCTGGATCGGCGGTTTCGAGCGCGACGATTGGGTCGTCCTGGTGCTGGAGTACCTAGACGGCACCGCCCACCCCGACCTGCCCTGGGCCGCAGACCAGTTCTCCCCCGTCTTGGACGCCTGCTTCGAGCTGTCCGAGCGGCTCACCCCGTCCCCGCTTCCTGATCTCCCTAAAGCCTCGGATGAACTCGGCGGAATGTGGCGGGCCTTCGGACGCCTCTCGGAGGCCCCGCCACCTGGCCTGGACCCCTGGCTCCACAAACACCTCCCCGGGCTGCATGACGCGGCACGGCGCAACCTGGCGCTGCTGGACGGTGACACGCTCACGCACTGCGACCTGCGGGCCGACAACATCCTCGTTGGCACCGACGGACAGGTCTGGTTCATCGACTGGCCCTGGGCACTCGCGGGTACCCGGAGCAGACTTCCAGGGGTTGACACGGCTGAGAGACACGTTAGGGGATCGCTTCCTGGGCGGGATCGTCCTTCACCTGGGCAGCCGACCCTATACATATGAGGACAGGCTGCACGTGTTGCCGCTCGACGCACTATGGTCCCCGGTGAAGATGGCAGGCGTGTAGAGACCCGCCGGTCGCCACCTCAGAAGCCACACGTCCGGCGTTTTGAGTGCTAGAACTTCGGCGTTTTGTATGGTAAGTGGCGTGGAGTACCTGCGCAGAGCCCTCGACGACCTCCTTGATGAGGTCTTCCCAGACGTACCCGCCATTGCAATCGAAGGCGCCAAAGCCGTCGGCAAGACCGAGACGGCGCGGCGGCGCGTGCGACGTGTGCTTGAACTTGATGACCCACACACGGTGGCTTCGCTGCGCGCAGGGGCTGAGATCCTCGACGGGGATGGCGCAGTACTCATCGACGAGTGGCAGCACTATCCCCCGGTGTGGGATCGGGTCCGCAGGGCGGTAGATCGCCGCCGGGACCTGGCCGTGCTGCTCACCGGTAGCGCAACACCGCAGCCAGGAACCACGAGCCACTCCGGCGCCGGGCGTATCGCCACTTTGACCATGCGCCCCATGTCGCTGACCGAACGCGGAGTAGCTCCCGGGGGAATCGACATTGCCGCCCTCATATCTGGCGAAGCCAAGATCGAAGGCCAATCCCCGCTGAGCCTGTCCGACTATGTCGAGGAGATCTGCGCTTCCGGACTCCCCGGACTGCGTGGCATGCGTCCCGCCGCCCTCAGGCTGCAGCTCGATAGCTACCTGGCCCGCATCGTCGACCGCGATCTTCCCGAAGAAGGCATGACAGTTCGACGTCCCCAGGCCCTCAGGGCATGGCTCGCCGCTTACGCCGCCGCCTCGTCGACGACAGCCTCCTACAGCGCCATCCTTGAAGCGGCCACCGCCAGCGAGAGCGACAAGCCCAGCCGCACCACAACCCAGGCTTACCGGGATATTCTCAGCCGCATCTGGGTCCTCGACCCGGTGCCGGGATGGACCCCTTCACTGGCCCCACTGGCCCGACTCAAGGCGGGCCCCAAGCATCACCTACTTGACCCGGCCCTAGCAGCTCGCCTCCTCGACATCTCCCCAGCCAAACTCCTCAGCGGCGCCCCAGGCTCCGGCGAGGTTCTGGGGCAGCTATTCGAGTCGCTGGTTACCCTGTGCGTGCGGGTCCGCGCGGCAGTCGCTGGACTGCGGGTATCGCACCTGCGCACCCGCAACGGTGATCATGAGGTGGACCTCATCGTCGAGAACAACGCAGGCAATGTGGTGGGCATTGAGGTTAAGCTGACCCGCGACCCCGACGATGCTGACGTCCGTCACCTGCACTGGCTGGGCGGGCGCCTAGGCCCCCGCCTCCTCGACAAGGTCGTCATCACGACCGGTGAGTACGCCTACCGCCGAGACGACGGGGTCGCCGCTGTGCCACTTGGCTTGCTCTCTTAGCCGAGGTCTTCGACATCCTTCAGTCGCTGGCGTCGCACCTCATAAATCGCATGCACCAAGTCCCTAACCTCCTCATCGCCGCTCACCCACCGCCAAAACACGAGGTAGAGCACGAACAAGGTCGTGACACCGACAGCAGCCAGGCTAGCGAAATCATTCGCGTTCGCCGCGAAAACCTGGGACGTCAGCGCGACACTAGATGTACTCGGTCATGAGGTTGGTGACAGCGTCGGGTTGACGCGAGGAGGACCCCCGGGTGAGGTGCGGCTTGTCAACAGTCACGCCTCACACTCGGAGGTCCTCGTGTCCCACCGTAACGCTCGTTTGACGGTTCAGGGTCGCTGGTTGCCATTGATCGGGTCCGGCGGCAGGGGTGGCCGGTCGCTCAGGCGGCGGCCTCCAGGTGCTGGCCGATGGCGCGGAGTTCGGCGATGACGGACTGTACGTCGAGGGGGGTCGCGATGCTGCGGCACTGCCGGGCCAGTTCGGCCAGCGATTCCGCTTCCGCGCGGCCCCGGTCAACCACGTCTGCGACCTTCGGCATCATCTCCGCGACCCGCGGGTCCGGGTCGGCGGCAGCCAAGGTGCGCCAGTTGTCGATGAGGGTGGTGGGCATCTCGACGAGTCCCGACAGCTGCTCGGCCTCCTCGCTGGCGGCGGCCGCCTGCTCGGCGTTATCGGTGAGGTCCGCCGCGGCCTGATGCACGTCGTCGCTCAGCGCCTGAACCAGGCTCGTGATCGCCAGGCCCGGGTCGGTGGGGCCGGGCTGCCCGTCGATAGCCTCGCACGCGAACTGGCCGACGGCGTCGTTGTGCAGGGACGCCAGGGCGATCAGAAACCGGCCCTGCGCGCAGGACACCCGCAGTCGGCTGAGGCGTTCGACGAGGGCACGGTTCATCTCCGAGATTTCCTCAATCATCGAACGCCATACGTTGACGCTCAGCATGATGGGCGAAAAGCCCCCGCTCAGCGCCCCAAACTCGTCGGCGGTGGCCTCGCTCGTCGCGACGGTCTCCGCCATCCGCGCCATCGCCGCCACCAGCGCGTCGGCCGTCGTTTGCAGCCGGTCGAGGTGCTCCAGCCAGGCCCGGAATCGTTCGTGGTTGCGACCTGCGGCCTCCAGGATGTCGCCGAACACGCTGCGGGTGGAGCGACGGGGGAAGCCCCCGACTGCCTCGGCGCGGGCCAGGACCTCCGCCGGAAGCGCCACCCAGATGAACTCGTCGTAGCTGGGGAAACCGGCCCCGGCTAGGAGTTCCGCTAGCTGGCCGAGTCCCTGGAGCGCAGCTTCGCGGGCGCTGACCCCGTCGGCTCGGGCCTGGAGTTCACCGGGCCGGACGGCAGCATAAAGCGAGCGGGCCGCGTCTAAGAGATCCTCCCGGCAAGGCCTGGTGCGCACCGACAGGTAGTCGTCACCCAAGGGGGTGATGGTCGCGAATACGGTGTAGCGGGACCCGTCACCGGCAAGGTTGTCCACATAGGCGCAGAAGGGCTTACCCGACTCCAGGGTGTCCCACATCAACCGGAAGGCACCGCCGGGCATCGACGGGTGCCGGATGATGCTGTGCGGGGCCCCGATGAGCTTCTCGGCGGGGTAGCGGGCCAGCCGCTCGAACACAGAATTACCGATCTTGATGATGCCTTTAGAGTCCGTGGTTGAGAAGAACAGCTCGTCCGGCTGCACCTCGTGCGAGGCGCCCGTGGGCTCTGGTCTAATCATGGTGGCGACTGTACTCACCGTTGCGACGGTTCCCTTCAGTTTCCAGCCCCATGACCATTCGGATGACGGGTTCCCGTCAGGCATCAAAGCAGCCGACGTGACCCCGTTTCGCAGGCCGCGACCTCGGTTGCCACGTCCGCGTTGCCCCGATATTTCGGCCGCTCACGGCCTTGGACCGCCCGGCTCCGGTCCAGACCTGGAAGCCGGGCGGCACCGCGTCTCAGCGACGCGCGACTTCCCGGAATCCGAGACGCCGGTAAAGATTCTCGCCGGGCCCCCCGACGGTGACGGCTAGGTCAAAGATCGCCTCCCCAACCTCGGTGAGACGGGCCGCCGCGTGCTCGATCAGAGCAGTGGCCAGGCCCTCCCGCTGAGAATCCGGGGCGGTGATGACATACAGCAGGCACGGGGCGCCGTCGACGCGGGCGACGAGGCTGGCGCTCACCGGTCGGCCGTCGCGGCGAATCACCCCGCAGGCGTAGGTCAGCAATTCGCCGTAATGGCCGTCGCGGGTGCGGGCCACCTCTGTTATCGCGTCAGCGAGAGTTTCACCCTCGTAGTTGGGGGTGTCGCGGTATGCGTTGGCCATCAACTCGCCCAACTCGTCGTTCGTGGCAGCAGCCAACTGCAACACTTCCTCGTGCTGCGGCATCGTCGGCGGGAACTCGATCAGGCTTCGCCGCATGTGGCGACGTATCGGAGACTCAGACATGGCCC
>JAUNKK010000146.1 GCA_030532825.1 Propionibacteriaceae bacterium
TACAGCACCGCCGCCCCAAACGACACGCAGGCCGCGCCGTAGGAGATGATCGCGAACCCGACGTGCAGGTTCAGCATCAACCGGTTCTGCAACGCGGGGACCAGGGGCCTCACCCCGGTGTCCAGCGACATGGCGTACAGCAGCAGCGCGATGGCGACGGGCTGCACCCCCAGTGCCAGGGTGTAGGCGTGATGCCGCAATTCGAAGAACAGCGCCACCAGCAGAATCCCCCACACGAAGGACACCGCGAACTCGTGCTGATTCGCGAAGGGCCCGTGGCCGATCACGGCCATTCGCACCCCCAAATAGGCCGTGACCAGCACGAAGGCCACCACCTCGAAGGCGACGGCGTACCACGCCAGCCCCAGCCGTTTCGTCGGGGCCTCGGCGGCGACCACCGTTTCCTCGGCGCTGCCTGCGCCGACGCTGACCTTCGCCCGCTGACTCACAGCCTTCGCGGGTCGCCGGTTCTTGGCGGTCACCAGCGCGATATGTGCCAGCAGCGAGACCGCCAGCAGCACCGTCGCTGCCGTGACCAGGTATTCGGCCATCTCAAGCATCTGTGAGTTCCTCTCGCTTGGTGTGGGGGATGCGGTCGTCTATGGCCGCGATGAGCCCCCGGAACTGCCGTTCAAAGGTGGTGTCATCCTTCTCCGCCGACGCCACCCGCAGCATCGACCCGTCGTCGGTGGCGTCGACGCGCACCCAGATGCGACGGTGCCGCAGCCCGAAGGTCATGACCATGCCGACCACCAGCAGCGCGGAACCCAGCCACATCCACGGGGCACCCGGGTCCTGGCGGATCATGATGCCGGTGTAGAGCTGCTCGCGTAGGAAGGTGACGCTGTGCTGATCGGTTGTGACGACGCCCCCAGGCTGCACCGCCTGCTGCACCAACCGTTGTCCGCTGGAGATGTCGTAGATCTCTACGACGGCGTTACCTGCGGGGATGGCCGCGCCGGTGGCACCGGAGGCGGGGGTGACGATCATGATCTCGACCTCCTGCGACGGCGTCGTGTAGCGGGCGATGGCGTAGTTTCCGTCCTCGCTCGTCCAGTTCAGCGGCAGCGACCCGTTGAACTCGATGCCTTCGACGCCGCTGATCGTGACCTGCGCGGCCACCCCGAAGCTGGCCTGGTGGAAGGCGAAGCCGTCGACCGTCAGCGGTGAGTTCACCCGCACATCAGCCTCGGCGGCAACGACGTCGCCGCGGTGGACGATGAGGTGGCTGACGTAGTCGAGGGGGCGGCCCTGCTCGTCGTAGTCGTCGTCGAAGGAGGTGGCGGTGACGGTCAGGTCGGTGCCGTGGCCCACGCGGACGGTCTCGCCGATGCCGACGTTGATGGTGTCCTCGATGCCCGTGAAGGCCGAGATCCCGAACGCCGCCATGATGATGATGAAGCTGGCGTGGGCGACGACGGTACCGAACGGACCGAACCGGAACCGGTCGGCATACAGCCCCGTCTCCGGCGATTTCTCGTCGGGCAGGATGCGGAAGCGACGCTGCCGCAGAGTCTCGCGGGCGGCCTCAAGGGCGGCTTCAGGCGCGACTGGAAGGTCGATCTCGGCCCGGTACTGGGCGTGGTCGAAGAACCGGGCCGACACGTGTGTGCGGGGATGCATGGCGCGCTCGACCAGCTGCGGGATCCGGTGCACCGTGCAGGCAACGATCGACAGCCCCAGCAGCACCGTGATCGACAGGAACAGCGGCGAGGTCCAGATCCGGAAGAAACCCAGGAAGTCCAGAATGCTGGCCCAGCCCCCGTAGATGGCGCGCATCTCGTCCAGGAACTGGGCGTTGGCCGCAGGGTTACGGGCTGTCTCCGCGGGGGCCTGCCGGATCATGGTGCCCATCAACGACGCCACCGCCATCGCCAGGATCACTAAGACCCCGAGCAGCTTGGAACGCAAGAGCCGGTAGACCCAGCTGAACAACTCACCCATCGGTCTCCCCCGCCGTCGGCTGGACGCTGGGCGAGGCCAGGGCGCCCATGTGATTGCGGACGATTTGCGCCAGGTCGGAGTCCGGGGCCAGTTCGAGCACCTGCTGCCAGGCGGCATTACCGGCCGCGATGTCCGGCGGCTCCAGCGTGTAGTAGTAGAACCCGAGATTGAACCAGGCCCGGGCGTCGTCGGGCGCGATCTGAGTGATGTGCAACCACAAGTCCCGGGCCCGGCCGGACAGGGTCGCGGCCTCGTCCTTGTTCCCGGCGGCGTACTGGTCTTGACCCTGGGTGAACAGCAGGGTTCCCAGCTCTAGGCCGGCGGGGACGTCGTCGGGATTGGCTTGGAGGGCAGCCTCCAATTCCGCGATCCGCGCCGGGTCGACGCTGGCCTGCTGACCGGAGATGTCGGGGTGGTTGGCCGGCATGGAGCCGCTTGGCACGGCTTGCTGGCCCGTCGGTTCGCTCTGTTGCGGCAAACCCATGCGGTAGATGAGGACGGCCCCGACCGCCACCAAGGCTACGGCTAGCGCAGGGACGAGGAAGGCGGACCGACGCCGGGGCTGGTCCGGCCGCTCGGGCCGGTCCGCGGGGGTGTGTACGCGGGCGCGAGCATCGTCGTCTTCACCGAGTTCCGCCAGCGCCAAGTCGGGCGTGGCGCCTGTGGGTTCGTCAGCGACGTCGGTGTCCTTCTCATCGGCCATGGCGGCTAGCTGCTGGCGGATCAGTTTGGCTTGCTGCCTGGCCCAAGGGCGGGCTGCCGTGGGCGCCTGCTTCAGGTAGTCCAGGACGGCCTCGGCCTGGCCGGGATCCAGGTCCGGGACCCCGGCCAGCTGGGGGCGATCGTCAGTTGCCACGCTCCCCGGCCTCCGCTTCGTTGGCCTTCGTGATGTCCGAGGGCTCCAGCGACGCCGGATCCACGCCGTCCTGCAACACCAGGAGGCCCTTGCGTGAGGCATCCAGGGAGTCGGCCAGGATGGTTTGCACATAGGCGGGGGCGTGGAAGCCGTTGGAGTTCTCCGAGTACACGTAGTCCAGGTAGAAGCTGGCCTTGTTCTGGTATTCACGGGCCAGGTTGATGCGGTCTTCGGAGACGCCGTTGGCTTCCGCGGCTTCGATGCCCTTGATCAGCTCCACCAGCGAGTCGAACGTCTGGTCGCGGGTGCCGATGTACTGATCCTGGATGGCGACGACCCGATCCTTCATTTCCTGCTCCGTGGAGTGGTGGCAGGTCATGCAGGAAGAGTTGACGTTGTTCAGTGGCGACTGGATGTGGTGGTCGGTGACCTTCGTCGCGCCGTCGCGGGTGTACGGCATGTGGCAGTCGGCACAGCTGACGCCGTTGGCCGCGTGGACGGAGTTGCTCCAGATGTCGAACTCCGGGTGCTGGGCTTTGAGGACCTGCGCGCCGGTGGTTTCGTGCGTCCAGTCACGGAATCCGATGTCCTGGTAGCGCTGGAAGATCTGGTCGATGTGGATGCCGTTGTTCCAGGGGAAGGTCAGGGTCTTGCCCTCGCCGGCGAAGTAGTACTCGACGTGGCATTGTGCGCAAACATAGGTGCGCATCTCCTGGCGGGTGGCGTCGCGGTTGACGTCGTAGTCGGCAATCCCCTGCGAGGCCTTGAGGTTCTTCAGGCCCTCGATGAGTGCGGGCCGCTTGATGCGCAGTTCCATCGTCTGCGGATCGTGGCAGTCGATGCAGCCGACGGGGTGCTCGGCCAGCTGGGCGACCTCCAGGTACGGCGTCTTGTTCATCTCGTCGAAGCCCGCCTGCATGTCGCCGTTGCCCAGTTGCTTCATGATCGGGACGGTGGAGGCGTGGCAGTTGAGGCAGGCGCCGGGCTGCTGGAAATTGCGCACGCGCAGCGTATAAAGCTGGTCCTCCAGCATGTAGGCGTGGCCGCGGGCGTGACGGTAGTCCGTCGCGAACGGGTAGCCCTTCCACATCTGGACTAGACGAGGGTCTTCCTCGATCCGGCTGGTGGGGATCACCGTGCGGGGATCGCCCTCGGTGGCTTCTTGCTCTTGGGTGTGGATCCCGCCGTGCGTGGTGGCGGACATCTGAGAGGTCCTCAGGTAGGACTCATACTGCTTCGGAAAGTTCTGCCCCCAGACGGCCGGGTCGTAGGTGTCCTCGGTTAGCTCAACCACCTTGGTGAACGGCTCATGGGCCTCGTTCATGCGTTGCAGGATGTTGGTGAGCAGCCACGTGATGCCCGCAGTGACCACGGCCGTCACCGCGATGGCCGCGACAATCCAGCCGATGCGCTTCGAGCCCTTCTTCTTCGGGGTTGCCTGGTTTGGGGTTTCCTTGGTTTCCGACATTCTCCTCACCGGCTCTCGTGTCCGACGTCACGGTGGCAGCTGGTGCAGTCAATCTGCTCGCCGCCGGCGCTGATGCGCATATTGCTGGTCATATCGGCGTGGCAGTACAGGCAGGCCTGGTTCGTCACGTCACGGTTGGACTGCCGGATCTCGATGTTCTCCGGGTAGTCGCCCGTCGTGAACTTCAGGCCGTGCCAGAAGCCGTTGTCGGCTTTGACGATGTACTTGCTCACCAGGTTGTCGTGCGGGGCGTGACAGTCGTTGCAGGTGGCGACATGCGCGTGGCTGCCAGCAATCCAACCGCTGTATTGCCGCTCCATGACGTGACAGTTGATGCAGGCCTTCGGGTCGTCACTGAGATAGGACAGCCCGCGGGCGAACACGAAGGTGAAGACGCCCACCCCGACCAGCGAGCCCACAACGAACACGGCCGCGGCCAGCAGGATGTTGTCGCGGGTCAGCCACCTACGAGACCGGCTCATCATCCCTCCTTTGGGCTCCACGTCAGCATGGATAGGTTT
>JAUNKK010000147.1 GCA_030532825.1 Propionibacteriaceae bacterium
TGCACAAGAGCACTCGTGAGGCACAGCGTCGCATCACTGTGCAGTCTCGTCGCGGCGGCAAGGGTGATGAAGGCGGGCGGGATCGAATCGGGCCACACATACACACCGCGCCCCATGCGCTCAATCTCGCCCTAGTGGAGCAACGAGTAGATCCGGTCCTTGCCCAGGCCCGCTTGTCGTGCATCCTCAAGCGTGAAGGCGGGTGCAAGCTCACGTCCTGACACGACAGTCTCCCAACCCTCTACACATCACGCCTATCTGTAGCGAGTTAGGGGGACAAGGGTCGCAGATGCGTGGTGGTACTAGAGATTAGGTCTCTAGTATTCCGGAAACGAGTCAGCATGATCGCCAATATCCATGAACGCGGCTACGAAGCGCCAGCTTCAGAGGTGGCTACGCTGACGAGCGAGGATGATCGTCGAGGGCGTACTGATCTTTGACCGACCCTCCTACAGTCCACCCGAATCCTGAGCCAAGGAGTAGGTCATGACCGAAGACCAGACCCACCTCGTCGAACGCATCCACGCCCTGATCGCCACCGAACCAGCGATACGCGAAATCTCCATGTTCGGCGGCAGATCCATCATGGTCAACGAGAAAATAATCGTCAGCGCACTGAAGGACGGCAGGCTCCTCGTCCGAGTCGACGCCGCGCGCCATGACGAACTCCTGAGCAGAGAAGGAGCAGCACAGGCAATGATGGGGCCAGGCCGCACCATGGGACCAGGATGGATCAACGTCTCAGTTGATGCGATCCGCGACAACAAACAGCTGGCCGCTTGGATCGAGATCGCGATGGACTACAACCGGGCTGTGACCGGTGGGCACCCATGAGCGCATTCCAGGGATTTCCACGGGGCCTGTTCGAATTCTTCACCGAGTTGAAAGCTGACAACTCGAAGGCGTTCTGGTTCGGGGCCGAGCCCCTCAAGACCTGGTTGGATACCCACGTGTCAGCACCCACCGAGTGAGCTGCGCCAGAACGCTCAGTCGCCTACCCATATCCGCTCGGCTGAGGCTGAACGAGAGTAAGCGCGGGGGGCGTCCGGTCAGGCACGTTTGGAGCGCAGGGCTTTCAGCTGTTTCACCGCAGGGTCGGCGGCCAAGGCTAGAGCTTTCCACTGACACTCGGTGACGAGCCCCGAAACTCGTGGTCGGCATCGACAAGCGCTTCGCCGGCGTAGAGCAGGCGCGCAGTCTCCGACCAGCGGGCGAGCCCCTGACGGCCTAGCGGATCGAGTCCCGTAACCTCGGCGATGTGCGCCCGCAGCAGCAGGGGCGCGAGGTCATGAACGAGCAACACGATCGCAAGCTCGGCATGATCCACACCCGGCGCGACCATACCTTTGCTTGCAAGCTGAGCCACGAGGTCTTGGGCGAAGGCTGCAAGGCGCTTAAAAGCCCGCTGGCCACGCCCGTCGGTCAACAGGTGCGTCAGGTAAGGGGCGATAGGCGAGTCAGCGAGGAGCTGCGACACCGAGGCAGCGCGGCTATCACGCGAACCACTGTCAGACCCCATCGCTTCGGCGCGCAACAGGCGTTCCACCACGCCCAAGACGTGTTCATCAGCCGTCTTGATCAGACCCGCCCGCGAGCCGAAGTGCTTGATGATGAGCGGCTGCGAGACAGCGGCGGCATCGGCGATCGCCCGCAATGACACAGCGTCTGGGCCGTGACGACCGAAAAGCGCGATCGCTGCGTCTCTGATCTTGGCCTTCGCCGTTTGATCTTCTGGTGAATACATGTTTACTATCGTGATCGATTCTTCACCAGATCGCAAGCAGCCACATTGAGAGGGGCAACGATGGAGACGTCTTTATGGCCCAGGCGGCTCGACGAGGCGCTGATCGCCCCCAACGCCACGAACGGCGAACGTCTATTGAGCTATGGCGCGGCGATCTTGGGAGCAGGATTCGCGGCGGTGCTCGCGATCACCGCCGGGCTTCCCTGGTGGACGACAATCGTGCTGACCCTGATGGGCTTTGACCTGTTCGGCGGCGTCGTCGTCAACGCAACGCCCTCTGGGTCGCGGCGATTCCACTCGGTCGGGAGGCCGCGTTGGGCGGAGCTCGGTTTCGTGGCCGGGCATGTGCATCCGCTACTCCTCGCGGTACTCACACCTGCGATGCCGTGGTCGACGGCGGCTGTGACCTATGGCGGGATTGTGCTGGCAAGTGCGCTGATCGTTCTCTCCGGCGCGCTGCGGCAAGCGAGCGCGTTCGCTTTGGCCGCCCTTCTGCTCGCACCCCTGGTGTCCATCATTCCGACAGAACCAGTTGTCGCGTGGGTGGCACCGCTCCTTGTGATCAAGCTCCTGCTATCGCACCTCTTGCCCCATGCACCGTCAGCCAAACCGCTCACATAGAGCCCCTCGCAACATTCCTCGGCAAGGGAGCGTTCCCTCACTGTGGCGGCGCACCTGCAGCAGGCTAGCTTTGGCAGATGGCTATTCTCTATATCCGCGGCGTTCCCGAGGCGGTAGCGAACACCTTGAAGCAGCGGGCCGCAGCACAGGGACAATCCCTGTCTGCCTATGTCAAAGCGCAATTGATCCAGGTTGCCTCAAAGCCCAACGCGGAGGTCGTCGCGCGGTTGCACAGTCGGGATAGAGACGAGATGGCTACCACGAGCCGGATTCTCACTGAGCTGGAGTCGGCCCGCCGATGAGCATCCTCCAGGAGCCCTCTCACGCCACGCCTGCGTACCGCGCGATCAGTTCGGCCTCCCGCTCACTGGACAGGCCGACGCGTAGTTCGTCGGCGTCGCGGGTGCGCGCCCACAGCAGCGTGTCCCGCAAGGTCTCCCCCAGCGGACGCGTGCACAGCCCCGCCCGCACCGCGCGCGAGGTGTCCACCCGGAAGACGCCACGCATGTCGAGATCGGCCGGCGAGAGCCACAACGGCAGGTCCAACCACGGCCGAACCCCCTCCGCTGCCATCTGCTCCTCAGTCAACTGCACAGGCCGCAACTCCACGCCAGCGACATCCGCGATGGACTGAGCCAAGCGAGCGAATGGCACGTGGTCAGCAGCCGCGTTGTAGATCCCGCCCACGCGATTCTCGCCCAGCCGGACCAGCCATGCGGCCAGGTCACGAACGTCGATGTACTGGACTGCGGCATCCAGATCAGGCGGCACGATATGCTGCCCGGCCGCGCTGAGCCGCAGCACCCAGTACGTCAGACGATCCGACGGGTCGTGAGGCCCGACGATGACCGTCGGCCGGACGATCGTCCGGCTCGCGAAGAGATCGGTCACGCGTTCCTCGCACAGCGCCTTCAGCGGGCCATAGGAGGCCCCGTCAACCTCAGCCGGGACGGGACCGTCGAACTGTGCGAGTGGCGCCTCCTCCGTCGCACCGGGACAGCGAAAATTGGCATATGCCGAGACGCTGGAGACAAAGACGTAGTGCCCGCATCCGGCCGTCAGGTGGGCAGCGGTTCGGTCAATCTGATCGGGGTGGTAGCCCGACAGATCGAACACCACATCCCACGCGCGCCCCCGGAGGGCTGAGACATCGCCATCGCGGTCGCCCCGCAACCGGTCGAGCGAAGCGAACAGGTCCGGCTGCGTGATCTCCCGATTGAACAGCGTCACGTCCCACCCCTCGGCCACGAGCGCCTCGACGAGATGGACCCCCAGAAATTCAGTCCCGCCCAACACCAAAACCTGCTGATGCGACATGCTTCAGCAGACTACCCGCAGCAGAAGCACAGCCAACCTGATTAGATGATCACCACATCAAGGTCCGGGATAGCGAGCGAGCGGTGTCATCCGAACGCCCGCTGCAGATCACTATCGTCCTGGGCCGAGGCATCGGCCTGGTCGATCTCGTCTTGAGTAACGGCTGACCCCTCACCCAGGATCAGCGGGAACGACACCCGGTGGCCCGGGTGAGGGCGCCCAAGCTCAGTGGGCACCGCGCGCGAAGAGTGTCTTCAGTGACTCCCCACGAGTCGCGGCCCGAGCCTTGGCAGCTCGCATGAGTTCATCGGGCAGATCAACCGTCGTACGCATAAAACATATTATCCGCCGTCCAGCCCCCGGGGCTCCCCTCCCTTAGATCAGCGCGCACGCACCGATCCGGCAGATCCTGACACTCACCCCCACTCAGATCATCAGAAATCGGCGCATTCTTGCCGATTCACCCTTGAGGCTAGGCCAAACTACATGCAAAATAAGCGAATCGGCACGAACGTACCGATTGGAGCACCGATGAATCTGGGCGCTGAGGCCAGAACGCGCCGCCGAGAGCTGCGCCTGACCCAGCAGGAGCTGGCCGACTTGGCAGGGGTTTCCGAGCGCTTTGTGCGCGACTTCGAGGCGGGCAAGGAAACGGTGTCGCTGACCCATGCCCGTCGCGTGCTCGAAACCTTGGGCCTTCACCTCACCCTCCGCAGGCCCGGATGATCGACGTCCAGCAGGCCACCGTCTACCAGGAAGAACTCCCCGCGACGGAGCTATCACGCGGCCCGGAGGGAGTCACCTTCCACTACCGCGACGGCTACTTAGGGCCCGCCGTCGCGCACACCCTTCCCGCGGGCGGGGAGCCCGTGCGCACCCCGCCCGACGCGCTGCCACGGTTCTTTGCCGGCCTCCTCCCCGAGGGGAGGCGCCTCGACGCGCTGCGTCGCTGGGTGAAGACAAGCGCCGATGACGAGTTCTCGCTGCTGCTCGCGGTGGGGGCGACACGGTAGGCGACGTGCGGGTGGTGGCCGCAGACACTCCCCCGAGCCCCGTCGCCGCCATGATCGACGCTGACCATCCCTTCGACGC
>JAUNKK010000148.1:0-2362 GCA_030532825.1 Propionibacteriaceae bacterium
GTGATCGGCGGCGCCGGCTTCAGCGACGCCCTGGAGTTGACCTCCGGAACCTACAGCACGGAGTTGGCCCCGGGCGAGAAGGTGTTCTTCAAGACCCGCATCGAGTACGGGCAGAGCGCGATCTTCTCCCAAGACAACCTGCATCTCAGCGAGCCCGTCCTGAACGGTCTCGGCTACACCGACTTTCCCATCGTCTTCACCGATGTCTACGGGCCCGATATCTCCATCATGAGTTCCGAATACGGCCACAGCGCATACAGCCGCGGACCCGACGGGGCGCTGATGCAGATGGACGGCCGCATTCTGGAGCTTCCCGAGGCGCGGTACCGCAACCGCTGGGACGCCCCGTCCGTCCGGGCCGACAGCCAGGGCCACTCCATGGACGGCTTCTACTACTATGCCGTCGGGCTCAGCGGCAACGACACCCTCAAGGGCCAGCCCGCCACAATCGATTTCTCGTTCGCGGTGCGCGGCGAGGCCGCAGGGAAGCCATCGTCTTCGGTCTCTCCGACGGCCAACATTCCGTCCGATGCGGCGAGCCTCAGCCCGTCTGGCCCCGCTACCTCGACCTCCGACGGCTCCGGTGGCGGCTTTGATGGCAAGCTCGCTTTGATCATCGGTGGCGGCGTCCTGGTGGTCGGTGGGGCGGCCGGGGTGGTGATCGGCATCCGGCGTCGCCTCCGCTGATCCCGGGGCCCTTGGCAGGAAAACGCTTGCAGTTTGCTAGCATGACATATGGCAACTTTCTACGTTCGCGAGGTTCCCGAAGCGGTGGCCGACATCCTGAAGCAGCGGGCCGCGGCCCAGGGGCAATCCTTGTCTGCCTATGTCAAAGCTCAACTGATTCAGCTTGCCTCAAGGCCCACTAACGAGGAGATCGTCGCCCGCTTGCGCAGCCGAGATAGGGACGATCAGGTCACCACGGGCAGAATCCTCGCCGAGCTGGAGACGGCCCGCGGATGATCGTCCTTGACGCCTCGGCCATG
Source organism: Propionibacteriaceae bacterium (assembly GCA_030532825.1). GTDB lineage: Bacteria > Actinomycetota > Actinomycetes > Propionibacteriales > Propionibacteriaceae > Arachnia. The sequence goes on from JAUNKK010000148.1 coordinate 987, forward strand.
GTTGAGGCTTTGGTCGGCGCTCATCCGGCCGACGAGCTGCTGGACGCTCTCGCGCAGGACGTCCATGCCCCGCACCTGCTCGACGTCGAGGTGGCATCCGTGCTGCGAGGCCTTGAACTCGGTGGGGCAATCTCGCGTGCCCGCGCAGAGCAAGCACGCAGCGACTACTGGGCATTCATGATTCAGCGTTATGAACTCGAACCGCTAGCCGACCGGCACTGGCAGTTGCGGCATCGGTTCACCAGCTACGACGCCTGCTACATTGCCCTGGCTGAGGTTCTCGGGGCGCCCTTGGCCACTTGCGATAAGAAGCTGGATGGCAGCGGCCATCAAGCGGACGTAATCGTATTCGATAGAACCGAGTAGCCACCTTGACCGCGTAATAGACCTGTTCCGGTGGGATCTCTCGGCTCGGTTCCCGGGGTGGCTCCGAAGCGGTCGTCGGCCTAGCCGAACGCCGCCGGCCTCAAATACGACCCCCGACTATGGGTCTCAAGTAACCCAAGGCGTACCTTAGGAATCGCCGTCTCGTTCAGGGCGGCGTTGCAACCGAAGGAGCCACCGTGACCGAGCCGGCGCCCGCCAGCCCCGCCGTCCACACGTCAAGCCGCCAAGGCCTGGCCGATTCCGTGCTGGGCACTCGCAACCTCATGACCGTGGCGGCGCTGTCCGTCGTCGGCATGGTCCTGCTGATTCCGCTCAACTACACCAGCGGCCCGCTCGCTGCCACCCCGGGCGGCATCGTCATCGGCTGCGCCATCATGGGGCTGTGGGTCATCCCGTACCTGCTGCCGGCCGCTGTGGTCCGACGTCCTGGGGCTGCCACCATCGCCGCCTTCATCATGGGCATCATCTCCGTGTTCACCACCCCGGCCGGGCCCACTGCGATCGTCGGCAACCTGATCGGTGGCCTGTTCATTGAGGTGCCCCTAGCCGTCATGCTGTACCGCTTCTGGACGTGGTGGTCCCTGGCGATCGCCGCCGCGGTTTTCGGTTTGCTGAACGGCATCATGTACCTCACGAGCATCGCGGCCGTGGCGGGCTTCAGCGTCACGCCCCTCGTCGTTCCGCTGGCCACCGTCTCCGCGCTGGCGGGCGCCGGCATCACCATCCTGTTGACCCGCCTGCTCAACCGCGCCGGCATCGCCGTCGACCACCATGGCTGACCGCGAGGCGCTGCTTGAGGCCCAGGACCTCGCCGTTCACTACCTGGGGCGCGACGAGTGGGTGCTGCGGCAGGTCGGCCTGACGCAGCTGGTGGGCCAGGTCACCGCGGTTATCGGGCCGTCCGGCTGCGGCAAGACCACCCTGGTGCGGACGCTCTGCGGCCTCATCCCGCACTGCCTGGCCTCCGAATACTCGGGCAGCGTGCGGCT
>JAUNKK010000148.1:2462-4754 GCA_030532825.1 Propionibacteriaceae bacterium
GTGCTGCCCATCGTCGACCAGGTGCTGGCTCTCGACGGCGACGGCGGCGTCATCGCCTGCGGCCCGCCGGGTGAGGTTTTCGACCGCCATCGCGAACAGCTGATGGCGGCCGGGATGTGGCTGCCCCGGGATCTACGGCCCGGCATCGCCCCTGGCCCTGTCTCGCAACTCACCGACTTCTCCGCCCCAGGCCGCGTGCGCAGTTTCGAGCGCGACGGCGATGGCTGGCGTGAGCTGCCCGTCATCGATACTGGCTCCTGTGACCCCGACGGCGAGCCGCACCTAGACGTCGTCAAGCTGACTGTCCCGGGCCGGTCCCCGGAGGTGACGATGCGGCTGGCGGGCGGCGAGTTCGTCGCCCTCATCGGGCCCAACGGCGCCGGCAAGTCGTCGCTGCTGGCCGCCCTGGCCGGGCTGGTTCCTGCCACGGCGGAACGGGCGATGGTGGCTGGAACCCCCCTCGCGCGCGGCCGTCACCTGGTGGGTTACGTGTTTCAGAATCCGGAACACCAGTTCGTCGCCCCCACCGTCGAAGCGGAACTGGCGGTGGGCGGCGCGGCGCCTCAGCAGGTCGACGAACTCCTGGAGCAGTTCCACCTAGCCGGGCACCGCAGCCACCACCCTTTGACGCTGTCCGGCGGGCAGGGCCGGCGCCTCACCGTCGCCACCATGATCAGCGAGGAGCGGGAGGTCGTGGTTCTCGACGAGCCCACCTACGGCCAGGACTGGGACAACACCTGCGAGCTCATGGCCTTCATCGCCGACCTGCGTGCCCGGGGTCGCACGGTCGTCATGGCGACCCATCACCTCGGCCTGGCCCTCGACCATTGCACCCACCTCGTCGCTCTGCCGTTCAGCCCCGGCGACGGCGCAGCCCCCGCCACGCCCGAGCGGCCGCTGCGGAGCCGCGGCCTGTTTTCGCGGCTCAACCCCCTGACGCTGTTCGCCGCGCTGCTGCCCGCGATGGTGACCCTGTTTGCGTTGCGCAACACCACCCTGAGCGTGACTGTGATGGGGCTTGCCAGCCTGCTGATCGTCGCAGCCCGGGCGTCGCTGCGCCGCACCGTCGCCACGATCGCCGGCATCTGGCTGATCGCGGCGCTCATGGTGTGGGCCTTCTGCCACCTGGGCGGTAGCGAAACCCCGGCCCAGCTGTTTCAGCGTGGTGACTCGTTCACTGCCGGGACCACCATCGGGGCGTTCGTCGGTCTGGTGGTGGTTTCGGGCATCGCCGTCGAACCGGAGAGCCTGGTGCGGGCGCTCACCGGGACGCTGCGACTGCCCTATCGGATCGGCTCGGCGGGTACCGCGGCTGTCGCCTTCATCACCCGCTTTCACCAAGACTTCGCCACCCTGCGCACTGCCCGGGCCCTGCGGGGTATCGGGCGCCGCTGGGGGATCCTGGCCCCCGTCGCGCGCTGGCTGGGGTCGCTGGTGCCGCTCATGATCCTGGCCATCCAGCACGCCGAACGGGTCGCGCTGTCCATGGACTCGCGGGCCTTTGGCGCCCACCCCCGCCGCACCGAACTCGCCGACACCCCCTGGCGGCCTCGCGATACCCTCGTCGTCGCGCTGTGCTGGGCCCTGGCGGCCGGCGTCTGGTGGTGGTTCAGATGATCTCACTCAACCCAAGTTCCGAGGAGGATGCACTATGGCAGTCACCGTCAGTGACCTGATCCGGCCCGCGCGAGGGGCGATGATCCTCTCGGGCGTGCTCACCGCGATCGGCGCGATTCTTGGCATCGTCCCGTTTGCGGCGTTGACGCAGCTAGCCGCTATCTGGCTGGGCGACCGCGACCTCACCGGCTGGCAGGCCAACCTGTGGGTGTGGGCCGTCGTGGCGATGGTCGCTCTGTTCGCCTCCCAGATGCTGTACCTGAGCGCGCTCGGCCTGACCCATCTCGCTGAGGCCAAGCTCCGCTACCGGCTGCGGCAGAACCTGGTGGACGCGTTCAGTCACCTGCCGCTGGGCAAGGTGGCGCAACTCCCGCACGGCGCCATCCGCAAGATGGTGTGCGACGACACTGCCGCCATCCACACCCTCGTCGCCCACATCCCCGGGGATGCGACGAACGCCGTCGTGGGGGCGCTCGCGGGCGCGGCCTACCTGCTCTGGACCGACTGGCGGCTGGCCCTGGCGTTGCTCGGCATCTGGGTGTTGGCGGCTTTGGTCATCGTCGGCACCACCATGCGGGGCCTGAGCGGCATCACCGAACGTTTCGGCGAGGCCCAGACCGGGCTGTCCGCCGCCACCGTCGAGATGCTGGAAGGCATCAAGGAGATCAAGAACTT
>JAUNKK010000021.1:0-9044 GCA_030532825.1 Propionibacteriaceae bacterium
TGGTCGGGCAACGCCCGGTCGGGCGGCAGGGTCAGGAGGATGGCGTCGGCACGTTGTTCGACGGTGCCGCCGGTCATTTCCTCGGCAAGTCCGGCCAGGCGGGAACGCTGAGCCGCGGCATCAAGATAGGTGCGTTCGACCTCGTCAAGCTCATCCGGGTAGAGGGCCTGGGTTTCGACGAGGCGACGCAGCAGTTGCGCGCCGCGATGGTCGATGTCGTCGGCGTGCTGGTTGAGCGCGAGGTCAACGTCGCCAGTATCGATTAACAGAACGAGGGCGTCGCGGTGGATGATGTAGCCGCCGCCGATGCCGGATCCGGTAGCTTGCCAGTCGTCGCGCAGGTGGTCGTCGGTGCGGCGTTCCAGGACGCTGTAGGTGACGAGGGCGTCGACGGCGCGCAGTAGCAGCACACGATGGCTGCGCAGGTTCGGGTCGTAGGGCCAGCCTTGGCGTCCGGCTAGGCTGAGGCGGACGTGATCCGACAGGTCTTGGAGAGTGATGGAATCCTCGCGGTGGTCGTCGAGGCAGGCGGCGGTGTACAGGGTCAGGAGCAGTTCGGCCCGATCAGGTGGGGTGCGGTGCCCGACGGTGACGGGGCCGGGTAGTGGGATGCGGCGCAGTCGGTAACACTGGTCGAGGTGGGCGAGCTTGTAGCCGAGGCGCTTGCCCCAACGCGCGATGGTGTTGGCGTGGCGATGGACGAGGGTGTAGGTCGCGGCGTCTGTCCAGGGTGTGACGACGGGGTTGGCGAGCAGGCTGAGGAAGGCGCGCTGCTTGTCGGCGTCGTCGGCCCGGGTCATGTTCATTCGAAGAACTCCATCCACGCATTGGCCATCACGAGTTGCCCGCCCGGCATTTCCAGGACGGCCGAGCCCGGTTGGGGCGTGAGACGGAGGAGCCAGCGTCCATCCGCGCTGGTGACCTCCGACGGCTCGTTTCCTGGGCGGTAGCGGCGTGACTCTGAGATCATCGTCAGCAGGAGGTCCGCCTCAGCAGAATTCAGGGTCCCGAGTTCGCTGAGCGGCCTTCCGGAACGAGTGGCGAGGGACGCGGCAGCGCGTTCGGTGCTGACTACCTCGGCCTGGGCGCGACGGCGGGCCTCAGCGCGGGTCGCCCTACGGTCGACGATGTTCGGGGCACGACCCGATAGCGACCTCGCGCCCTGGGCGCGCAGGCGACGGGAGATGGGGACCGGTTCGGTATCCCAAATCGATCGCCGATGTCCACTGGTTGCTTCAGGAGCGCTGTCGGCGACATGCCTGGCGGAGTGAAGGCCGGTTGCCTGGCACCATAAGTGGTAGGCGTCCGCGTCGGTTGCAGCGGATTCGAGGGCATCGGCTAGACGGAGCAGGTCAGCCTTACGGGAGACGGTGCCACCCACGGCAAGCAGAGCCCGGTGGCTTTTCAGCACGGGTGCGACTGCGTCGCGGATTTGGCGGCGCAGGCGCATTGACTGCGGGTTCGATCCACTAAACCAGGCGGCCAGGATGTCGACATCGGCCTTCATCTCGGTGATGGCGTCGATGAGGAGAGGCTCGGGGGCGCCGGTACCGAGACGGGTCAGGGCGAGGGCGCGCCACTGCTCGTCGGCTACCTCGCGCAGCTGCGGCAGATGGGCAGCGATCGGCGCGGACCAGGCGTCGACTCCCGAACCCCACATCTCGGCATAGGTGAGGATGGTCTCCAGCAGACGCGTGACCTTCTCCTCCGTGGGTGAGCCACCGAGAGCGATGGCGAGCCGGTTCTGCCACTCGGTCGCGGCGTCGCTCATCACTGAGAGTGTGTTTTGTAGCTGGCTGTAGCTGCCGCTGGCAGCCTCGGCGTCGTTGTCATCCAGGGCTGTGACGGTCTCCCGCAGCCTTTCGAGAAGGTTCATCGGGGCCTGCAGCACCGCCGTCGACGTAGCGCCCAGCTCGGATTCGATGCGCCGAACCGCGGTGTTCAACTGGTAGCCGGCGTCACTCAGCTGATAGCGGTGCCGGTTCCGCAGGAAATCCTCCTGGGTCTCTGCGCGATCCTGCCAGGCCGAGCAGGTTCCCCACTCGACGAGTTGGTCCATGCGCGCCTTGAGAGCCAGTTCGTCCATCAACTCCGCGGCGCGATCCTCAGGCAGACGCGCCCGCAGAAGTTGCTGCAGCTCGTCGAATCCGACGCCCGTCAGCGTCACCTGCCGCTGGTCCTCTAAGACATCGACGATCAAGCGGTACTGCTGCGCGAGCGGGCCGACGAGATACCCAGCGGCCGAAACGGCGCCGGGCAGCGACAACAACGACCATGTCGTCGACTCAGACATAGCTCCACCTCCTCGCAGAGAGTTTACGAACCGGCCCCGACAAAAACCGTCACTGCTGCCAGCGGCGGGTTATGCCTTCGATAAGGCGTCTGCTGGATCCAGTCACCCCAGTCAAAGAGTTGCATCCAACCGGAGGTGCAAACTGCCTTGTCAATGGCATGAAACCTGCGAATAGCAGGAATTGAACGCTATGAGTAGCCGCACGAAGTTGGTGGCTACGGGGTGACGCGTTCGGGTACGTAGATCGCTTAGATCGACGGGATGTCGCCGACGGCCATGGGGATCATGAGTGCCGCGATTACGCCAGCGGCGTCGACGAAGCCGCGATGCTGGTGCGGCTTGAAGTTTTGCCCCAAGGAGATCCCCTCGCGTTTTGCCCGGGCCTGCGCCAGCTTCAAAGCCTGCTCGTTAATGTCCAGCGTGGTTCGCACTTCATCATCGTTGCATCAGATCATCAGCTAAGCTTCGCAGACGATGAAACTCCCATGCGGGCCAGCCCGCTCCGGGAGCGCCGAGGCGATGGTTACACGCAGAAGCCTCCGCGCTGCCACTCGTGACAGCCAGCGGTAGGCCAGTCGGTAACCTAGCCATAGGCACCAGACGAGTGCCCCGGACGAGGGAGCTGTACCCGGAAAGCGACAAGACGGCCAGTGAGGAGTTCGCATGCCCGTGACGCTTAAGCCCAGCACCGTTTCCGACCTGGAGGTAGTGCGTCGTGTGAGCATCGACACATTCGTCGAGACCTTTGCTGAGCAGAACTCAGCGGACGATATCGATAGATACGGGCTCTTCGAGGTTGAGCGTGGTGGGGCTGTGATGTGAGGGCTCGTGGTCCTTCGCCAGCATGGGTGTTGTCAAGGCATCCAGGTGGGAGGACCACGAGCGTGTTCCAGCTTACGCATGGCGCTGATGCGGCGTCGATCTTGTTCGATTTGCCGACATTCGCACTTCAGCGAAAATACGGCCTCGCGATCCAGGATGGTCTCAGTTCTGGCCAGGATCCGCGCATTCGGGCTGCAAACACCGGACTAAGCGCCGGCTGGGTCTGGAACGGGCCTACAGGCTAGAACACGACCAGCGCTATGCAGCAGCGCATGAACCGTGATGGTTTTGCGCTCCGGGAGGACGGTGTCATCGGCACGAAGACGATCCTCGCCCTTCACAAGTGGTTCCGTCGCACTGGCAAGCCAGCCCTAGAAGACGGCGATGGCGCCATCATCGATTGAAGGTGTTGGGGGTGGATGCAGCAACCTACGTCTGCGCGTCACAGTTCCGAGCCAAACTGCTGTCAGCCGAATTTGCGGGTTCAGGCGTTACCACTTGGTCAGCCGGGGGATAGAACCGGTAGCCCCAGAGCTTGAGCGGCATCGACCATGCGCTTGTCGTATGTGACGATATGAGTGGCTGCGCAACGGATGGCAGACGCCAGGTGAAGGGCATCCAGTGATCGCAGGTTTGCTCCTCCTAGCAGCCCAGCCTGCGTGAACAGCGAAGCTGGCATATCGAACAACGCGATTCCCTCAAGGAGCGCAGTAACGGCAGATTGCTGCAGCGCCTCATGGCGCCAGGCGGCGCGGCGCAACTCAGTCTCAAGGAGCACGGAACCTGCCAGTTCAGCCTCGCCCTCCTCCACAGCAGCCACCATAGCGGTTGTCTCTTCCTCTTCGAGCAGCAACTTCAACGCAGCAGACGTATCTAGGTACCATCTCATCGGTCGTCCCGAATCGCCGCCAAGATCTCTTCGCTGGTCTCGTTGATGCGAACCCTCGGGAATTCCGAGAACTTGATACGACATATCGCAGGCTTGACAGGGCGCAGGTCGGCGTCGCGGTCCACCGGCAACAACCGTGCCACGGGAACCCCGCGGCGCGTTACGGTCAGCTCTTCTCCCGCCTCAACCCGGCGCAGAACCGCAGCGCTGTCGTTCCTCAGCTCCCGTTGGCTGATCCTCGCTGTGGACATGCTACAAGTGTAGCAATTTACAGCTACGACGCAGCCGCGCCCATTCCACTGGCTAGTCGTTGCCGAAGAGGATCACGTGGCGGCCTCGGGTGCCGCCTGCGACGAGTGCTTCGTAGGCTCGCGCCGCCTCATGCAGGGGCACGGTGCCCGCGACGCGGGGCCGGAGACGACCGTCAATATGCTGGCGCAAAAGGTCGTCCAGGGTGGCCCCGTCGGCCTGCACAAGAATGGTCTGGACCTTGATATCGCGCTGGGTCGCCACGGGCCAGGGCGGCAGAACCCCCAGGAACGAGCCGCCGTCGCGCACCGCGGCTAACGCGTTTTCCTGTAGGGCCGCGGCATCGAAGACCGCGTCGAAGGTGGCGGTGGCGGGTAGTTCGGTGAGGTGGCGGGCGCCGAGATTCGCTAGAAACTCGGCATCACTTGGGCGAGCCAACCCGACAACCTCCCAGCCAGCAGCTAGTGCGAGTGTCACCGCGTACCCGCCCACGGCCCCGGCGGCGCCAGTCACGAGTAGCGTCCGTCCAGCGGGGGCGGCCAGCAGGGCGAGCCCCTGCACGGCGGTGAGGCCGCACAGCGCGACGGTGCTGGCCGTGACTAGGTCTAGTTCGTCGGGCACCTCAGCTGCTGCGGTGGCTGGAACCACGACTGATTCTGCCTGACCGCGAGTAGCGGCGCTGAGATCATCATGCAGAGCGGCTACCCGCTTGCCCAGCCACTCCTTCGGCGTGCCCTCGCCCACATCATGGACGACACCGGCCAAGTCGTAGCCCAAACCCACCAGGCCACTCAGCCCAAAGGCGGCGTGGGCTGCGCCGGAAAGCACGAAAGGATCAGCAGGGTTGACGGCGGCCGCTGCCACCTCAATCAGCAACTCGCCGGGGGCGGGCGTCGGTTCCGGCAGGTCGGCCAGCGTAGGCGTCTCCGTCCCCGGGATGGCAATGAGCGCTTTCATGGAATTCCTCTCTGGTAAGACTCGTTGCCATGGTGGGCCTGTGGACCGGCCTGCCCAAGAATGCACTTTGAAGTGCGTCGGTTACCTGGAGGTGAGCACATGGCGACCAAAACGGCGGCGCAGCGTCGACGTGCCCGTAAGGACGAGTACAACGAGCGGCTTCGGGAGTGCCCGAGCCGGCGGCTCCTAGAGATCGTGTCGAACAAATGGGTGCTTCTCATCGTGCTGGCGCTCGGAACCGAGACGCTGCGCTACTCCGAACTGCAGCGCGAGATCCCTGGCGCCAGCCCCAAGATGCTCATCCAGACCCTGCGCCTGCTGGAGCGCGACGGGCTCGTGGCGAGAACGGTGGCCGGAGACGTGCCGCCGAGGGTTGACTATCGCCTCACGCCGCTTGGCGCATCCCTGTTGGACGCGCTGAGCTGCCTGAAAGTCTGGGCTGACGACCACATTGCCGAGATCGACGCGGCCCGCACGGCCCACGAAGGCCGTCTCACGCGAGTCGGCGGTGTTGAGACGGCAAAGATTTAGAGGCCGATAGCCTGGCCCCAGATCCAGGTCAGCGTTCCGGCGATGACTCCGTCTGCGCGATAGGGACGATGTAGAAGTCGTCACTCGCGGCGATCTGCCCGATGACCTCGGTGGGCCAGGTGGCCACGGTGGGGTCCTCACCCCTCGGCCGTTGTGGTCGTTCCACTTCATCACGAGATCGCAACCCCGCAGATCACTTGCCGATGCGGAAAGTCTCATGTAGACTTGCCACCATGGAAAGAAACCTTGAGACCTCCCGCAGCGAAGCGACTGATGCTCTGAACTCCCTTGCGGCCGACCGTGATCGCCTCACGCAGCACTTCCGGGTTCCGTGGAGGCTGATGGCCGCGTTCGGCGCACTTGGTGCATGGGGGGTTGGGGCGGCTGCTCTCGTCCCGTCGGGCGAGGGGTATGAGCCGCCGCGGACGGGGTGGCTCGCCCTGCTGGGTGTCCTCGTTGTCGCGTACTTGGTGCAGCGCGAGACCGGCATACGTTTCCGGTCGATGGGTGCGAAGGCCACCTGGCTGACCGTAGCCGCGGTTGTCTCGTGCCTGGTGTTGTTTAGCGTCTCGCTGGCCTTGATATCGCTGGAGTTGCGCTGGGGTGTCGTTCTCACCAGCGCGGTCGCTTTTGTTGTTACCACCTGGTTGTCAGGTGCCGCATACCGGGCCGCCGTGGAGCACCTGCACCGTGGCTGAATCCCGCTTCGATGAGGTCATCCATGCGCCCCTGAGGCTGCGTATCTGTGGCCTGTTGCGCCGCGTCGACGGTCTTGACTTCGCCTTGCTGCGCGACTCCCTGGAGGTCTCGGATGCCACCCTCTCCAAGCATCTCAAGACGCTTGCCGAGGCGGGGTATGTCACCTCCCGGAAAACCGCATCCACCGGTCGGGGGGATGCCCGCCGGGTGATGTGGGTCTCGCTGACTCGTGACGGGAGGGCCGCTTTCGACGCCCATGTCCGCGCCTTACGCGACATCGCGGAACAGCCAAGCGGCTGATGATCCGTGCCGTAGGCCGAGCCGCGGTGCTCAGCGTGCCGGTCTCCCGAAAGGGGCACTTCCTCATGAAGCCGCAATACGGTGACCGCAGGGCTGGTGAATCTAGTGCTAGACCCAAAGGCCTCGTGCTGGGCTCCGTGAGGATGGTTCATCGGGGTAGGCGGGTTTCCTTTTGAAGACAACTACGTGCGGCGCAAGCTCGTGAAGATCAAACTCAATCCATTGCGTGGGCGCGCCCTCGCGGCGTGAATCGTTAACAGAGCAGAACCTGGCTAGGGGACGGGGGTGCCGCACCCTGGCGAAGGTTGCGGCGGTTGCCCCGACGACGGTGGCCGCCGCACTGAGCCAGGTGAGGTTCCCCAGGGGCGGCTGAGGTGATGGCTGTAGCGAATGGGGCTCAGGCTCCATCCCCGACTTCCCCGTCGGGTCGCATGGCGGGATCCCCGCCGTCCGGCCTGCGGCAGTAGCAAGCTGTTCCTCCTTGGGCAGGTTTTCAGTGTGAAGCTGAGCGCGAGTTTGACCGAAGCGGACCTCGCGGCCCTCGACAGATTCGTGGAGCAGGCCGGTCTCGGGTCGCGGTCGGCTGGGATTCAGCAGGCCGTCAGCCGGTTGCGAGATCCGCAACTGGAGGTGGCCTATGCCACGGCCTGGGGGGAGTGGGCCGCTGCCGGCGAAGAGGACGAGTGGGGTGTCGTGTCGTCGGATGGGCTCGCCGATGCGGCGCGGTGAGGTTGTTCCCGTCGACCTCGATCCGGTGTGGGGGAGTGAGGCGAACAAGCTCCGCCCAGCTGCACTCGTCAGCAACGACCCTGCTAGCGTCGCGGCCCAGCGGCTCGGGAGGGAAGGGGTAGCCGTGGTGCCCGTCACCAGCAACGTGTCCCGGGCCTTCCCCTTCCAGGTGTTGCTTCCTGCCGAAGAAACAGGGTTGCGGGCAGATTCCAAGGTCCAAGCGGAGCGGGTGCGTGTCATCGCGCTGGAGAGGCTTGGCTCAGTGGTGGGGCGAGTCCCGCCGCGCCTCATGGTGGCGCTCGACGAGGCGCTGCGCCTCCACCTGCAATGGTGATTTGCTTCTGCTAGTTGACCGATAGAAGTCCTGCTAGTTGACCGATAGAATTGCTGCTAGTTGTATGGTTGACGCATGCGGTATCAGAAGCGGGTGCTCGACATCGAGCTTGACGACCTCTTCGACCAGCTACCTGCCATTGCCATTGATGGGCCCAAGCTGGTCGGCAAGACCACCACGGCGATGCAGCGGGCTGCCTCGGCATTGCCGCTCGACGACACCGGTCTGCGGTTAGCTGTTGGCGCCGATCCAGCGCAGGTACTCAGCCGTCGGCGCCCGCTTCTGCTCGACGAATGGCAACAGGTGCCGGCCGTATGGGACGTGGTCCGACGCGCTGTGGACGACAACCCGGAGGGCGGTCAGTTCTTGCTTGTGGGTAGCGCCAGCCCCGCCGCGGGGGCTACTGCGCACTCCGGGGCTGGACGCGTCGCCAGACTTCGGATGCGCCCGATGACGCTCGCAGAGCGGGGTCTGGAAGCCCCTGCGGTGAGCCTGAATTCTCTGCTCGGTGGCGCTCGGCCCGCCCTGGAGGGATCGAGCGATCTGCGGCTGGCCGATTACGCCGAGGAGATCATCCAATCGGGGTTCCCCACCATCCGTCGACTCGCCGGGCGCGCACTCAAGGTTCAACTGGACTCATACATCCGCAATGCCGTCGACCGTGACATCCCAGAGCTTGGCGCCGACGTTCGTAAACCGGACGCTCTCCTGAGCTGGCTTCGCGCCTATGCCGCAGCCACTTCAGGCACCGCCAGCTACTCGCAGATCCTCGACGCGGCCACCGGGGGAGAGGCGGAGAAGCCCTCCCGCTCGACCGCCACCATCTATCGTGATCTCCTCACCCGGATCTGGCTGCTCGACCCGGTGCCCTCCTGGGCTCCGCACGGGTCGCTGATGACCAGGTTGGGCCAGGCCCCCAAACACCACCTTGCCGACCCAGCGCTGGCGGCCCGCCTGCTTGGCGCCACCCCGGGATCGCTACTGGACGGCGCCGGAGCCCCAGCGCCAGGCGCCGCCGCCACGCTGTTGAGCAGCCTGTTTGAATCGCTCGCGACGCTGTGTGTACGCGTGTACGCACAAGCCGCAGACGCCACCGTCGGGCACTTGCGAACTCGAAATGGGGATCACGAAGTCGACTTGGTGGTCATCCGTGACGATGGCCGCGTCGTCGCCATTGAGGTAAAGCTCGCGGCAGCGGTAACCGACTCGGATGTGAAGCACTTGGCCTGGCTACGCGAACA
>JAUNKK010000021.1:9144-35338 GCA_030532825.1 Propionibacteriaceae bacterium
TCGCGGCAGCGGTAACCGACTCGGATGTGAAGCACTTGGCCTGGCTACGCGAACAGCTTGGAGATCAGCTGCTCGATAGCCTGGTGCTCTACACCGGCCAGCTCGCCTACCGCAGACCAGACGGCGTCGGCGTAGTGCCGTTGGCCCTGCTCGGGCCGTAGCGGGCAGGGTGGTTGGCGATCACGGTAGAGGCGCTCGACAGGGGGTGGACCGGGCTTGGACCGTTGGTCGCGAACGGTGCTGATGCCGTTGCTAACGGTAGTCCGGAAAGCCTGCTAACGGTAGCGCAGCGCAACCTCAATCGCCGATGGCTAGGGTAAACACGGGAGCACAGGTGGTTTTGCTTGGGATTCTGGTGCAGGTTGTGTTGTCGAATACGATCGACAAGATGTCGATTTGAGGCTACCTTGTCGATTACGGTCGACGGCGAAGAGGAGGGGCTTGTGGACCGGATCATTGATCGCCCCCGCTACCTGGAGCGGCTCAGGCCGTTTGTTGATGTGCCCGTGGTGAAGGTGTTGACGGGCGTGCGCCGCGCAGGCAAGTCCACGCTGCTGGACATGCTGGCTGCCGAGGCATCAGCGAGAAATGCGGAGATGCTGGTGGTTCGCCTCAACCTATGAGTCCCGCGAGGGCTTGTCGATCCGCACCGCGGCACAGCTCATGGACCATCTGGTCGGGCAACTACCGGACCGGAAGGCGCGTGCCTCGGTGTTCCTCGACGAGATCCAGCGGGTCCAGGGCTGGGAGGATGTGGTCAACGCCCTGCGCGTCGACTGGAACTGCGACCTTTACCTCACCGGATCCAACTCGACGATGCTCGCCAGCGAGCTGAGTCCGCGCCTGGCGGGCCGCTATGTTGAGTTCCCGATCCGTCCCCTGGCTTTCCGGGAGTTCGTGGAGTTGCACTGCCCGGATGGCCCTCATGAGGCCGCGGTGCATGACCTTTTCGAGCGGTACCTGGTGCTGGGCGGATTCCCGGTGCTGAAGTACTTCGAACTCAAGCAGCAGGCGTCGCTGCAGTATCTCGACAGCCTGCTGGACACTGTCGTGGTCAAGGATGTCCTTGGGCACTTCGCCATCCGTGACGTCGACATGTTCCGGCGAATTCTGCGCTATTGCATCGGCAACATCGGGCGCACGTTCTCCGCCCAGTCGGTGGTGCGGCATCTCAAGAGCGAAGGCCGCTCCGTCAGTGTTGACACCGTGCTGACCTATCTACAGCACTGTGCTGAGGCCTACCTCATCGACAAGGTGCCCAGGCCGGACGTTGTCGGCAAACAGTTCCTGCGCGCCGATGAGAAGTACTACGTCGTTGACCATGGCCTACGTACCCCCTTGGGGTTCGACAACCGCGCTGACATTGAGCTGGTGCTGGAGAACATCGTGTACGGGGAGCTGCGGTCCCGCGGGTACACGGTGCATGTGGGGTGGCGCGGGGCGCGGGAGGTCGATTTTGTCGCCCAGCGCGGGGAAGAGACCCGCTATGTCCAGGTCTGCTACCTCCTAGCGGGGGAGGAGGTAGCACAGCGGGAGTTCGGGGTGCTGGAATCGCTGCCCGACAACTACCCGAAGCTGGTGGTCAGCATGGACCCCGTCGCGCGCCCACGAAACGGAATCGGGCATGAGCACATCGTCGATTTCCTGATGGAAGAACCTGTCGTGTCGTGAAAGGTGTTCGGGGTGTCGCGGTGTTTTGGTCGCTCTCCTTCAAGAGTTTAGGTGAATGGCCCAGGGCAAGTCTGGGTACCTCCTCTCCCCTAGGGAAGCCTTCGAATGCCTACGCGTTGTTCCCGCCACTTGCGACGCTTAGGCCGCCCGTCGGGCGCGAGGAAGATGTCCGCCCCCCTGCTGTGGTTGAAACCAAGGTCGGAAAGTTTGGCCGACGCAACGGTTCGTATTGCCGGGACAGCGGCCTTGCTTGGCGTTTGAACTGACATCTTGGAGACGCCGGGCACGCCTGCTACCTACCGCGGGATCGGTCAGGCTTTGTTGCAGATGCGCCGTCTTTGCTGTCCATGCCCGGGTTCTTGCGCGACATCGCCGAACTCCTGAGTGGCTGATGATCGGGTGAGTTACCCAGTCGTAGCGCATGGCGTCAGTCGCTAGCTTCCGGCGGAGGGTCTTCCTCGAATCGGATGCTGACAGCCGTGTCACCCGCTGCGACCTGGGCGGCTGCTTTGATCCCCGCTTCTTCCTCGGGAGTGATGGTCGCGCCGTCGGGGTAGATCGTGACAAGGACCTTCTCCGTGGCCGAGTCATACGCGGTTGCCTTGCCGTAAAGGTATTCACCGAGAGCATCAAGAACTCTCTTTTCCACCTCGGGGTTGCCTTCCGGCGTAGTTCCCGATGGGCTGCTCGGGGATGGAGTCGGCGACGACTCACCTGGCGCAGGTGCCCCGCATGAGGTGAGCAGAACTATTCCAAGAATCCCGGCTAACAGGGGCCCCGTCCCCAAGCGCGGTCTTCTAAGGGATGACATTCTCTAGGCCCCGGCGACGAAGGCGCTGAACTTCTCTTGCTGGTCGACTGCGGCCGACTTCATTTGGATTGCCTCACCATCGGCGCAAAGCAGAACATCCGCGTCGACGACCATTCGGCGTCACTGGCGTCGTATTCATCGAGCATTTCGAGAGCTTCCGCGATGTTGGTGATATCGGCTTTCAGCCCGATGTTCGCCGTTCGCTGCTGAAGACGACTGGGTTGCTCCTTCTGAGTCGAGCCTGCACGTGCGAGTTCATTACTGGCTTCACCGAGACCGATGTTGTGCTTCCGGCGCAGGTGCTCGGCCTCAGCGGCAACTTCCGGGTCCAGTCGTACCGTAGTTTCCATGGCCTCACGGTAACACCGCAGGTTTGCTGTTCGTGTATCAGTGATGCTGCTGACGGAAAGGGGATCTGGGATGGCGTCTCATCCTGTTCTCCTCGACTTGCGCTGCCTCAAATGGCGCTTTGCTCTTCATACGCGACCACCGCACCGCCTAGTGGTGGACAACACGAGTGCCTTCGTGACCTGGGGCGCCGAGTCAGCGGGTTCATTCCTGGCGCCGTGTGGACTGCGCAGTCGCAGTGGCTGAGACACCTGGCCCCCTGATTCGGACCGCAGCTGGGGGACTACACTGGCGATCGCTGGTGCGCGAGGTGGCCGCCTCGCGCCAATAGGGAACCCGGTGGGAATCCGGGACTGCCCCGCAGCGGTAATGGGAACGACCCTACTTATTGCACTGAGTTCGCTTGGGAAGCGGTAGGGAAGGAAACGCGCCGAGCACGGCGTGCGCCTTTGGCGACGGCCCTAAGTCCGAAGACCTGCCAGCGCCACCCGACCCAGGGTGTTTTCGTCAGTGTCACGAGGGATGATCTGCGACTGGCCTAGCGCGGCTCTGCAACTCGGGACTTAGTTTCGAGGAGTGTCATGTCAACTTGGCAAGGTAAACCCAGTCGCCGAGCCGCCCTAGTGGGCGCATGCGCGGTGCTAGGGACGTTGCTGGCGTGCGGACAAAACGTGTCGACGCCGTCGTCTAGCCCCAGCGATGGTGCTTCCCCAGCCGGGGTCAGCGCCGTGGATCTCACCGGGGCGACCGTGAATCTGCCGAGCCCCGCGTCGCGAATTGTGGCTATCCCGATCCCATCGGCCTCAATGTTGGTGGCTGTTGCCGGGAGCCCCGATGTGATCGTCGGCATGCATCCGGGGGCCCGGACCGCAATCGAAAAGGGCTTCCTCGGCGAGGTCTATCCCCAGTTGAAGGAAGTCCCCACCAACGTCACCAACTCCGAGTTCGTGCCCGACGTAGAAGCGATCCTGGCGACGCGGCCCGACCTCGTCGTTCAATGGGGCGACCAAGGTGCTGGCCTCATCGACCCCCTCAAAGAGACCGGTATCCCACTGGCGCAACTCACCTACGGGTCGCAGGAGGAGCTGGAGGGCGCCATCTCTATGTATGGGCAACTGCTGGGCAAAGAAGACCGAGCCGACGCCATCCTGAAGAGAATGACCGACGCCAAAGAGCGGTTGGCGGCAGCGCCGGCGGCTGACACCCTCTCGGTGCTCTACATTCGCGGTGGCGAGGATGTCTTCGAGGCAGCCGGTAAGGGCTCTTACAACGCCCACGCCATCCAGGTAGCCGGGGGAGTGAACGTCGCCGACTCCATCGAAGGCACCAATTCAACGGTCAACATCGAGCAGGTGCAGGCTTGGGACCCTGACATCATCCTGATTGGCAACTTTGGCCCGACGAAGCCCGAAGACCTCTACCAGAATCCCCAGCTGGCCGGCTTGAAGGCAGTGCAGAACAAGCGCATCTACAAGGTCCCGCTGGGCGGTTACCGGTGGGATCCGCCCAACCAGGAGTCGCATCTCATGTGGGAGTGGCTAGCCGGCATCATCCGACAGGATGGGGCACCCGGGCTGCGTGAACGCATCACCACGGACCTCGAATTCCTGTATGGCACAGCGCCATCGGCCGAGCAGGTGGACACCATTCTGCAGGTCTCGCTCAACGCCGGGTCTGCTGGTTATGACAACTTCGGCGCGTGAACGCGGGCTAGGGGCGCTCGTCGTCTCGGCGATACTCGCGGTCCTGGTGGCAATCGTCTCCATGGGATTCGGCCGGCTCTTCATCCCTCCAACTGACGTTGTTACCGTGCTCGGCAATAACCTGTTCGGGGATGGGACGTTGCTGCCCGAGTATCAGGCCACTGTGATGCAGGTACGCTTCCCGCGGGTGCTTCTAGCCATGACCATCGGTGCCGGACTGGCCGGCGCGGGGGTTGCGCTTCAGGCGATCTTCGCGAATCCGATTGTCAGTCCCCAGGTTCTGGGAGCCTCCTCTGGGGCCTCCGTCGGGGGAGCCTTGGCGATCGTCCTGGGGCTAGGGCAGGCAGCTTTGGTGGCATTCAGCTTCGTCGCCGGCCTCCTAGCCTTGGGGTTCGTGTTTGCCATGAGCCGGACCCAGGGAAGGAACTCGCTGCTCAGCATTGTGCTCTCTGGGATCATCGTCGGGACTTTCTGCAGTGCCGTGGTATCGCTCTTGAAATACGTCGCCGATCCATATGACCAGCTACCGACGATTGTCTTCTGGCTGCTGGGCACCCTAGCCTCGGCAACCTATACCAAGCTCTGGGTGGCCCTCATTCCGGTGGTCCTGGGGTTCACGGTGATCTTGATGCTGCGCTGGCGGGTCAACTTGTTGTCTCTCGGCGACGACGAAGCGCGCGCTTTGGGGGTGAACCCGCAACGCGTGCGATGGGTCTTGCTCATCGCCGTCGCGCTGATCGTGGCCGGCGCGGTCGCGGTCAGCGGGGTGATCGGATGGGTCGGCTTGGTGGTGCCACATCTGGGGCGACTACTAGTCGGCAGCGACAATCAAGTCCTGACCCCGGTCGCTGTCTGTATCGGGGCTGGCTACTTGACCCTCATCGACACCATTACCCGCAGTGCCGGACCGGCTGAGATTCCGCTGGGTGTGCTGACCGCGCTGGTGGGTGCCCCGGTTTTCTTCCTAATCCTGCGCAGTTCGCGAAACCGGGGGTGGGCTGGATGAGCGATCACGTCCTAGCGGTCAACTCAGCCGGCTATACCTTCGACCAGAAGCGCTGGCTCTTTCGGGATGTTTCCTGGTCCCTTCAACCGGGGCAGATCCTCGCCCTGCTGGCCCCGACCGGGCGCGGCAAGACCACGATGCTGCGGTGCCTCATCGGATTGGATCGGCTCAAGGAAGGCAAGATACACAGCACAGCGGTTGCCTCATTCGTCCCGCAAAGCCACGCTCCAACCTTTGCCTACACCGCGCTGGCGATGGTGGTGATGGGGCGTGCTCGCACCATCGGGATTGCCTCCACCCCGTCACGCAAGGATCTAGCCCTGGCACACGAGGCGCTGGATCGGGTCGGCCTTGCCGATTTGAGCGAACGAGCCTTTCCCACGCTGTCGGGAGGAGAGCGGCAATTGGTCCTGCTGGCCAGGGCGATCGTGGGCGACACCAAACTCCTCGTGCTGGACGAACCCGCCTCGTCCCTCGATGTCGGACATCAAGCATCCCTGCTCAGATTGCTGCGCGAACTTTGCGACGAGGGCTGGGCCGCCGTCATGACGACCCACCATCCGGACCATGCATTTGCCGTCGCGGATCGAGCGCTGCTGCTGAATGGGGAGGAAGAATACAGCTACGGCTCCCCCGACGAAGTGCTGACCGGGGAATCAATCAGCAAGCTGTACGGAGTCAGATCCTTGGTGGTGCCATACCAGGATCGGGAGATCACCGGCAAGGTAACCGCAACGCACTATCTCGGAGGGGAAAGCGAATGATCACGCATTGCAGCGTCGAGTCGGCAGGAGAAGTGCTGAGCTCCACAGCACCGCACTTCGAGGCTGCGCTGGTGCTCGAAATCCCCCCGCCGTGGCCCACCGAAATGGATCATCCTGCCTGGGGCACATCGGCGGTGCCCGAGGAGGTGCAGTCGGTATTCCGCGAAACGCTCCCGAACTTGAAGCGAAAGACTCGAGTGATGGGGGTGATGCCCGACGAGGAATACAGCACGCCCGGCCGACAGCGGCTGATGTACTTCGAGCATGTGCCCGGCACTCTGCGCTTTGGGCGTAGGGAACTGCATGTGGCGCACGACGCGGTCCCGGAGGCCGTCGCGGACCTCCTGGCTGGCGGGCAGGTATCCGACACTGCGGAACGCGACCTCCTGGTATGCACGCACGGCGGGATCGACGTGTGTTGCGCGCGGCTGGGCTATCCGCTCTATCACCAGTTGAGAGAAAAGGCAGGGCCAGGGGCGCGGGTGTGGCGCACGACCGCGATCAGTGGGCATCGGTTCGCGCCGACGCTGATCGACATGCCCGACGGCACCTGCTGGGGGCGGCTTGACCAGGAACATCTTGCGCTGATGCTCGGCAACACCGCATCATTGGACGGATTGGCGGGCCTGTATCGGGGTTGGTGTGCGCTAGACGGCGGTGACCTCCAGGCCGTCGAGGAGGAGCTGTTTTTCCGCTTCGGGCGGCAGTGGCGCAACGGTGCAGCGACGCTGGAGCGCACCGCTGACCGCAGTGCAGTGGTAGCGACGGTGGCCGGCGAAACAGAGGCGCAGCAGATTGGCTTCAAGATAGCAGCGCAGCCCCCGCGGGAGGCTGTCCTTGGTTGCAAAGGCCAGCGAGGGCAAGTGACCCACTACACGGTCCAGGAACTGGTCTGACTATCCGTGAGTGTCTCTCGTGGATACGAACCTCACTTAGGTTTGCCCTGCTTAGTGGCCAGGCAGAGTCTGAGGGGTTCATCGTGAAACTCCCGGCCGCGGTTCTGAGATGGGTTTCAGCGGTGAGGCGGGCCTCCGGGCGCGTCGCTATCGGCGCCCCTCGGTCAGGAGCTTCAGAACGGAGTGGACTTGATCCACGATGTGGTTCGGATAAGGGGCGGGGTCTATGCGTGTGATCCGGGAGGTCGAGATCGACTTCACTTGCTCGCACATGGCGATGGTGGGCTCGTCACCGAACGGGGTGAGGTTTACGTGGGTTACCCACCCTCTATCGGTGTGCGTGAGCGGAACGGCGATGATGAGGCCACGTACTCTGTGGAGCGCACGTTCCGAAAGAACGAGCCAAGGCCGACGCTTTGCCTGCTCACGACCCACCGCAGGGTCCATGCTCGCCCAGACGACATCGCCGCGCTCAGGTAAGCGTTTCACTCATGTTCCTCGAAGCGTTGAATCGCTTCTTCTGCATCTGTGGCGAAAGCGGCGTCCGCCTCTTCGAGCGCGCCGAGATACTCCTGGTCCGGGGCTTCCTGCTCCAGTTTCTCCCAGAACAAGGCCTTCTCTCGCTGGATAAGCAGCTGCTCGATCAACTGGCCCTGCGTGAGATCTGCGTCGCGTGCGGCATCCCGGACCCGGTCGCGCAGGGCGCGGGCCACCTTGATAGTCGCCATATCGGTCATACCCGATAGTATACCTGCGGTTCGTCGCTGCCGGAGATTCATTCGGAACAGACGCCTAGCCTATGCAGTATCACGCCTTGCCAGAGACGAGTTTGGGGAGCTGATGAATAGACCTCCCGGGCCGGGGACTCATACCATCGTGCTTCTAGTCGTCGGTTAGTATGGGTATGGCCACGTGATGTGAGGAGTGAGTGAGCGACTGGGAGCTACGCTGGCTGGTGCGCGAAGACGCGCCGTCGGTGCTTGAGGCGTTTCTGAGCGATCCGGAGATGGCGCGACAGGGCGACGTCACCGATCTCGCTACCGCTAGAACATATATCGACTACCTCACCTCTGCGGGGCGGGAGACTCTCGTCGCAGCGGACGCGGAGGGTGTGCTTGCCATGGTGGCTGCGGCCTTGGATGAGCGGAATCTGTCGGCTTGGGTGTTCTATTGGTCACACCCGCGCGCCCGACGGCGGCGTATTACCAGTCGTCTGGTGCGGGAGTTCGCGAATAGGCTGCTGGGAGAGAAGGGCATGCGCCGCCTGGAGTTGGGTTACCGAGCGAATAACCCCGGAAGCGCAAAGGTGGCTGAATATGCCGGTTTCGTTATCGAGGGTGTGGAGCGCGAGAAATTCCTCATCGACGGCGAAACCTACGACGTCATCGCTGCGGCTCGCCTCGCCTCCGACCCCTGGCCCGATGCGTAGGTCACGGGTCTGCCTTAGGCGTTTTCCTAATCTGCGTCCTCTTATTCTTACGTGTCTTCCGGAGGCAGGGCATGACTCTCCATGCCCAGGCTCGAGGTGCGTTGCTTGGAAGGCTCCTTGATGATGGCTGATAGACAGCAAGGTCCACGGAAACAACTGCATGCGTACGGCTTGAATGAATGCAATGAAGGAGGCGGACATGGCGATGCTGACAATTCGAAATGTTCCTGACGAGGTGCACCATGCGCTCAGGGCTCGCGCCAGGAGCAACGGACGCAGTGTTGAGGCTGAGGTGCGAGCGATTCTGGCCGAGGCCTTGGCCTCAGAGTCCGGAGTCGGCTCGACCATTCAGGAGATTGCACGCGTACATGGCGTGATCGACGAGGAAGTGGGCTTCATCGAAGCGTCCTTCGACCGTGAAGTAGAGCGGCTCTGCCAGCCCCATGAGCCCGTTTCCCAAGAGGAGGTGGCGGGTCGTGGCGTCGTTGGCGCCGAAGCTCAAAGGGCGCAGAATAGGTCGATGTGGTTGCCGTCGGGATCAAGGACGGTGGCGTAGCGCTGACCCCAGAATGCGTCCCAAGGTTCCTGTTTGCTTGTTGCTCCGGACGCGACGAGGGCTGCGTGGGTGTTGTCTACTTCGGACGGTGAGGAGCATTCGAAGGCGAGCGCTATCGCGTGGCCCCCGGTCGGGCGGGTCCAGGTCGGGTTGAGTCGGGTGATCAATTCTTCGGTGTCGAGCATGAGACGCACGCCGTCACCGGCGAAATCGGCATGATCGTCGTCGACGCTGCCTGACATCAACTGCAGACCAAGCTGGGTATAAAAGGCGATGGCGGCCGCCATGTCGCGCACGACCACGGACACTACTGTCAAGGATGTCATACCGACACCCTACGCTCCAGCGTCGACGAGGACGGAGTGTGCTCTAGAGCCGCCCGGAGTTCAGCCTGCGGACGCGTAACGCGGCGACCACCTCCGCGTGCAGCTCGGCGAGATCAGTCACCCGAACGCTCAACGCTCGCCAGTCGGAGTTGATGACGTCGAGCTGGGTACCCCCGACGATTACCGCTTGTTGGTGCAGCAGCGAGGCCAACCTCGGGTGATGCTGCAGGGCATCGGCTGCGTCCGATGTGCGTCGCGCACCGACCCGGAGTGTGAAGCTGCGCAGGACCTTCGCGGTGGTTTCGGAATTCGCTCCGGTTCGTGCCTGTTCGGCGAGTTCGAGCAGTCTGACCTCGTTGCCAGGTGGAAAGCCGGGGATCGCTTTGGTGTCCTCTGCCCATGTAGGGCATCGGGCAGTGACGCGGAGACCCAAGCCTCGGGCGTGTCGCTCGGGGTGGTGAAGGCCGTGCGCAACGGGAACCGGCCCTCGGTATAGCTGATGGTCTCTGAATCCAAGCGGCCATAAAGTCGGCAACAGGCAGTGCGGCGAAGGGGTGGGCCTGTGGGTCGTGCATCACGACGCGCTCGGCGTCGACGCTGAGAACAGCCACGAAGTGGTCGGCCCCGATCGGCCGGTCAGCCTCGCCCTGATGCCGGAGCAACCCCATTTCAAGCGGGCCAACGAATACTGGGCCGTCGGCCGCCAGGCGCCGCAAGGCAGCTAGGCGTCGCCTGGGTCCTCGAAGGTCATGCGTTGGTGGTGGACGTCCATGATCCGCAGCGCCTGGTCAAGTCCCTGGTCGGGGTCCCAGCCGGGTGGGTCGAATAACGGCAGCGGGCCGATGCGTTGGTACCCGAAACCGGAGCTGGTGAGAACCTCAATGAGCGATGGGCTGATTGGTACGCCGAACGTCATGGCCAGGGTGTTGGCGTAGCAGTACGGCGAGTTCCCGAGGTAGGTCATGGCTGGCTTTTGGCTGGCGGTGCAACAGGTTGCTGCAATTCGGTCACCCAGTCGGTCTGGTCCTCGGGATAGGAGCGCAAGTAGACCTCACGGCACAGCGTCGTGGGTGCGTATCCGCGTGCGAGGAGCTCGGTGTGTAGCGCTTGCCAACTCGTGGCGATATGTTCCATGCTCCCGAGGTGGACCCCGCAGACGGCCATCTCGGCGGCAGGCACCTCAATGATCTCGAACTCATCCCGGGGAACGCCGTCATACACGTAGCCAGCCGTGATTCGCATGCCCTCCTCGACGAACTCGTAAAGCGCGACCGGGGTGTTGAGCGCGCCCGGGACGTCGCCGATGGCGCTGGCGATCTGGTCGAACATCGGGCCGATCACTCCCGCTATCGCCGGCTGATCGGGGACGACCGCGGTACGGGCCGCGAGCCGCAGGGCGGGGAGGGGTTTTTCGATGAACTCGATGGTGGACATGTGGTTCTCCGTTTCTATGAGGTGAAGCCGTCGCTCTACGTCGGCGAGGGTCGCGGCCGCGATTCGGTATTCGCGTTCCACTTCAGCGCGACGAATACGTAGCCGCTCGGCCAGGAAATCGACGTCGATGTTTCGCTTGAGCAGTGCGGCGATGTCGTCGATCCCGAAGCCGAGACGGCGGAGCGCCACGATCCGGTGCACCTGGTGAAGCTGGGACGGATCGTAGGAACGGTATCCGGTGGCCTCGTCCACGTACGCGGGAACGAGCAGGCCTGTCGCGTCCCAGTGCCGGAGTTGGCGGTGGGTGACTTGGCTGAGCAGCGCGAAGGCTCCGATGGACAGCATGTAACCGTTAAACCACCTGCCACAGTGTGAGAGTCAAATCGGCTAGCCCGTAACCGTCCTAGGTGGGGTCAACTGCGGAGATCGGTGTGCGCCGATCAGTTCGGCAATTGATACCGGTCGGGTCCGGTGTGGCACAGGTCAACCAGGTAGCCCTGTTCGCGCGGATCGGCCCACCAGTCGATGTCGGTGTCCTCAAGCGCCCAGGTGCCCTCCTCCCACAGCATATGGTCGACGGCGAGCGGCCACAGTTCGCGCTCTGGGGCGGTGAGTTGCACGTGCCCCAGGTAGGAGGAGGCGAAGGCCTGCCATTCGTCCTGGCTGAGCATTCGTCCCGGCGCCGTGGCGGTCTCCCGGTGCATCAGCACCACCGCCATTGCCAGCTCGAATAGCCGAGGTTCCCAGCCGCCGTTGTCGGGGTCGACGAGGACGAAGCCGGTGCCGGCGTGTACCAGGTTCGTGGCCCGGTAGTCCGAGCACACCGCGGTGCGGGGGAGCGGGTCTGTGGCATCGGCCTCGATCAGCCGCGGCAGCGCCGTCGTCCACCAGCGCTCGTACAGTGCGTTCAGTTCCGCTAGAAGTGGCTCGGCGCGTCCCACCCCGAGGGCGGCGGGCAGGTGCCTGTTGAGGGTGGCCAGATCGGCGAGGCCCTCCTCGTAGGTGGCGGTCGGGAATCGGTAGGGCCGCAGCCTGTGCATGACTGACGCGGGTATCGGGGTGGCATGCAGGCGGCCCAGCAGGTCGCCGACTGCCGCCGCGTCCTCCACCCCTCCGACATAGGGACGCCCGTCTACATAGGGGTAGACCACCCACCAGTCCTCCCCGAGCTGCGCCGGGTTGGGGCTACCCAACTCGACGGGGGAGACGACGGGCAGCCCAGCCGCGGCCAGGGCGCTGGTCCAGGCCGCGATGCCCTTGGGATACGTCTTCGAGGTGCGCTTGACCACCACGTCAAGCCCCGTGCTGGTGCGGGCACGATGCACCGCCGCCCACCGGGTCAAAGACTCGGGGTGAACATCGCGCAGCCCAAAGGTGTGGGCTATCAGGGGTAAGTCAGTCACGGCACCACGGTAGCCGGGGAGCAGCTACATCCGTTGGCTATCGAACTTGGCTGGACGGAGGGAGAACTCGTCGACGTTCATTGCCCGACTGGCCCTTGTGGACTTCTGGGTCTCGTGTTACCCCTGGCAGGCGTCTCTGCTCTAGCATTTTGGCCATGCAACTGTCTCTTATTGGTGCCCCCACTGATGTAGGCGCTAGCGTCACTGGCTGTCGCCTCGGACCCGGAGCCCTGCGCGTCGCAGGCATCGGGCGTGCTTTCCGCGAACTAGGATGCGATGTCCGCGACATCGGCGACGTCACCGGACCACCGAACCCCCAAAGCCCACCCGTCGACGGTTACCGCCACCTGCCCGAGGTCATCGCTTGGAACACCGCCGTGCGCGACGCCGTTGCCACCGAATTGGCTGATCGCCGGCTGCCCATCCTCATGGGTGGCGACCACTGCCTCGCGGTCGGCAGCATCAGCGCCATAGCCGCTCACTGCCGCAAGGTCGGCAAGAAGCTGCGCATCGTCTGGGTGGACGCCCACGCCGACATCAACACCAACGAGCTCACCCCGTCGGGCAACATCCACGGCATGCCCGTCGCCTGCCTCCTAGGCCATGGCCCCGATGAGCTAACCGGCATGTCTGACCAGAGGCCGGCCATCACCTCCGACGAGATCCGCCAGGTGGGGCTGCGCAGCGTCGACCCTGGTGAGAAGCGGTTCCTCGTCGAGCAAGGGCTAGAGGTCTTCGACATGCGTTTCCTCGACGAGGTGGGCATGCGGCATGCGATGGAGCGGGCCCTGGATGGGGTCGACGAGAACACGCACGTTCACTTGAGCCTTGACCTGGACTTCGTGGACCCGCAGGTCGCCCCAGGGGTCGGCACGCCCGTCATCGGTGGCCCCACCTACCGGGAGGCGCAACTCGCCATGGAGATGATTGCCGACACCGGGCAGCTGGGCTCGCTAGACATCGTTGAGGTCAACCCAGCCCTGGATGTCCGCAACACGACGGCGGCGCTGGCCGTGGACCTTGTGGAGAGCCTTTTCGGCAAGTCCACGCTGCTGCGTTTCACGACGGAAACCTGACCGCCGAGCGCGCGATGGCAGATCCCGCTGCGAAGCGACCTGCCATCGACGTAGCGCCTGTGCCTTGCCGGGGCCGGCGGGCTGGGCGGTTCGGGGGACCACAGGCCACGCCGTCGCCGCGGTCAGCGTGGCCAGTCGTGCCGCCAGAGAACTGAGATGGGCAGGATATGGAGCCAGCCATGAAGCAGGGCTTGCTGCGCACCGCCGTGGAAACAGACGCCGATGACCTGCCGGTCGCGGAGCCGATCCCGAAAGGCAGTCACGTTGCGCCACGATCGCTCCGTCACGGTGGTGGAACTCTTGACCTCAATGGCGATCAGCCGCCCGTCGGCCAGTTCCAATAACAAATCGAGTTCGAGACCCTCATGGTCGCGGTAGTGATGCAGGGTGAAGTCGGTGGCACTCCAGCCCCGCTGCTTGGCCAGTTCCAGGCCAACGAACTGTTCGACGAGCAGCCCCCAATACTCGCGACCTCCCACGGACGCTGCCTGGGCTGCGGTGAAACCGGTCAACTGAGCGCTCAGCGCCGCATCAATTAGCCCTACCTTGGGGCGACGCACCACTCGTCCGCGGGGATTGCGTGTCCAGGGAGGCAGGGCGTGGATCAGCCGCATGGTGCGGGCTAGCCGGAGATACGAGTCGGCGGTGTTCTCGGTCACCCCTAGTTCCCTAGCAACGCGTGCCCTCACCAATTCCTGCTGGCCGCCCGCAGCCACCAGAGTGAGCAGTGCATGTAGATGTCCGGAATAGCCGCCCTGCGAGAGTTCCCGGGCATCGTGCCCAGACAGCCGTTCAATGTAGGAACGGAACCAGCGATGAGCACGCCGGTAATCTCGCTGGACGGGCTCGGGGTAACCGCCGCGCAGCACCGCCGTACTGTCCAAAGCCTCGGATTCCCCGGACGCAGATCCTGACAGCAGCCAGGTGACGAAATCCTCCGGCTGTTCGCGACGCTCCAACTCCCCTTGACTCAAGGGGAAGAGCTCAATAGTTTCCGCCCGGCCTGCAAGGGAATCCCCAGCCTGCTTCACATCAAGCAAGTCAGCGGACCCAGTCAAGATAAACCGTCCGGGTCTGCGATCCCGATCAACGGTGGCCTTGAGTGGCAGGAGCAACTCAGGGGCCCGCTGCGCCTCGTCGATGATCAAGGAGCCCTCTGCCGCCTGCGTGACGAAAAACGTTGGATCCTGCCGAGCGATGGCTAGCGTTTGGGGATCATCCAGGGTGACCTGTACGGCTCCGGGTAACTCAGAGGACAGCAGCCCGGCGACGGTGCTTTTCCCCACCTGCCGTGCCCCCTGAATCACCAGGATGGGGGTGTCGGCCAGTACTTCACGAGCCTGGTTTATGAGGAACCGAGGGTAGAGCGCGCCCGCTGCCATGACCCACAGTATGCCGCGAAGCGACTCTGATAGGCCGAAACTTGAGGATTTTCAGAGAGAAATTTGAGGATTTTCGGCAGAAAACTTGAGGACTTTTGGAGCTACCGGCGCACCCATTCGCGGACGGAGGACGCCGACACCGCCAGCACCACCAGCACCGAGATGGCCGTGATCACCAGGTCATCAAGGCTCGTGTAGTCCAGCACCAGCAGGTGGGAGATCGCCGTCAGTGACGAGGAGGTCATCAGACCCACCCAAGCCCAGCGGAACCGGGCCGCCGTCAGCACCCATAGCGTCGCCTCCACCAGGTAGGCCGCGAGCAGCGGGAAATAGGCTGCGAAGTCGACGCTCGCCACGAAAATGCTGGTGATCAGCCCCAGCAAAGTCAGCGTTCCCGTTGCCAACAACGGCCGCGGCGGAATGTGGTGACGCGCCACCGACTTGTCAGCCGTCGGCATCACGGCGGGAGGGTTACGGTCAGTCGCCCCCGAGACATTGACGATGGGCAGCGCCCCGTCGGTTTGGATGGCATCGCCGCCGCCGTTGCGGGAGTGATAGGCGGTGGAGAACTTGTCGATGACTCGAACCCGGGTTTTGGCGTCGGCGAATCGGAGAGTGTTGATGATGAAGTCGCGTTCCGCGTCGGTGTCGGCGTCGATCTTGTGGGTGATCTGCCCGGTAAACAGCGACAAACCGACGGCGCGATCGTAGGTTCCGGCCGCCAGGAAGTCAACGTGTTCACCGCCGGGTAGGTACCAGCCCTCTGGGGTCGGCCAGAAGCGGACGTGGTGTCGCTGCGCTGCGTTGCCAGCCACCTCCATCTGATACGCGAACGCATGCTTGCGGCGGAACAGATACAGGTTCGACACCGGAGCAGCCGGGTACGAGCGGCGGAACACCGACGAGATGATGATCCCCCACGCCGACCGCAGCGTGATTTCGTCCGCCAGCGTCCACCCGGCCGCCTGCATCGAGGCGTGGATTTCGTCGGCGGTGCCGTCGAAGGCCAGGTTCACCGGGTCGCCGAGAATGCCGTCGCCAGTGCGGGTGCGGCCGATGAAATAGTCAGGTACGTACCACAGGGTGAACAGCTGATGGATTCGCGGGATCGCCAGATAGGTGGTGATCAGCCAGAAAGCCAGCATGTGCAGCCCCCACAGCCGGTCACCAGGCCGGGCATGCATGAACATGACGATGGCCAGCCATGCCACCAAGACCAGCGCCACCACCACGAAAAACGCAGCGACCACATCCCAGACCGGGGTGCGCTTTCGGCCCGTGACCATGGGTTTGTTGGAGACGTAGACGGGCATCTGACGGGGAACGGGGTAGCGCGCTGCAGTTGCTGCTTCTATCGCATCCGAGTTCTCGTTCCCACGCATATGTCTTCTTTCTCCGGAATCTGGGGGAGCACTAATTTACCAGCTGCGCCGAAGGGTGAGGGATACGAAAAGGGCCAGTCCGCCTGGGTTGCTAGAGCAAAGCGACACCCCAAACCGTTCAATTTCTTTTCAGTGATTGATTGGTTAGAAGACGAACTGGCTTGGGATAAGCATGCCGGTTTTCTCGCCAGAAAGCACATTCTGGGCGTGTCGCGCTATCCCCGCTTCAGTCGCGCCCGGTCTTTGGCTCCTAGCACGACCTTGCGGATGCGGACCACGGCAGGCGTGACCTCCAGGCATTCGTCGGCGGCGCAGAACTCCAGCTGTTGTTCCATCGACATCTGGCGTGGTGGGATGAGACGCTCCAACTCCTCGCCGGTGGAGGAGCGGATGTTCGTCAGCTTCTTCTCCTTCGACGGGTTGACGTCCATGTCCTCGGGGCGCGGGTTCTCGCCGACGACCATCCCCTCGTAGACCTCCGCGCCGGGGCCGACGAACAGCGTGCCCCGCTCCTGCAGGTTGAACAGAGCGTACGACGTGACGACGCCTGCCCGGTCTGCCACCAGCGACCCCGTCGGCCGGGTGCGGAAGTCGCCAGCCCACGGCTCGAAGCCCTCGGCGACATGATTCATGATGCCGGTGCCGCGGGTCTCGGTCAGGAATTCGGTGCGGAACCCGATCAGCCCCCGGGCTGGCACCAGGAACTCCATCCGCACCCAACCGGTGCCGTGGTTGATCATCTGTTCCATGCGGCCGCGTCTTAGCCCCATCAGCTGCGTGATGACCCCGACATATTCCTCTGGCGAGTCGACGGTCAGGCGTTCGATGGGCTCGTGGACCTTTCCGTCGATGAGGCGAGTCACCACCTGGGGCTTGCCGACGGTTAGCTCGAAACCCTCCCGGCGCATCATCTCCACCAACACGGCAAGCTGGAGTTCGCCGCGGCCCTGCACCTCCCAAGTGTCGGGGCGATCCGTCGGATGCACGCGGATGGACACGTTGCCGACCAGTTCCTGCTCCAGGCGCGCCTTCACCAGCCGGGCGGTCAGGTGTTTGCCCGACTTCCCGGCCAAAGGAGACGTGTTGATGCCGATGGTCATGGAGATTGACGGCTCGTCAACGTGGATCAGCGGCAGCGGCTTCGGGTCGTCCGGGTCGGAGAGGGTCTCGCCGATCGTGATCTCCGGGATACCGGCGATGGCGACGATATCCCCCGGTCCCGCCTGTTCGGCCGGAACCCGCTCCAGGGCCTCCGTCATGAGCAACTCCGTCAGCTTGACGTTCGTCACCGACCCGTCCTGCCGACACCAGGCCACCTGCTGGCCGCGCTTCAACTCGCCCGCGACGATCCGACACAGCGCCAGCCGTCCCAGGTACGGGGAAGCGTCGAGGTTCGTGACGTGTGCCTGCAGCGTCGCCCCCGCCTCGTAGCTGGGGGCCGGCACATGCCTCAGGATGGTTTCGAACAGCGGCTCCAAATTCGATGAGTCGGGCATGGCGCCGTCCGGGGGCTGGACCAGCGACGCGCGGCCGGCCTTCGCGGAGGCGTAGACGATGGGGAAATCCAGCGCATCCGCAGCGTCGTCGTCGAGGAGGTCCATGAACAGGTCGTAGGTTTCCTCCTCGACGGCGGCGATGCGAGCATCGGGCCGATCCACCTTGTTGATCACGACGATCAACGGCAGCCTTTTCGCCAGGGCCTTGCGTAACACGAACCGGGTCTGCGGCAGCGGTCCCTCGGAGGCGTCCACCAGCAACAGCACCCCGTCGACCATCTCTAGGCCACGCTCCACCTCGCCGCCGAAGTCGGCGTGGCCGGGAGTATCGATGATGTTGATGGTCACGTCCTGGCCATCCGCCATGTGGTGCCGAACGGCGGTGTTCTTGGCCAGGATCGTGATGCCCTTTTCACGCTCCAGATCCATGGAGTCCATGACGCGCTTGTTGACGTCGGAGCCCTCCCGGAATGCCCCGGACTGCCAAAGCATGGCGTCGACGAGTGTCGTCTTGCCGTGGTCGACGTGGGCGACGATCGCGACGTTACGCAGGTCGTGGCGGATGGGCATGCAGGCTCCTCGGGTTGGTGGCTGGGCCGCGGGAAAGTGTACGCCCCGACACCCCCGGCCTCATCGTCATGGGGCGGAGCCGACCCTCGGGGTCACTCCTTAAGTTTGTCGACTTGGGCTTGGAAGATCTCCGTGGCAGTCTCGGGCGAGACGTTCTGGGTGCCGTCCGACGGGAGCAGGAACACCACGACGTTCGTGTCACCGACGTTGCCCGTGATCAGGTAGGACGTGACGCCGTCGTCGTCGGTGTTGGGGGCCGCATCCGTCCTTGAGGTCATGACGACATCGCTGGCGCCCTCGACCTGAGGCGCGGCTTCCACCTTGTATGCCCGGTAGATTTCGGTTTCGTTGACGGTCCCGGTGACCGTCTCGCACCGTTCCGCGTACTCCTGGTGCTTCTGGGGAGAGTCGGTTCCGGTGCCGAGGGCCACCCGGGCGAACTGCTGGGTGCCGCTTCCCTCGGCCACTGCGACGAGATCCTCAATACCTGTCTTGTCGCAATCGGCTGGGGTGATGTCGTACTCCTCGCTTTCGAAGTAGGGGCTCTGGAGTTCCGTCATCGGCGCGGGGTTGGACTGTGCCGCAAACGTGAACTCCGACACCTCACCATCCAGCAGCTTCGAGGCCAGGTCGGAGTCGCCGGAGGACGGTTTCTCAGTGCTACTGGACTGCGACGGCGACGCGGGCGAGGATGTGGGCTGCGATTCGGTGCTGCTGGAGGCCGGCGCGGGTTCAGAGGGCGACGCGGGGGTGGTGCCGCTTTGGCAGGCGCCCAGCGTAAGCGTGAGCGCAGCGAGCGAGGCCGCAAGTGCGGATGTGTGCCTGAACATGGGAACTCCTTCAAG
The DNA here is from genome assembly GCA_030532825.1 of Propionibacteriaceae bacterium. Taxonomy (GTDB): domain Bacteria; phylum Actinomycetota; class Actinomycetes; order Propionibacteriales; family Propionibacteriaceae; genus Arachnia. The sequence continues at coordinate 28,243 of JAUNKK010000021.1, forward strand.
TTGCGATTGCGAAACTATGGCATGTCGCGGGTTCACTTCTGCTGGAGGATGCGGGCAGCCATGGCCCGCGCGACTTCGGGGCCAGGAGCGGCGACAGCGACCTCCGCGGCCCTTTGACAGTCGATGGCCGTGACCTCGGCCAGCCGACGACGGATCGGCTCCAGGGCCCTGATACCCATGGACAGCGATGTCACGCCGAGCCCAACCAGCACCGGAGCCAGTGTCGGATCGGCTGCGGTCTCGCCACACACTCCCACGGGCTTGCCCAGCGCCCGGCCCGCGTCGCCAACTCGCTCCAGCAGTCGCAAGACCGCGGGCTGCCACGGGTCCTGCAAGGTGCCCAGGGCCGTTGCTTGCCGATCGGCGGCCATGGCGTATTGGATGAGGTCATTAGTGCCGACACTGATGAAGTCCACCGCCGACAGGATTTCGTCCGCTTGGAGCGCCGCCGACGGGGTCTCCACCATCACCCCAACCCGCGACAGCCCGGCTTCGCGGGCGAGTCGCGCGAACTCCACGGCCTCGGCGGGCGTCGAGATCATCGGGGCCATCACCCAGGTTTCGGCGTCGGTGGCATCGGCGGCCTGGGCGATCGCCGCCAGCTGACGCGTCAGCACCGCCGGGGCGTGCGCGGCGGTGCGGAAACCACGGACCCCCAAGGCAGGGTTCTCCTCGCCCGGGAAACCCAGGAACGGCATCGGCTTATCGCTGCCCGCGTCCAGGGTTCGCACCACGACCCGCCGCCCCGCGAAGGGCGCCAGGGCATCGCGGTAGACAGCGAACTGCTCAGCCACGCTGGGTTCCGTCTCGGCGTCCAAGAAGCAGATCTCCGTGCGAAACAGCCCGACGCCTTCCGCACCCGCAGCCGCCGCGGCCCGGGCATCGTCAGCCGCACCAACATTCGCCAGCAGCGGCACGGGCACCCCGTCGCGGGTTGCGCCCGGAGCGCTGAGCGGCTCCAAGGGGATGGGGGCGGTTCGGGCGCCCCGTCGCTGCGTCTGGCTGGGGTTGACGATCACCTCGCCGGTGGTCCCGTCCACTAGGACTAGCGTGCCGTCTGGGATATCAAGAGCCTCCGCGTACCCGACCACGGCGGGGATGCCCATGCTGCGAGCCAGGATGGAGGTGTGCGACGTGGGGCCGCCTCCCGCGGTGACGATGCCCAAACAGGCGTCACCGCTCAAGGTGGCGGCGTCGGACGGCGCTAGGTCGCGGGCCACCAGCACGAATGGCTGGGTATCGGCCGGGATGCCAGGCAGTGGGCGACCTGTCAGCTCGGAGATCGTGCGGTCCCGGATGTCGAAAACGTCCGTCGCGCGCTCCGCTAAAGCGCCCCCGGCGGCGCGGAGTTGTTCGGCGACGGTGTTCGCGGCCCGCCAAATAGCGCGTGCCGAGTCGACTCCCGTCGTGTCAACCAGGGCCTCAGCACCCGATAGCAACTCCGGGTCACGCGCCAGGGCGGCGGTGGCGCGCAGGATCTGGGTGGCCTCCGCCCCGGCCTCCGCCGCCCGCGCCTCATAACCTGCCGCCACCGCCGCCAGCGCCTCGGCTAGGCGGGCCCGCTCGACCGGGATCTCCCGATCTGTCAGTGACCGGGCCGGCGGCTTCTCAGCAGGATCAGCCATGAGGCGCGCAGCCCCGATCACGCGACCAGCGCTGACCCCCTGCGGTCCGGTCACGGCGACGCTGGGAGCTGGCTCTGGGGGCGTCTCCAACTCCCCGAAACCCGCCTCGAACAAGGCGACGGCGGCAGCCACGGCCTCGGCGGCCTGCGGGCCGGTGGCGCCCACCCATACGGTGTCGCCCTGCCGGGCGGCCAGCGTCGCCAAGGCGATGGGGGAGGAGCCCGCCGACTCTTTGCCATGGCATCGCAGCCGCACTTCCGCGTCAAAGCCGCCCAACTCTGCCACTAGCAGGGCAACCGGGCGGGCGTGCAGACCCGCCGGGTTCACGACGCCCACCTGTGCCGCCGCATCAGCTAGCCACTCGGGCTCCGGGACACCCGTCGACTGGTCCGCGTCGAAGCCCAGGGCCTGCTCTTTGGGGAGCAACGCAGCGGCGGCCTCGGCGGCCACCTCCTCAAGGGTCGCGCCGCCAGCGGCCAGCACTACTGCGGCGACCAGCCCCTCCACGAAGGGCGCCGCCACTAGTCGGGTCGCGACGCCAGTGCCTTCCAGCAGTTCGATGGCGAACTCGGCGCTCATGATCGCCGAGCCCAGGTCGGTCAAAATCAGCACCCCGGCCCCCTGATTGGCGGCCGCGATAGCGGTGGCTACCGCGGTGGCGTCGGTACCGAGTCCGCCGTCGGGGGTTCCCGCAGCCACCAGGATTTCCGGCCGGTCACCGTGGACCATCTGCAGCGACAACTCGACCGCTGCTTCCGCTAGGGCCCGGGAATGAGAGACGACGACGATCCCGACCAGCATCGGTTAGCCCTCACCGGTAGCGGCGACCAGCGCCTGGAACAGCAGCGCCGCCGACGTCGCTCCCGGATCCTGATGCCCGGCGGAGCGTTCGCCCAGGTAGGAGGCGCGTCCCTTCGTTGCCACCAGCGGGATCGTGGCGTCACGTCCCGCCGCTGCGGCGCGGTGGGCGGCGACGGCGGCCAGGCCAACCCCGTCGCCTGCGGCCTGCTCGAAAGCGTCGACGGCGGGGGTGAGGGCGTCGAGCATCGTTTTCTCACCCACCGTCGCCTTCCCGCGAGCGGCTACCCCGTCGATCCCGGCGCGCAGCCCGGCGCCGAAATCGAGGGCCGAGACCTCCTCGGTCGCCCCGAGCGTCGCACCAAGCCTCATGAAGAACGTGCCGTACAGGGGGCCGGCGGCGCCGCCGACACTGCTGACCAAGGTCATGCCCGCCGACTTGAACAGCGCGCTGAGTGGGGCCTGGTCGTCGAGCTCGCCTATCACCGTCGCCAGGCCGCGATCCATGTTGACGCCGTGGTCAGCGTCGCCGATGGCCGAGTCCAACTCAGTGAGGTAGGCCTTATTCTCGTGGACGAGCTGCGCGAAGCCCTTGAGCCAGGCGACGCACTGGGAAGTATGGATCATCACACGCCCCACCGTAGCCCGGCGGTCTTGACAGGCGCGTCCCAGAGTCGAAGCAATTCGTCGTCCGCTTTGAGCAGCGTTACGGAGCAGCCCGCCATGTCCAGGCTGGTGATGTAGTTGCCCACCAGGTTTCGGGCGATCTTCACGCCCGCAGCGTCGAGGAGGGCCTTCACCTCGCCGTACATCAGGTACAGCTCGATCAGCGGCGTGGCGCCCATGCCGTTGACCATGACGATGGTCTCGGCGCCGGTGAAGTCGTGGTCGGCCAGGATCGGGGTCACCAGCTGCCGGGCGATGTCGTGGGCAGACGTCAGGGGTTCGCGGTGACGGCCCGGTTCGCCGTGGATGCCGATGCCGATCTCCATCTGGTCCTCCGGCAGGTCGAAGGTGGGTTTGCCCGCCGCGGGCACGGTGCAGGAGGTGAGCGCCATGCCCATAGAGCGGCCCTGTTCGTTGACTTTGGTGGCCACCGCGGCGACGGCGTCTAGATCGCGGCCCTCCTCGGCCGCGGCGCCGACGATCTTCTCCAGCAGCACGGTCAGGCCCACGCCGCGTCGGCCCGCCGTGTACAGCGAGTCCTGCACGGCCACATCGTCGGCCACCACCACCGTCGCGGTGTGCACGCCCGACTCCGCCGCCAGCTCCGCGGCCATCTCGAAGTTCATGACATCGCCGGTGTAGTTCTTGACGATGTGCAGCACCCCGGCGCCCGCGTCGGCGCCGAGCGTCGCCGCCAGGATCTGATCGGGGGTGGGGGAGGTGAACACCTGACCGGCGCAGGCCGCGTCCAGCATGCCCAGCCCGACGAAGCCGCCGTGCAGGGGTTCGTGCCCGGAGCCGCCGCCCGAGATCACCGCAACCTTTCCTTCCCGGGTGGGCTCGTCCCGGAAGATCACGCGGTTCTCGTGGTCGACGCGGACATTGTCGTCGGCAGCGTCAATGCCGATGAGGGCTTCGGCGATGAGGTTGTCGGGGGAGTTGATGAGTTTCTTCATGGGGTGCTCCTGCGTCGTTGCGGATGGGTGGCTGCGTAGGAAGAGGTGGTGGGTGTCCTTGTGCTGGGCAGATGATTTTACCGCTTCCGGGTGGGGCGGTCCCCATCGGCGCTCACGCATACTCCAGCTATTCTTTCGCGTCGTCGCTGCTTGTTGAGATCGCTGGCCGCGGCCCCGACCTTTCTGTGGGCCGAGGTGCAGTCGGGCCTGCGGCGGCGAGGGTGCGCTGCACCTGGACAGAGTCTTGATGGCGCGGTGCGGTGAATATCGCAGTGTCGCGAGGAGCTAGCTTTCCTGCACGGGTTAGCTCCTGGGATCTCTTGTCAGGTGGCCCAGGCTGTGCTGCCGCACGGGTTCTGGTCGGGATTGTTGAGGTGTGTGGTAGGCGAGCCGTCGCTATTGGAAGGGTTCTGGTGATCTCTGAGAGTTGGGTGTGTGGTACCGTGCAGGTGTGAATACCACATATCGGCTCCATGTGGGAGACCGCGGCAGGGTGGTCCTCCCCGCTGTGCTCCGGGAGGAGTTAGGGCTGCAACAGGGGGATGTGTTGACCGTTGCCGTGGTGGACGGTCAGATGGTGGTGTCCACGCCCCGGGCGGCGCTGGCCCGGGTGCGTTCGAGAGTGCGTGGGGCTGGGCTCGTCTCTGAGTTGCTCGACGATCGAAGGCGGCAGGCGGAGTCGGAACAGTGAAGGCCGTGCTGGATGCGTCGGCCCTGCTGGCCTGGTTCGGCGATGAGCCGGGTGCTGAGGAGGTAGATCGGTGCGTGGCGAGCTTCTGCAGCACCGCAAACTGGTCGGAGGTTGTGCAGAAGTTGGTCTCCAGGGGAGTGGCGCTTGAGGACATCCAAGCCTCGGTGGCGTTGCTGGGGCTAGCTTTCGAACCAGTGACACTGCGGGACGCGGAGACGGCTGCGCTGCTGTGGGCGAGATGGCGGACGCTGAGTCTTGCGGACCGCCTGTGTCTGGCCCTCGGGCAGCGGCTGAAGCTTTCGGTGCTGACCGCCGATCGTGCATGGGGAAATGAGGCTCCTGTGGTGCAGATCCGGTGAGCGCTACACGAAGCCATCGAAGCAGTAAGCCGGGCCGCCTTTTCGAATCCAGCGGGTACCAGAACGGTGGGCGGTGACTTTGAACGGGGAACCTTCGAGGCCCACTACTGGGCTCTTGTTCTCGAAGAATCCGTAGCCTCCGCAGCGGATCCAAGGGTTCTTGCGAAGTGCCCTACGCCCGTTATTGCTCAGCGGGACCCCGAACGCGATGAACTTGGGTCACGCCCACGGTGGAGGAAATGGCGTCTCCTGGCTTAGCTGTGCCTCAGACCTTAGGACTCGGCCTCGAACAACTGAAGCAGCCACGGATATGCGGGGCCATTGGGGGCGCTCCCCCAGAAGCGAAGGTGCTCGCGTACGCTTCGAGCGATGGGGCTCGTCGGGTTCGAGTTCAGAGGGTCCGTCGATCCTCCGAACATCGGGGTGCTGGTGGAGAGCTCGACGATACGCTCCGGTCGGGAGTTGCGGGCTGCATCCGCGTTGAGCCGTGGTGGGGGACGTTGGGCGGCTTCCGTGACATCTTTGCTAGCTCCCTTCCGCGAGCCACGCAGAGACCTCCCCCGTGCGCGGATCGGTGAGGACGGAACGGGGGTGATGGGACCAGCCCAGAAGGTGGCGTAACACTTCCACATCACCATGATGCTCTGGCAAACTCGCTACGTGTCGACGCAGCCGAATGACTTGATCATCTGTCCTACGGGGCCGATGCCGCCGAGCACGAGCGCGAGGCCCTTGAGGCCAGCCTGAGTGGCCGGGGGGCTCGCGGAGCAGACCCGCGCGGGAACCGCCATCATCATCCTCGCCTGCCTGACGCTGGTTGGCACCGGATTCGCCCAACGCTTCGGGGAGGTGGCGGCCGCCCTGACACGGGCTACATCCCTGACCGGGGTCAGCGTTGAGCTGTCTCACGAGGATCGGGAGGTCCTGAGTGACACGCAATCGACGCAGAGACTGCTCGCTGCAGCCGTTCTCGTGCTGCGTGAGATTCCCCAATCCGGTGCCCTCGCGACTCTCGGCCAGGAGGCTCCGACCTCTGAAATTCTTGCCCTGTGCGCGGCGAACCGTCCGCCCCATGTCGTCCTCCAGGGACGCAGGGCCGACGACCTGGGTCGGTCCTTCCGGTTCGGCGACGGCGAGAGCGAGCTCCTGGCCCGGTGGGGCAACGAGCCCGTCTTTGCGATCCGAAACCTCATCGACTATGACGGCGACGAGTTGATCCTCAACACCATCGTCCCGTCGCCCGATACGTTCGCGGCTGCGGCAGCTGAGTGGGCCGGGCACGGGACGTCGGTGGTGTGTGTGACCGCCAGCTGCTACCTCGACGCCGCCTGGCAGCGCGCATGGCTGCCCGCGCTGGCCGTGTGGCCGGTTGTGGTGCTGGTCGACATGGGGCTGTCCGGGATGCTCGGGGCTGGGCGGCTGCTCGGCGACACCGAGCACGCCCTGCGCTACGACGGCGGAGGCCCGGGAGCGTGACGGCCCTCTAAGCTCATGCCAAGCAACGTCGAAGGATCAACCCATGGAACACACCCAGAACCTGGTCGAACTGGTCGAGGCGATGGAGATCCCCGACGACATGGATCGCGCCTGGTTCACGGATTCGTTCCTTCGACCGCTCGGCATTGAACCGGACAGCCGGCTCGGCGGGCTATGTGAGGAGGCTCTCCTCGAAGCGGTGTCGGAAGGAGACGACGCTTTCCATATGCGCCCCGGCGGCTGGCGCATCAACCTGAGCGGTGGGGCCGTGAGAGCGCTGTTCGTGTCCGTGGTTCTGGCTGCCGCGCTGTTCTTCAGCGGCGCAGACGACATTCCATTCGAATTGCTGCCGGTGGTGGTCCCGCTACTCGTCGACGTCGAACGGGTCACACTCAGCCGACAGGAGGAGGAACTGCTCATCCCCCTGCGCGTGGCCGCCGCAGGGGTGACGGGCATGGCTCTTCGCCATGAAGGCCTGTACAACCGGCTCGATCCTGCGGTGCGGGAGCAACTCAATTACGGCGA
>JAUNKK010000149.1 GCA_030532825.1 Propionibacteriaceae bacterium
CGCTCTCGCCGGTCCAGCGCTTGGCGACGGCGTTCATGGGGTATACCAGGACATCGCCGGGCTGGCCGACGACAGCGGCCTCGACGCCGTGCTCGTCGGAGGCCACCATCCATTCCATTCCCAGTTCGGCGACGAGGTGGTCACCGACGGCGGCCCCGACGCTGTTGATGAGGGGATTCGGATCGGGGCGTTCGTCGGCGGGGAGCGCGAGCCAGGCTTCCTTCTGCGTTGCGAAGAACGCCGACAGCGCGGCAAGGTCCTGGATGCCGCGGTCGCTGAGGGACTTGCTCAGCCCGGCAAGCCATGCAGCTTCTGCCTCGTTCAGGGGGATCAAAGTCGTCATATCGTCACCTCCTTTGCCCACTCTATGCAGCGCATGGCAGCTGATCAGACCTGACGAACTCCGTCGCCCGCCCATAGCTGGCGGCAACCCATCACCGGAACAGCGGGAGCGACACGAGCGCTGCCGATGCCCCGATTAGTCTTTCCGCGTCGGAACCGGACCCGCCCTTTGAGCACCGTGCCTGAGGCGGCCCGTCCACCAGCTAGAGCCTCTCCCGGAAACAATGTGAAGGTCCATACGTCGTTATAATCGCTGTCCGGAATGAGGCCCACCGGGGACTGCAGCAATCGGGCACCCCACAGTTGGCGGGTCATGGCGATGCGGGTGTCGAAACCGACGACCGTGTATTCGCTAGCCGAGGCCCCGGTGATGTCGTCGTAGCTGCCAGCGGCAAAACCATATCGCCCAATCACCGATGCGAAGACTGCCCCTGGGGAATCCGGGCTGGTCAGATCGGCACCGGCAGGAAGCGCCGGATCCAGGAAGTCTTCGCGTAGCCCGGGATGCTGAGCCGAGCGCACCTCGGCCGGAATGGCTTCCCGCGTATCTAGGTAGCCCGGTTGAGGGATCAGTAGGACGCCCCAGTCCACTACCTCAGCAAACCTATGCCCTGCGAATCGACTTCGCAGCCCCACCACCACCCGCTCTGCAGCCCGCCAGTGCTCAGCGGTCAGGGCGTCACCGAGAAATGCGATGGGCTCCGGCAGTCCGACTGCTTCGACCAGTTCACGAATCCAGGGATTGGTGACCCAGCCTGGCTTGCGGAGCCGGACCAATTCCCCATCGCGAAACGTCACAGTCACGCCTCCACCGTAACAACCAACCAGCCGAGGGGCATCAGGAGGCGACGGCGAACTCCGCATTTCTCGCAAATCCCTACAAAGCCAGAAGGCTCGTCGCTCAGGATTCTGGCGAGATCTGGAAACTAGCCTTATTTTGGAGGATCACACATGCATCACAGTCCATTGAACAGGAATTATTATCGACGATAATTGCAGAGACACACACTCACGGACATCGCCGTAAATCTCGATGAATGAAACGGCACACAGAACCAAGCAAAACTAAAACGATGTCGGACCCTGACCCCCGGTTGAGGTATAATTAGATAGATCCATCCGACAGCGGGACACCGTAGCGCCTGCTAAATCTACTCCCCAGGGAGCCGCCGCTTAAGAGCACGTCAGCCATAACCTTCGGGCATCACATTGTCTTGTGCCGTAATTGCATCATCAACCCTTGGCGCCCTGTCCACAGAAAGAAAGCAATGTCATCGCCAAACTACCCGAACAACCCTCAGCCGCCGGGAAACAATTCGCCTCAACCGCAGCACCCCGGCATGCAACAACCCCAGCAGCCATACGGTCAGCAGCAGCCATACTCTACGTACCCTGGCATGAGATACCAGCAACAGTTCCAGAACCCTGCCCCTAAGAAGAATAGGACGCCTATTTTCATCATTTCGGGCGTCGTCGCTGTCGCGCTCATTGCGGCACTCGTGATTGTCCTAAGCAACACCTCGCCCAAGAACACCGAAACCGGCAGCAACTCACCTTCAGCAGCTGCCGATTCCCCCGAAGCGGCACAGACCATCGCAACCAATTATCTCACCGCTCTCTCGGAAGGCCGAGCAGACGACGCGCTGGCCCTTCTTCAGACCAGTGGCATCAAGGATAAGACGCTGCTGACGAACGAGGTTCTTGCGGACTCCCTGAAGCGAGCACCTTTGACCGACATCAAGGTTTCCGACGTCTCAGGCGAGAACAACTACTATGCCGTCGAGGTCTCCTATACGCTGGGCGACACCCCCACGACAGACACGCTCCGGGTGAACACCGAGGAGGGGAAGGTCACCTCAATTTTGCCCAACTTGTCTTTAAGCTACACCAAAGGAATTGACGCAACAGTCAACGGGGTGGCGGTCAAGAGCAAGGATCTAGTTTCCGTGTTCCCAGGTAGCTACACGATGGCCAGTGCCAACGAATACCTTGAGTTCACTGGCGAAACCACCACGCTCCTCGCCAATTCTGACTCACATCGCACGAACTCCTTTGAGTTGAGTGTTAGTGAGGCGGGCATAGCTATGTTCCGGGAGAAGGTGGTCCCCGAAGCGGAGGCGTGCTTGGCTTCAACCAGCCTCGACCCCGGGTGCGGAATGGCGCTCACCGACACTCTTCGAAGCGGCACCATGCTAACCGACGGGACTATCACACGTACGCAGGATACCGAGTCCAGCACCAAGCTCCAGAACGTCACGCCCAAAGTGGGCATTGAGGTGCCCACCATCATCTCGGCTAGCGGGTCGGCGGACTTCGGCAGCTTCAAGATCGAAGCCGACTGCACCGAATCCGGCGGAGCTTCCGGGCGATGCGACATTTTCGGGTTCGGCACCGGGACCAAGTTCGGCACCGCGTCGATCGACCTGACCGATCCCGAGTTGAAAGTGCAGTGGTCGAACAAATGACAACGTGAGGTCGGTTTAGTCGACCATCCCCGCGAGGGTGCCCAGCTCCCACGCCGCTGGGCACCCTTTGTTGTGTGCTGATCAGTAAGCCCCCTGTGCGGGGGCGCTTCTGTCGGGATCCCTAGGCCGTGGAGATTGAGCAGCCGGTGCTGTTCTCTTCGTCACCTTCGATACTTCACCAGCAGTTCGGGCGGGATATGACAGAACTCGTCCGGGCAACGCGCGAGTCGGTCTTGGTGTTCGTCGGCGCTGCGGACATAGTTCGTGAGCGGCAACACCTCAACGACGATGCGGCGGGCGTCGCTGCGTGCGGCAATGAAGGCCCTTGCCTGTGCGAGGTGGGCCGGGTTTTCGGAGTACACGCCAGTGCGATATTTCTCTCCGACATCCGGCCCCTGTTTGTTCACGCTGTACGGGTCGATGATCTCGAAGAGGTAACCCATGAGCTGGCCCACGCTGATAGCGGACGAATCGAACCGGGTCCGAACGCACTCGGCGTACCCGTCGTAGTCACCGTCGAGGCATCGACTGGCGCCATTGGCTCGCCCCGCCTCGGTGAATCTCACCCCGGGCAATGTCGACACAAACGCCTGCACGCCCCACAGACAACCGCCCGCGAGATAGATCTCCTGGATCACCGCTTTCGCCCCCGTTGGCGGTTGCTCCATCCATCGGCCTTAATCGACATGCCCACTTGGGCATTGTGTCAGGCGCAACCGCTCTACTTCCTGTCGCCCAGGCCGCCATCAGGTGGACTCGGGGCTAGGGGCTTCGCGAGGCCGCCGGGGACATGAGCCCCTTCCGCGGGCTTCACTCAGAGGCTGGGGATGGGCTCACCACCCATCCCCAGCCATTGCCGTCGATTAGGCGGCCTTCTTGAGGTGCGCGAGGATGCCCTCGATATCTTCTTGCAGCCGGTGAGGCCGCACAAAGTGCCCACCGGGCTCCTCGTAGCGCGTGTGCGGGATGCCGGCCCGGTCCAGCAGGTCGCCGAACTCACGGTGACCGTCCATGACTTGCTGCTCCTGGACCGAGCTCCAAAGCTCTTCATCAATCGTGGTTGGCGGGTTGATCATGCCGTCAAACAGGGGGCTGCGATCAGTTCCGGCTACCAGGAAGATCCGCTTGTTGCGGAAGCTCTCAATCCGCTCCACCGCGTTGTCGGCGGACACCAGGTCCTCCTGCCACGGAAAGCCGTAGACCAGGCTTCCGGAGTCAAGGACGCCCGTCCCATTGATGTAGTGGGCCACCAAACCCTCTAGGCGACGCAGGCTGGCGGGGCCGGAGTGGGAACTCACCGAAGCGAAGTGGCCGTAGTACTTGGCGGTGTACTTCAGAGCCCCGAAGCCCCCCATGGAGAAGCCAGACACTGCTCGCCCGGAGTACTCCGCATGGGTACGGAAGGTGGCATCCACCCAGGGGATCAGCTCATTCATGTGGAAGGTCTCCCAATTGCGCCGTCCGAAGGTGAGGCTAGTGCGCTGAGGATTGCTGTACCAGCCGGCCAACCCCCCCTCGGGCATGACAACAATGATGTCTTTGCCCGCCGTGAGGCCCTCAATGTTCAATCGTCTGAACTCCAGATAGTCACCAAGCCCCCCGTGCAGCAGATAGAGCACCGGGTAGCGCTTCCCGCTGGTGTGGTACCCGTCGGGCAGCAGCACGGTGGCTCGCGCAGGGGCTTGCCAAGGCAGTTGGACAGAGATGGAGGTGGTATTGAACAGGTAGCTCTGGAATCGACCCTGATCCTCAAACCTCTGGGGCTCTCCCTGGATGTCAGCGCGGGCTGGGGATGCTGCCATTCCGGCAGCCCCTAGTCCCAGGGTTGAGGCCGCGACGAGCCCACCGGCACCAAGGAGGCTGCGACGATTGATGTGATTCTGGTTGGACATGGATACTCCTTGCGGGAGATCGACTGTGTTTCCATCTGGTCAGGCG
>JAUNKK010000022.1 GCA_030532825.1 Propionibacteriaceae bacterium
CGGGTTTTCCACAGGTTTGTGGTTTTGGGTGCGGGGGTGGTGGGGGTTGTTTTAGGATCGGGTTTGGCTCCGGTGGTCGGGGTTGGTTTGGCACCAATGGGGGTGTTGTTGTGGGTCGTTGGTGGTGTGTGGTGGTTGCCGGTGTGTTGGTTGCTGGTTGTGGTGGTGGTTCTGGGGCGGTGGCGCCGGTGGAGTTTTCGACGGGTCCGGTGCCGTCGGTGGTGTCGGTGGCTCCGGCGTCGTCGTTGGTGGTGGTTTCGCCGGAGCCGAGTGAGACGTTCACGCCGGAGCAGCAGGAAGCCGCAGATACGGTGAAGCGATTCTTTGAGATCCTGCATCGGCTGGAATCGGACCCCGACGCTCCGGTAGACGAGTTGGCAGACATCACAATGGGCCAGACCAAAATCGTCTTCATGTCTAGTTTGGCTGATATTCGTCAGGCGGGGCATAAGGCCATCGGCTATGTAATCACACATATCGTAAGTGCCGAGGAGGCAGTTGATGGTGATGAAGGACGCACGGTGACTATCCTTGCCTGTACTGACTCAACGAATGATGATCTCGTTGACCAGGATACTGGAGAATCAGTATTGGATGAAACGCGCGCCTATTACGTACACTGGCATATCGACGTTGTTTATAGCCAATACTACGGCTGGCAAGTCGGTAATATGACTAGTCAGCGGGGTGAGCCGTGCAAGAAATAAATGCCCTTGTAGGGTGGTTATTAGCTGGGATGATTGCATTTCTGACTGGAGTGTTGTCGCCTTTTAGTTACGCGGATGAGACGAGCGATGTGCGGTGTATCATTGATTCCTACCGCGGCAACTGTGAGATTGAGATTGTGGTTCCTGGTGATCCAAGGGGTCCGGGGGATCGGGGTCCTGGGGTGCCGGGGGAGCGGCGTTGTGTGAAGGCGGGAGTGGAGATTCCGTGTGAGGTGGATGGGGGTGTGTGGGATGCGGAGTATTTGTGTTATATGCATGTGGCTGTTCCGCAGCCGTCGTTTGATGATCCGGTGTGGGCGGGGCGTACGGATGGGGTGGTGTATCGGTGTGTGGTGGGGAATGTGAGTTTTTTAGTGTGGCGGCCGTCGTCGGTGGCGGTGCCGCCGGATCCGGAGGTGTTGGCGCGGCGTGCGGTGGATGAGATGGGGTTGCGTGCGGTGGATATGGGGGTGTTTCCGCATGTGTTGGAGGAGTTGCCGTCGGGGCATGGGTTTGTGGGGTGGAATGTGTGGTTGTGGGTGCGGGATGCGTCGGAGGTGACGTGGGGTCCGGTGAGTCGGACGGTGTCGGAGCGGGGGTTTTCGGTGACGGCGACGGCTGCGGTGTCGGGGGTGTCGTGGGAGATGGGGGATGGTGGTGTGGTGTCGTGTGGGTTGGGGACGGCGTGGCAGAGTTTTCAGGTGCGGAATGAGAAGTCGCCGTCGTGTGGGTATGTGTATGAGAGGACGGGGGAGTTTACGATTCGGGCGGTGTCGCATTGGATGGTGAATTGGTCGGGTATTGGTGAGTCTGGTGTGATTGAGTTTGATTTGAGTAGTGAGGGGCATGTGGATGTGGTGGAGGTGAATGTGTTGAATGTCCCCAACCGCCCCCGCTAGCCAATGGCCCTTAGAATGGCTCACCTGACCGCCTGGCATGACCTTCCGGCGAGCCGCAGCGGCGTTTCGGAAACTCAGCTTTAATCACCTAGAAAGAGCGGTGCCATACCTCAATATGCGACTCGTCTTTAATTGATGCCGTCGGCGTGCCCGAAAGATCGATCTCGACATCGAGGAAATGGGAACCGTCGGCAGCGGTGCTGCGGTAACTGCACCTCTCGTTCTCAAGGTGCTGCATCTGCGTGGTGCTGGTCACCAGCCACGGGTTCCGGCGCCGTAGCCCGATCAGATCCTGATGGATGTGGAAAAGCCACGAGCCGAGCTGCGACAACTCTTCTGGACTGTCGGGGAACGCAGGCCGGATATCGTCATCGCCACCCCAGCGTTCCTCTTTGACACCGATGAAGCCCTGCTCATCTCCGTAGTATATCGACGGAATGCCGCCCACCGTCATCAGAATGACTAGCGCGATCACTGCACCATCGCTGCCAACCTGGCTAGCAATCCGAGTGACGTCATGGTTGCCGATAAAGGTGTTGGGCACAAAACTGCTCAGCAAGTCGTTGTTGCGGCTCAGTGTCCAATCTAACTCGAAAAGATTGCGGTCCTTGATGCTGGACCAGATGGCCTTCCACAACTCATATTGGGTCACTGAATCAATTCCGGCATCGGCAACGAACGTCGCATAGTCGCCGTGCAGCACCTCACCCAGTAACCAGGCCTCAGGGTACGCCAAGCGCACTGGGGCCGTCACCTTGGCCCAGAAATCAGGAGAAACCGAGTAGGCCGCGTCCAAACGCCAACCATCAATCCCGCGTTTCAGCCAATGCTGCATGACGCTGGTGACGTAATCCACCGTTGCTTGACTGCTGTGGTTGAACCGCACCAGCGACGAGTGGCCCTCAAACACCCGAGGCGCCGGCCCGCCGGGCGCATCCCAATCGATATCAAAACGGGCAGCCGCCTCAGACCCTGGTCCCTCCCGTAAGGCGCGCAACACCTCAGGATGGGAATCTCCGACATGGCTGAACACACCGTCTAGTACGACACGCAGACCGCGCCGATGCGCCTGGTCGACCAACTCGGTGAAGTCCGCCTCCGAGCCCAGACGGGGATCAATGCGAAACAGATCGAGCGAGTCGTAACCATGGGTCTGCGACGCGAAGATGGGGCCCAGCAGCAGCCCCGAGCAGCCCAGCTCAATGGCATAGTCCAGCCAACCCAACAGCCGACGAAGGCGAGGCGCTGGAGCCGCCGCCTCGCGGATCGGCGCCCCGCACATACCGAGCGGATAGACGTGCCACCAGATTGCGTGCTCAACCCAACCCATGACTGCATGGTAATCCGACTGACACAATGGAGGTGTGCAACTGGGTGAACCTGCCGCCGGCCAGCTCCTTGTCGCGACGGAGCCCGGGAAGGGCGGCTACTTCGACCGGAGCGTGGTGCTGATACTCGACCATGGCGACTCCGGCACCATCGGCGTGTGCCTCAACAAGGACCAAAGCATGGAAGTAGTTCCCGAACTAGCTCAGTTCCGGGAACTACTGCCACCGCCAGGGCGGCTCATTGAGGGCGGCCCCGTGTCACAGCAGACGGCGGTTGGCGTCACTCAAGTCCGCGTTGCTGGAGAGGAACCCTTAGGCTGGCGAAGGTTGTTCGACGATGTCGGAGTGCTGGACCTAGACACCCCCATCGAACTGGTTCGAGATACTTACGCTCAACTGCGAATCTTCGTGGGCCTGGCCGGCTGGGCCTCCGGGCAACTCGTAGGAGAGCTGTTGCGTGGCTCGTGGTTCCGCACCAACGCGCTCGCCGAAGAAGTGTTCGGCACCCCAACTGACCTGTGGCGGCGAGTACTCCGGCGCATGGGTGGGGAACCTGGGATGTGGTCCACGTGGACCGAACAACCTGGGCAAAACTGAGCGGCATTGCTAGAGCCATTAGCATGGGCGTCAGTCCCAGCAGGAGGTGAACCGTGGCGGAAGGCCGTAAGCGAGCCCTGATTCTCATCGTCGACGACGATGCCGCACTGTCAGAGATGCTTCAGATCGTGCTGCGTCAGGAGGGGTTCGACACCGCTCACTGCGGCACGGGCACCGGAGCACTGACGGCGATGCACCAGACCCGCCCTGACCTAGTGCTGCTTGACCTCATGCTGCCGGGACGCGACGGGGTGACGGTATGTCGTGAAATGCGCGCCGAATCCGGGGTGCCCATTGTGATGCTGACCGCACGCTCCGACACCGACGACGTGGTGGCCGGGCTTCAGGCCGGGGCAGACGACTACGTAGTCAAGCCGTTCAAAGCCAAAGAGCTGCTGGCGCGCATCCAGACCAGGCTACGGCGGGTGAGTGCCGAACCAGGCTCCGACCAGCTGACCATCGGGGACCTGGTGATCTCTATTTCCGCGCACACGGTTAAGCGTGGTTCCACCACATTGCCCTTGACGCCACTGGAGTTCGATCTGCTGTTGGCCTTGGCGAAACGCCCCTCCCAGGTCTTCACCCGGGAAGCACTGCTGGACGAGGTATGGGGCTATCGGAATGCGGCCGACACCCGCCTGGTCAACGTTCATGTTCAACGGCTGCGTTCCAAGGTCGAGCGGGACCCGGAGCATCCACAGATCATCGTGACGGTGCGGGGGATTGGGTATCGGGCCGGTGACCCACAACCCTGGTGATCGCCGCCGCGGCAGCCTGCTCCAGCTGTGGTGGAGTTCGCTGCCATTGCGGGTGCTCGTGTCTACCTTTGCGACTTCCTGCATCATTCTGGCGCTCGCCGGGATGGTGCTGCTTCAGCAGGTAACCGCCGGTATCGTCGATTCAAAGCGCGCCTCAGCTACGCGTGAGACGGTGGGCATGCACCGCTTCATGCAGGATCAGTTGCAGGCACCCGACACCCTGGGCATGGCCACCTACGAACAGCTCAGCAGGCTAGCGGAATTGGCAGGCGCTCAAGCCACCCAGTATTCGGTGATTATCGAGGGCCCTGCCTCCGTTCTCTACTCCTCTGATGTTCTGATCGACTCTGTTCCAGCCGAATTACGGGAGGCGGCCGCCGTTGGTGACGGTCTGTTTGTCACGTCCACCAGCGTTGTCAGTGGTGGAGATCGCGTGCCACGGCAGCCGGGCATAGTTTTCGGTGCGACCCTCGTCACCTCCGGTGGGGAGCGGTTTCCCGTCTACTACGTGTTCCCCATGGGAAATGAGGTGTCAACACTCGCGCAGATTCAGCGGGCGATCTTGGCCACTGGCGCGGCTTTGCTCCTTGGCCTGACGGCCATCGCTTACCTCGTCACCCTTCAGGTAGTCCGGCCCGTCCGCAAAGCCAGCCGAACCGCTCAACGTCTTGCTTCGGGACGGTTGGACGAACGCATGCCCGTCAGGGGGAGTGACGATCTCGCCTCGCTGGCGAAGTCCATGAATAACATGGCCGGTGACCTCCAGCAACGAATCCGCGAACTCGAGACACTGTCTACGGTTCAGCGGCGATTCGTCAGCGATGTCAGCCATGAGCTGCGCACGCCCTTGACTACCATCAAGATGGCTTCCGACTTGCTCTATGAGAGCCGTGACGAACTAGAACCCCAGGTAGGGCGAACAGTGGAGTTGATGAACTCCGAGATTGAGCGATTCAACAGCATGCTTGCGGACCTGCTTGAGATATCCCGCTTCGACGCCGGGGCTGCCGTACTCGAGTTGGAAGACACGGATCTGACGGAAATCGTGCTCTCGGAGATAGAGGCTCAGCAGGCCTTCGCCATGTCCCAGGGCAGTGAACTCATTTTCCATGGCAATGACGCGGCCTCGGCGCAACTGGACCCGAGGCGTATCCGCCGCATCCTGCGAAATTTGCTGACCAACGCCATCGACCATGGTGAGGGTCGACCCATCGACATCTCGGTCGCCTCGGACACGGAAGCTGTGGCCGTCACAGTACGGGACCACGGGGTGGGGTTCGAGGCCGGCGTCTCCGCGCAGGTATTCGACCGGTTCTGGCGAGCAGACCCTGCGCGGGCTCGGGCGGCTGGAGGCACGGGGCTGGGCTTGGCGATCTCCCGGGAAGATGCGAGGCTGCATCACGGCTGGCTCTCTGCCTGGGGACGGCCGGGACGTGGTGCTCAGTTTCGCCTCACGCTGCCGCGCACCCCGGCCACGGTGCTAACCAGTTCACCGCTGCCGATCATTCCGGTGGATTTCGACGCCCGGAAGGAGACGGGATGATTCATCGCTCATCGCTACCGCGCCTCTTGGTCAGCCTGCTGGCCGCTCTGCTCGGGGCCTGTAGCCAGATCCCAACCACCGGGCCCGTGTCACAGGTCAGCATGACCGCGCAGGGCCGTGTGGTCCAAATCGCCCCCGAGCCCCCGCAGGCCGGCATGAGCGCTTCCCGGGTAGTGGAAGGCTTCCTTCAAGCAATGGCGGACCCAACAGGCGGGTACGGCGTGGCCCGGCAGTACCTGAGCGAAACAGTACGCGATTCGTGGAATCCGGAGGCCCAGACATTGGTCTATGAGGGGTGGGTCGAGGAGAATGACGGGGCCTTCGCGCTGCATGGCACGACGAAAGGTGCCATTGACCCAGTGGGCCGATACCTGGTTAGTGAGACCGAGATCAACCACGAGTTCGGTGTGGTCGAGGAGGGGGGCGAATGGCGGATCGCAGCTCCCCCCGATGGGGTGCTGCTGTCGAACTATATTTTTGCCCGCTCCTATACCCCGGTGAAGTCATATTTCGTAGCCAATGCGGGCCGAGCGGTCCTTCCCGATCTGCTGCACATGCCACAGTCTGAGGTAATCCCTGCGCGGATCATAGCGGCACAGTTGGCTGGCCCCAGCCAGGACTTGAGTCCCGCGGTGCACAATGCAATTCCGGCCGGCGTATCGATCGGTCCAGGCGGGGCGACAGTTGACACAGCCGGAACGGTTACCGTCGATCTCGACGGCCTGCCCGCCACCCTTAGTGACGAAGCCAAACGGGAACTGGGGGCGCAGTTGCTTTGGTCATTGTCCTCCATTCCGCGCGTGACGGGGATCAAAATCACATCTGGTGGGCGGCCATACGCTGTGCCAGGACAGAATGAGCAGTTGATTCTGGAACTGTCGTCACAGCAGGGCTATCAGCCACTGTCCCGTGCCAGCACTGCCGACCTATACGGCGTCAGCGACACACAACCCGGCAGGCTCAATCCGGATGGGGCTTTCATCGCCAACTCCAGCGAGTTAGGGCCCGTATCCATGACAGCTGCTTCCCTGGACGGTACCTTGATAGCCTTCGTGACTGGGGATCCGGCGGTGGTGCGGATCGGGCCCAGCGGCGGGGGGTTGGTGGCAGTGGATACCGGGCTGACCGACGCCACCGGAGCCCAGTTCGCCCAGGGCAAGCTATGGCTGCTGGGAACCGACGCAAGGGGCCAGCAGCAGATCCTCAGCCTGTCCTCTCAGGGGGCGGTATCGGCGATTGATAGCACTGCTTTGCCTGGACAGATCGTCGACTTTTCCGTCGATGCATCTGGAGCACGAATAGCGGCTATCGTACGGCGAGATGGCCAGACCCAACTCGGCACAGCAGTGGTTGCTCAGGGCGGCGCCTTGTCTGCCTGGCAGGAACTGAAGCTAGCACCCTCACGGGGTGCACAGCTCAGCGATTATGCAGCGGTGGATTGGACGGGGGAGGTGGCGCTGGTCGTGGTGGCGCGAGGAAGCGCAAACCCATCGGTGTTTGTGGCGCGGAGCGATGGCTCTGAAGTGAACGATCTGGGACCAATCTCCAGCGCGCCAGTGCAGGTAACAGCTCTGCCCAGGCTGGGTGGTGACGCTATCGCGGCCCGGGCATCGGACGGAAAGGTGCTCCTGTATCAACCCAGTAGTACTTGGCGCAGCACCGAGGCAACCCTTTCGTGGATTAGTTATCCAGGGTGAGAACCGAGACCTGATCACTTCCGCCGTCAACCGCCCATTATGGGGGAGTGTGCGAACTTCCTTGATCTGGCCGCTCAGCTGTTGCTGGGGGCAACCTGTCCGTTGTGCGGCGTCGCGGCTCTAGGCTGCTGTTCTGGATGCGCCCACCGACTTTGCGAACGTGCCCCGCACCGGCTTCGGCGGTCGGCTATCACAGTGCCAGCCTGGGCGGCCAACCCATACGAGCCCGATATGGCCTCGCTGATCCTGCGGTTTAAGGAGGACGGGGGCTGGCATTTGGCGGGAGTGCTGGCCAAACGGCTGGCGGAGGCAGTGGCTGCCACCCACCCTGAACCTAACTGTGTGCTCGTTGCCGTTCCTTCACGACCCGCGGCCGTGCGTCGCCGCGGGCTGGATCATGCGCATGAACTGGCACGACTCGCTGCGAAACGTCTTGGCTTGCCTTCCCGCCGCCTCCTCCAACGCGACACCGGCCAGCGGGGACAACGTGGGCTAGATCGCGCTGCCCGCCAGCAGCTACTCAGTTCCCGGTTCCGGGCATCCCCCTGCAGCAGCCCCGTCGTGTTGGTGGATGACGTCGTCACCACGGGCGCATCACTGGCAGCAGCTGAGGCATCGCTTCGCAGGATCGGGGTTAGAGTGCACGCAGCCGCCGTGATCGCCGATGCGAACCTGGCCGAATCGTCGTGAAATCGCCTTGCCAAGGCCCGGAACGGGAGTACGGTTAAGGAATGGAAAACGCCAGTGGGACGGTGCCGAACGGCACGGTCGCGCTGGCGTCGTGGTATCTCTAGCCTAGGAGGAGACATGGACGTCATCGTCACCGGTCGCCGTTGTACGATCAGCCCCGAACTCAAAGAACTGGTTCAGGACCGGATCGCCACTGTGGAGAGGCTCCGGGACCGGGTCATCCGAGTAGAGGTTGAGTTCTCCGCTTCCGACGGCACCAGGAACCCTGCGGATGCCATTGAGGTACAGATCACGCTACGCAGCAAGGGACCGGTGATCCGCTCCGAGTCGAAGGCGAACGACAAAAATGTGGCCTTCGATCAGGCTTTCGACCGGCTCAAAGCGCAACTACGCAAGGCCGCCGACCGTCGCAAGACGCACCGCGGCCTGCGTTCTGCTGCCGTGGTGGAGGAGCTGCCCATCCCAGCTGCGCCCGAGACGCCATCTGAGCCTGAAAACGTGACCTACGAGGTCGCCGGGCTGGTGGTCAACGGCGATGGCCCGTTGGTCGTCCGGGAGAAGGACTTCGAGGCAACACCGCTGACGCTCGCTCAGGCCCTGGATGAGATGGAGCTCGTCGGCCACGATTTCTTCCTCTACGAGGATGCTGGCACGGGGCGTCCCTCGGTGGTGTACCGCCGCAAGGCCTACAACTACGGTGTGATCCACCTTAACGTCACCAAGTAAGACACCAGCAACTGTGGCGGTCCCTGCGCGTGGGACCGCCACAGTTTTGTGCAGGGCACCACCTAGCTAGGATGGAACGGGTATGCCCCAAGCCACCGACCCAAACTATGAAGGATCAAACACGTGGGATTCATGGATTTCCTGAGCAACCTGGGCTCGGGTTCGCAATTGCGGAAGCTGCAGAAGGTTGCGGATCAGGTGAACCTGATCGAAGAGGACTTCCAGGCGATGTCGGATGCAGAACTCAAGGAGCAGACCGCGACCTTCAAAGAACGGGCCGAGGACGGAGAGAGTTTAGACCGCCTGATGCCCGAGGTCTTCGCAACGGTCCGGGAAGCCTCCGTACGGGTCCTGAACAAGCGTCACTTCGATGTCCAGATCATGGGCGGCGCCGCCCTTCACTGGGGCAACATCGCCGAGATGAAGACCGGCGAGGGGAAGACCCTGGTGGGGACGCTGCCGTCCTTCTTGAATGCCCTGTCGGGCAAGGGCGTTCACATCGTCACGACCAATGACTATCTGGCTCAGTACCAGTCAGAACAGATGGGCCGCATCCACCATTTCCTCGGTCTTGAAGTAGGGGTGATTCTCGCCAGCATGACCCCCGAGCAACGGCGGGTCGCCTACGGGGCCGACATCACCTACGGCACCAATAACGAGTTTGGTTTTGACTATCTTCGCGACAACATGGCCCTCAGCAGCAGTGACCTGGTGCAGCGCGGCCACCACTACGCCATCGTCGACGAGGTGGATTCCATCCTCATTGATGAGGCACGTACCCCGCTCATCATTTCCGGCCCCGCCCAGGACTCCCACGAGTGGTACCCGGTGTTCGCACGCCTGGTGCGCTCAATGACCCGCGACCAGGACTACGAGGTTGACGAGAAAAAACGCACCATTGCGATCGGGGCCTCAGGTATCGAACTCGTCGAGGATCGCCTAGGCATCGACAACCTGTACGAGTCCGCGAACACCCCGCTCATCAGCTACCTGAACAACGCAATCAAGGCCAAAGAACTCTTCAAACGTGACAAGGACTACGTGGTTTTGGGCGACGAGATCCTGATCGTCGATGAGCACACGGGTCGCACCCTGGCTGGCCGCCGCTACAACGAGGGCCTGCACCAGGCACTTGAGGCGAAGGAAGGCGTCAAGATCAAAGACGAGTATCAGACGCTGGCCACTGTCACGCTGCAAAACTATTTCCGCATGTACGACAAGCTGGCGGGCATGACCGGCACCGCCAAGACGGAGGAGTCAGAGTTCCAGAAGATCTACGGCCTCGGGGTGATCCCCATCCCAACGAATATGCCAATGATCCGAGAGGACCAGCGGGACAAGATCTACCGCACGCAGGAAGCGAAATACCAAGCCATCATTGAAGATGTTCAAAAGCGCCATGAAAAAGGCCAACCCGTTCTGATCGGCACGGCATCTGTTGCGAAGTCCGAGTTGTTGTCGGGGATGTTGAAGAAGGCCGGCATCCCACACGAGGTGCTCAACGCAAAGCAGCATGCCCGGGAGGCGGCCGTCGTCGCCCAGGCAGGCCGGAAGGGCGCCGTCACAGTCTCGACGAACATGGCGGGGCGTGGCACCGATATCATGCTGGGGGGGAACCCCGAGTTCCTTGCGGACCTTCAGCTACGCAAACAAGGACTCGATCCTGTTGATTCTCCAGAGGAATACGAGGCCCAATGGCCCGACACCCTCAAGGCTATTGAAGAGCAGGTCGCTGCCGAGCATGAGGAGGTTGTTGAGGCCGGCGGGCTGTACGTTATTGGATCGGAGCGCCACGAGTCGCGGCGTATCGACAATCAGCTTCGCGGGCGTTCTGGGCGCCAGGGCGACCCAGGTGAATCACGCTTCTACCTGTCGCTGTCGGACGACCTGATGCGCCTGTTCCGGCCGGAGATGCTGGAACGCGCCTTACTGATGCTGAAGGTGCCCGACGACGTTCCGATTGATTCCAAGTCGGTCAGCAACGCTATCGAGTCGGCGCAGAAACAGGTGGAAAGCCAAAACTTCGAGATGCGCAAGAACGTTCTCAAATATGACGACGTGATGAACCGGCAACGGCATGTTGTCTACCGCGATCGTCGGCGTGTGCTGGACGGGGCCGATCTGTCGGAGCAACTGCGTGATCGCGCCGCGGAAGTCGTGGGGGCGGTGGTCCGCCAACACACCGTGGGGGTGCCCGAGGACTGGGACTTTGACATGCTGTTCAGCGAGTTGAAGACTCTGTATCCGGTTGGTTTGGATCAGTCAGCCATTGAAGAGGAGATCCCCACTCAGGAGGAACTCGTCGAGCAGTTTGGCGACGACATCCGGGCAGCGTATGACGCCCGCGAAGAGGCCTTGGGTGCAGAAACCATGCGGGAACTGGAACGACAGGTGTTGCTGTCCGTCGTGGACCGCAACTGGCGCGAACACCTTTACGAGATGGATTACCTCCGGGAGGGCATCGGGCTGCGCGCCATGGCGCAGCGCGATCCGCTGGTGGAATACCAACGCGAGGGTGGCGACATGTTTATCGCCATGCGCGAAGCTTCGTTCGAGCAGACTGTCGGCATGCTCTTCAACCTGGAAGTCACGCAACCGGAGCCCGTGAGTGTCGGCGTGGTCAAGGACGCCGACGGAAAAGCGGAGGATATCCTCGCCAAGGTGGCTCAGGAGCCCGAGAAAGCCGCCAAGGACAAACGCAAGACGCCCCTGGCTAAGGGGCTGGAGGGCAAGAAGCAAGAGAACCTGACCTATTCCGCCCCTGACGAGTCCGGGGAGGCAACTACCACCCGTGCGGGGTCCAAGCAGCCGACAAAGCGTTCCACGGCGAGCGGCGGCGGGAACCGCGCGGCTCGACGTAAGGCAGCCAAGCGCAAGCGATGAGCCAGAGTCAGGCGGGGAAACCCACGACTTTAAGCTCCGAACATAGCCAGCGTGCGCCACAATCCAGCCGAATGGTGCAGGCTAGCCACCGGTTCTGGATCTGAAGCGTACCGCAAGCCTCGACGCAGGTGGCCGCTGGGCTTTTGATCCACAACGATCCGGCGGTTCGCACCTTGAAACGGGGCGCATCCCAGTAGGCAACTAATTGGGCAAAGGCACGGGGCGTCAGGTGTGGCCGGATTTGGTGTAGGGAACGGGCCCCGAGGATCGCGTCGAAGGTAGCCCGCGCTAAGGCACAGGCGGCGGCGGGAACAGAGTTCTGGTGAGTCATGGCCACACGCTAAGCGTGGGCATGTCGCGCGGGCGAGGAAATCCCGGCATTTGGCAACACAGTGCAAGGGATCGACAACACCTTCCCTTCCTGTGACAACACCACCCAGCTGCGCGACAACACCGGCTCCCGCCAGGCTTCGGGAAGGGGATCTACAGTTGTGCCGTGGCCAAGGAACTTATCTTCATCCCGATTGCCCGCTCCGAACTCGGGGCCATTGATGGCTCCTTGTCGTTGACGCAGCGGTCGGCGCACCGCGTGACCTCTGAGTTGCTGGCTGCCCTGGAGTACTCCCCGGAGCAGCAGGAGGATGCGGAGTACGCAGCATTGGTGCTGGCCTCTGTGGCCGCGCTAGCGGCCTTCGGCGAACGCCTCGTGCTGGTGGCCGAAGTGGACTCCACGTTCATCACGCCCGGTGATGATCTGCCCAACGGGGCCTGCATCGTTGCGAAGGTGAGGCCCCAAAACATGACATGTTGGTTTAGCGAAGCCCCCGGTGTGGATTCCTCCGGAGCCGCAGCAGCAGCTCACGGGCTGGACATCGATACCGCATGGGGCTTCGACGAGGTCCAAGACCTGCTCCGCGAGTCGGATCTGCTGTGGAACGATGTAGAGGAATACCGCCGGGGGCTGTGAGGGAGAGGATCAGCCCTGCGTCAGCCAGGCGTTGGCTCGCCGCTCAATGCCGGCGAAGGCTCGGGCGATCATCGGCTCGACCTGCCCTTCGACCTTCTTGCCAACGAGGGGAATCTTGACGACGAGTTCGCCCTTGTAGACCGCCTCTGAAGTGGACTCCCCGGTGGGGGACAGGTCAGCGGCCGCTTCCACGTTGACGGGGGCTCCGATCACATCGACGGTGAACACGCCTTTGCGGACGCCTGCACCGTCGGGCTCTCCCCAGGTGAAGGACTGATTGAGCCTGATGCCCCTGCCGAAGAACTTCGAAATCGACTCCGGGGCGGGCAGAGTCAGGTCGAGGTGGGTGACCTCGCCTTCGATACGGACCGTGTGCTCCAAAGCCCCGGCGTGCTGTGCCACGTCGTCGATGAAGGCCTCGTTGCGGAAGAGTGCGGCGACCTGGTCGGGGGTGCCGCTAAAAACATGCTTGTAGTTAAGCTCCATGGCACCAATCTAGCGGTGGTTCGCCGGGGTGCTCAGCGAGCCTAGTGGCTAGGCTGAGGGCTATGAGGATCGACCTGCACACTCATTCCCGGGTCAGCGATGGCACGGATACTCCAACGGCGCTTGCGATGAAGGCTTTCCAAGCCGGTTTGGACGTTATTGCGTTGACGGATCACGACACCTTCGATGGGGTGGCCGAGGCGGCTGAAGCTGGGAAACGAATCGGTCTGAAGGTGTTAACCGGGATTGAGATCTCCTGTAAGCATGAAGGCCGTACGGTGCATCTATTGGGCTACGGCTGCGATGTGTGGGACCGCGGCCTCAACGAGGAACTAGCCAAGATCCGCGTCGGACGCACCCAACGGCTACCCGAGATGTGTCGGCGACTGACAGAGTTGGGGTATCCCATCACCCTCGAAGAGGTCATGGCGACCGCCCAGGGAGCGCCGTCGCTGGGGCGGCCACACGTGGCCGACACACTCGCGGCCAAGGGCGTCGTGGCGAACCGGCAAGAGGCCTTCGACACGTTCCTGGCGCCCGGTAAGCCCGCCTATGTGCCGCGCTACTCGGTCGAAGTGGGCAAAGCCATCGATCTTGTACATGCCGCCCACGGGGTGGCAGTGCTGGCTCATCCTTGGGCACCCATCACGCGGGAGGCACTGAGCGCCCCGGTAATTGAGCAACTGGTTCGCGAACATGAACTGGAGGGCATTGAAACGGATCACAACGACCACGACCGGGAAACCCGGTTGCTGTTGTTCGAGATGGGGGCTCGACTGGGTCTGTTGCGCACTGGCTCCAGTGACTATCACGGTTCGGCTCGGCCAGAGCGAACGCTGGGCTGCTTCACTACCCGCAAGAGCGCCTACCTTGAGCTGATCGCCCGCATCAGGGCGCGCGGAGGCGTGGCGTGACGCGCCGACTTCGTCGGCGATAAGGTGACCCGCATGGAACCCGAGAACACGATTGACACCGAGAAATCCCTGCTGCGTTCGGAAGAGCGCAGCCGAGAGATTGAGGCCGAGATCGTCCAGCGCCCCGAACGGTTCCGGCTCCTGACGGGGGATCGCCCGACCGGGGCCCTGCACATCGGGCACTATTTCGGCTCGCTCCAGAACCGAGTCCGACTGCAAAACGCCGGTATAGAGACGTTCCTGATCATCGCTGACTATCAGGTCATCTACGACCGGGACGGCGTGGGGGACTTGAAAACCAACGTATACAACATGGTGGCGGATTATGTCGCTGCCGGAATTGACCCCGATAAGACCGTCATCTTCACGCACTCGGCCGTGACCGCGCTGAACCAGTTGCTACTGCCCTTCCTGGCGCTCGTCACTGACGCAGAGTTGCGCCGGAACCCCACGGTCAAAGACGAGTTGGCTGCCTCCAACCGACCGATGTCGGGGCTGATGCTGACTTTCCCTGTCCACCAGGCGGCAGACATCCTGTTCTGTAAGGCGAACCTGGTGCCAGTGGGTAAAGACCAGCTGCCGCATGTCGAGCAAACCCGGGTGATCGCGCGACGGTTTGACGAGCGCTATGGGCGCGTCGATCCAGCCCAACCCATTTTCCCTGAACCCGAGTCGTTGCTTAGCCGCAGCGGCACCATCTTGGGGCTAGACGGAAACAAGATGAGCAAGTCGCGCAGCAACACCATCGAACTCGGCATGACCGCGGATCAGACCGCGAAGCTGCTGAAGCGGGCGGTCACCGATTCGGACCGGAACATCACTTACGACCCGGTGAACCGGCCGGAGGTGTCAAACCTGGTCAATATCACGGCGCTCTGCCTGGACCGCGAACCCGCCGAGGTCGCTGCCGAGATTGGCGATGGCGGGGGCGGCGGTCTGAAGAAGCTAGCGACGGCGGCGGTTAACGACTTCTTCGCGGAGCACCGTGCCCGCCGGGAGGAACTCATCAAAAGTCCCGATGAACTAAAGTCGATCCTCCGCCGCGGCAACGAGCGGGCGACGGAGGTCGCGGAGACCACCTTGGCGGAGGTCCGTCAGGCCATGAGCATGAACTACTGACGTGGGGGCCGCTCGTCGGTGATGTCGACGCCAGCCCGACGACGGCGCCGACGACGCCGGGGCACAACTGACGTCTCCTGGCCCCCGGTGGGGGCATGATCGCCTTGAGGCTGCGTTGCTGACCGCCGACGGCGTCGCCGTTTCGTGCCGCCATCCAGACGCTTCTCGCGGGAAGCTCGATCCTCCCGGGGCGGGCGGGCCGAGCGCGGTAGGCGTCCTCTGGTGCCTTCAGGGATATCGAGGTCGCGGTACAGATGCTCGGATGAGGAATAGGTCTCAACTGGGACCTCCAAGTCAAGGCCAAGCATCTTGTTGATGACCTTCCAGCGTGTCACGTCCGGCCAATCCACGAGGGTCACGGCCACGCCGCTACGCCCCGCCCGGCCAGTTCGGCCAATCCGGTGGATGTAGGTGGCGTCCGTGTCTGGGCATTCGTAGTTGATGACATGGCTTACGCCGGAAATATCAATGCCTCGCGCTGCGACATCAGTAGCGACGAGAGTGGAGACGCTGCCTGATCGGAACTTCTTCAGGGCTCGTTCTCGTGCCGCCTGATTGAGATCGCCATGGATGGCAGCCGCAGGAAAGCCGCGATCGATCAACTCATCGGCCAGGCGCTGAGCCGCTCGTTTCGTGCGGCAGAAGATCATGACCTTGCCCACCTCGCGAGCCTGGATGATCCGTGCGACGACCTCCGGCTTGTCTAGGTCATGGGCCTGGTAGATGAACTGCTCAATGTCCGGCACGGTCGCCTGCGCGTCGGCGCCCTCCGCCCGGATGTTGATCGGGCGGTTCAAAGTGGCACGGGCCAAAGCCAGGATGGGGGCCGGCATCGTGGCAGAGAACAGCAGGCTCTGGCGTGAGGTGGGGGTTTTGGTCAGCAGTTTCTCAATGTCGGGAAGGAAGCCGAGATCGAGCATCTCGTCGGCCTCATCTAGCACCAGGATCTCAATCTGGTTGAGATCGAGATCGCGACGATTGGCTAGATCCAGCAGTCGCCCGGGGGTGCCAACCACCACATCGACGCCACGCTTTAAAGCGTTCAGTTGTTCGTCGTACCCGGTACCGCCGTAGATCGTGAGTACCCGGGTGCCGAGTTTGCTTCCCGCCAACTCCAGATCACGAGCCACCTGCAAAGCAAGTTCGCGGGTGGGCGCGATGACCAAGGCCCGGGGCTTCCCATGGGTGATGGGTGTTGTGGCCGTTTCAGCAGTGCTCTGCAATCGATGGAGTAAAGAACTGCCGAAAGCCAGGGTCTTACCCGTACCCGTCCGTGCCTGCCCAATCAGGTCGGTCCCGCTCAGCGCTAGGGGGATCGCGATGGCCTGGATAGGGAATGGGTGCACGATACCCGCCTCGGCGAGTGCGGACGTGATCTCTTCTCGAATACCAAGGTCTGCGAAAGTCTCAGTAGCAGTGTTTGTCTCGCTCAGGATGAAAACCTAACTGTTAGGCGGGACCTGCGGACAACAGACCCGCGGGGCGGTGGCCCTGCAGGGGAGTCTACCTTGGTGAGCGCCTTAGAGCGCGCCGAAACCTACCGGTCGGCCTTCAACTGCGCCCAAATCAAGGTAGGCGAGTTTTCCGGCAGGGATGACGACTCGGCGGCCCTTGTCATCCGTCAGTTCGAACAGCGAGTTATTTTTCAGCGCCTGGCCGAGCGCCGCCACGATTTCGTCGGCACTACTGGGGGTGCGCACTTGGAGTTCGCGGGTGCTGTCGCTGATTCCGATCCTGACATCCATGAGGCCAACCATAGCGTCTTGATCAACTGCGGCAGCGCGCGACGGCCACGGTGATGTTGTCGCGGCCACCGCACGAGTTCGCCCACTCGACCAGTGTCTCTGCCAGATCGCCAGCACCTGAGTGATGCTGTTGGGCTTCGCGGACCACCGCACTTAACTCTTCGGGCGAGCTGGCATAGTTCCACAACCCGTCGGTGCACACGACCAACCAACCGGAGGACTGCGGCGCGAACTCCACGAGCGCCGGGGCGACATCACTCGCGTTACGGCCAAGCCACCGGGTGATCGAGTGGGCCTGGAGGGAACGCTCGGCTTCTTCTCGCGACATGCCAAGCATCATGCGAGCCTGAGCCATCGAATCATCCTGGGTCATCAAACAACTGACGCCGTCATCCCCGATCCAATACGCGCGGGAATCCCCGATGCTGCCTACCCGGATCAGCCCATCGCCGACGGTGGCAGCGACGAGGGTACAAGCGGCAGGTTCATCGGCAGTACCATCGTCCAGCACCGCCTGGTGGGCACGCGCGAAAGCTGAATGGAAAGCATCTGCCATCGCCGCCCCGGCGGCGTGAGCGCGCATCAGGACTGAGCAGGCCTCCTCGGAAGCCACGAGGGAAGCTTGCTCGGCTCCAGCCGCAGTACTCACCCCGTCGGAGACCACAAGGACGGCGCGGCTCGCGGGGGCGGGGCTAGCGGCTAAGCACAGGGCATCCTGATTCGTGCGGTGCCTCGTGCCTATGTCGCTGCAACCGGCCACCCACGGGGCCGGAACTACCGTGTAGTGGTCCCGGACGGGAGATGGGTCACCCGCTGCATGCTTGATCACTGGGCCTCCCCTTTTGCTGGTGGTGGGGCTCATACTAGCCGCGTCTGGCCCCGTGTAGCAGTGGGAAGCATCGGTTAGATGGGACGGACGTGTTCCGCTTGCTTGCCCTTCGGGCCTTGCGTGATGTCGAACTCCACCCGCTGGTTCCCTTCGAGTGTCCGGAAACCTGAGATGTCGATGGATTTGTAGTGGACGAAGACGTCCTCATCGGTAGCGCCGTCAACGGCAATGAAGCCGAAACCCTTGTCTGGGTTGAACCATTTCACGGTTCCTAAAGCCATGCGTATTCTCCTGAGAAGTTGGCCTGCCGCACTGCGCGGCTGCCCCGAAGATCACTCTTTCACATGAGGGGGGTCACCCATGGTTCGATGGACCCGTGACTGCATCACCTACCTGGGTTCTCCGGCCCGCTGCTTCCCCGAGTCTCCCGGCAGCGGACGACGATCAAGCAGCTGCCGCGGCGCCCTCGGAAGGCGTCCGGGTTGTGCTGGGCGGGCCTGGAACGGGTAAGAGCACCACGCTGGTCGAAGCTGTCGTGACTCGGCTGCGCCAGGGGACATCGCTGGACCGGTTTGTGGTCCTGGCCGCCTCCCGGCAGGGGGCACAGGAACTGCGACGCCACATCATCTGGCAGCGTGGGGGAGCGGAGGTCGGCGCCAGAATCACCACGATTCATGGCTTTGCGCTAGGCCTGTTGCGGGAATTCGGTGACCCGGAACAAGACCTCAGGTTGCTGCGTGCCCCTGAGCAAGAGCAACGGCTGAGGGATTTGCTGGAGGGGGAGGGGCCTGACGCCTGGCCAACGCCTGTGCAGGCCGCGGCTGGCACCCGCGCTTTCGCTCGCCAGCTGCGTGCGGTGTTGGCCCGCGCCCGCCAACTCGGACTCGACCCGGAACAGGTGATCGAACTTGCGGGCAGTGACGATATTTTTGCGGCCGTTGGACGGTTCTTCGAGCTCTATTTGACAATTGCCGATTTCGATGGCGCCCTCGATTACACCGAACTGGTTCATCGAGCCCGGTTGTTGCTGACCGATCAGGCCGTTGTCGACGCCTTCTTATCCCGATTCGATGAGATCTTTGTTGATGACGCACAGGAGCTGGATCAGGCGGGGGTTGGGTTGCTCGAGGACCTCGCTCTGCTTGGCGTGCCTCTGATGGCCTTCGGCGATCCGCAGCAGCGGCTAGGTGCGTTCCGCGGAGCCTCGGGGGGGAGCCTGCGGCGCCTCGCGCAATTACCAGGAGCCGAGACGCGGACGTTACGCCAGGGTTATCGGAATCAGACGGCGGTGGCGGAAGCCCTGTCCCACCTGCGACAGCGCCTTGACGCTAAAGATGCCCCGCCACATCCCTGGACTGGCCCCGGGGATCGGTCGCGTGTGAGCGTGGCCATCTACGACGATGCTGGAGCGGAGCTATCCCACTTGGCGGATAACCTGCGTGCCGCCGTGCTGGAGGATGGCTGTGCATGGAGCGAACTGGCTGTGATCACACGGTCTGGCCGCAGCCAGTTGACGCGATTAGCCCGCGAGTTGACCGCGCGCGGCATCCCCGTCGAGGTAGCGGGTGATGAGCTTGCGCTTGGGACCCAACGAGCTGTTCAGGTGCTGCTGAGTGGGCTAGCGGGTGCAGTCAATCTTGATCGGCTGGAGGAGCCGCAGGCGGCCCAACTGCTGGCGAGCCCCCTAGGGGGCCTGGACGCCGTCGACCAGCGAAAACTAGCGCGGTTGTTGGGCGGTGCGGGTCAGCGCCGCCTAGAAGAGTGCTTAGCTGCCCCCCAGGTGCTTGAATCGCTCGCGTCGCCGGAGGCTGAGGTAGCCGCGGCTCTTTCCAGACTCCTGTCGATGGCCGCTGCCCAGCTTTCTGGCGGGGCCAGGGTGGCGGAGGTGCTGTGGACGCTGTGGGACGGCACCGCGTGGCCGCAGCGATTACGTGACGCGGCACTCGCCGGCAGCCGCAGCGCCCACCAGGACCTCGATGCGGTAGTGGAACTCTTCGAGCTGGCGGAACGCCGCCGGGACCTAGCGGGCATGGCCGGGGCCCACGCGTTCAGCGTCGAGGTGGCTCGGGAGGAGATTCCCGCGGATACGGGCCGGGAATTGTCGCTCCAGAACCGGGGGGTCCGCCTCGCCACGGCCCACCGGGCACGCAGTGGGGTCTGGCGGCGGGTGTACATGATCGGAGTGAGTGAAGGGACGTGGCCGCAGACAACCTGGCGTGGCCTTCTGCTCGACCCCGACCGCTTGGCACCCGACCATCTTGATGCCGCCACCACCGTCGGGACGTTGGCCGCGGAGCGCCGCTCGTTTTATGTTGCCTGTTCCCGGGCTGAGGAGGAACTCCATGTCAGTGCCCCAGCCGCCACTGAAGAGGAGCCCGCCGAGCCCTCTCGGTTCTGCCGAGAACTGGGTGTTGACCCCGTGCGGATCACGGGATCCTCGCCCCGGCGTCAGACGGGTCCCGCTTTGGTAGCAGACCTGCGCCGCGTCGTGGAAGATCGCTCGGAAGCACCAGCGGCGCGCCGCGCGGCTGCCCTCCGGTTAGCTCGCCTTGCGGCCGTGACTGGCCCGCAAGGGCAACCCGTATTCCGGGAGGCCGACCCAGACAACTGGTGGGGAGGCCGCACCGCGTTACCTACCTGGCAGCAGGGAGAGCCAATCATCATCACCGGCTCTAATTTGAAAGCACTGCTGGCCTGTCCGCGGCACTGGTTTATGACGCGGCGCGGCGGCGCTGAGCGACCGCGCGGCACACAGGCCGGGATTGGCGAAGTGACCCATTTGATCGCGCAGCGTGCCGCGCGCGATGGCCTAGGCCTTGAGGAGATGCTTGCCAGCCTTGATGAGGTGTGGGGCGAAGTGAACTTCGAGACCCGCAGCCTCAGGGTCACAGAACGTGACCAGGTGGCGGCTGCCTTGGCTCGCTTTCACGCCTGGCATGTGGCGAACCCCAATCAACTGATCGGGGTTGAACTGGATTTCGAGTTGCCGCTTCGCATACGGGGCGCCGCGGTGGTGCTGCGCGGCACGGTGGACCGGCTAGAGATTCACGATGGCCGATTGGCGGTCGTAGACCTGAAGACTGGACGGCGCTGCGCCACCAAGCCTGAGTTGGCGGAGCATGAGCAGCTGGGCTGCTACCAGTTGGCCGCGCGCCTAGGGGCCTTCGAACAGTATGTTCCTGGTGTCCGGGACGTGGCGGAACCCTCACTGCTGCAACTCAGGCATGGTGGAGCCTTGCCGGTGCAGCAGTTTCAGCCATTGCTGGCGGAGGGCCGGAACTGGCTAGATGAGAAACTGGAGCAAGCAGTCGAGGTGCTCACATCCGGGCTGTTTGAGGCGCGAGAGGGACCCCAATGCGCCTGGTGCCCGGTCATCGACTCGTGCCCCGTCAAGCAACCGGAGGGGTTCCTCGTATGACTCTGAACCATCCTGAGGAGCTGAGCGAACTGCTTGGTGTTCGGTTTAGTCGGGAACAACTGGAGGCCATTTGCGCACCACTGGCGCCCCAGGTGATCATCGCAGGGGCGGGCACCGGGAAGACCACCGTGATGGCGGCTCGCGTCGTGTGGCTCGTTGGCACCGGCCAAGTAACCGCCGAGCAGGTGCTAGGGCTGACGTTCACTCGCAAAGCCGCGGCTGAGTTGGGTGCCCGGGTGGGGCGGGCGCTGGACCAGGCTGGCTTGTTCACCGACGACGATACTCAAGGCAGCGAGCTTGTCCTCACCTACGACGCCTTCGCGGGGCGGCTCGTTCGCGACTTCGGGCTGCGCCTCGGTCTCGACGGAGAAATGCAGTTACTGAGCGGCGCCGCGCGCTACCAGATCGCCACCAAGGCGGTGGCACAGCACGAGCAGGTACTGTCAAACTTGGCGCGCCTATCGCACCACACCCTTCCCGAACGGTTACTCGCCCTCGACGGCGTGATGGCGTCACATCTGGTGAGTCCCGAGGACCTTCGCCAGTTCACCCGCGGGGCGGAGGCCCGATTCGCCGAGGCCCCCCGGTATCGGGGCCGAGTCCTTAAGATCATTGAAGAGACGCAGAGCGCATTGGCTGAGCGGCTGGAGTTGCTCGCCCTCGTCGAGGAGTACCGGCGCCTCAAGACTGCCTTAGGAGTGACGGAGTTCGCCGATCAGCAAGCTCACGCGGTCGCTTTGGCGCGCGGTTTCCCCGCCGTCGGTGCCGCCCTGCGGGAGCGTTTCCACGTGGTGCTACTCGACGAATACCAAGACACGTCTGCCGCCCAGGCACTCCTGCTGCGCGCATTATTCAGCGGTTCCACCCCCCAGCGAGGTCGGGGTCACCCGGTGACCGCCGTCGGCGACCCGAACCAGGCCATTTACGCCTGGCGGGGCGCTGCGGCCTCGAATATCGCGGGCTTCCCCAAGCATTTCTCACGTGCGGCAGGCGAGGCTGCCCGGCGATATGAGTTGACCATCAACCGCCGTAGTGGCAGCCGTATCCTCGCTGCTGGCAATGCGCTCGTGGCTGCCCTGGCCTTGGCCAGCGGTGATGGCGTGGCGCTCCAGGCCCCCAGTGACGCTCCTTCCGGTGAGGTTATCGCCCGGGAGTTCGACAGTCTCGACGAGGAACTGCTCGCCCTGGGGAGCGACATTGTACGGCGCCACGCCGAAGGTACCGCTTGGGGAAACATGGCAGTGCTGACCAGGCGCAATGACCTGCTGGCCGCGACCTATGACGTGCTGCGTTCTCGTGACGTGCCGGTGGAGATCGTGGGCTTGGGTGGGATGCTGTACCTGCCGGAAATAGCCCCTGTGGTCGCGACATTGAAGCTCTTGGTGAACCCCGTCGACAACGCGGCTGCTGCCAGTCTGCTAACCGGGCCGCGCTGGGGACTGTCATTGGAGGACCTCGTAGCCCTCGCACGCAGGGCTCGCGACCTCGTTCGCACCGAGACCGAAGATGCTCAGCCGGAGCCGGCACAGGCTCAACCGGGACTGGGCGATGCATTATCCGCCCTGCTACGCCGGAGCGATACCTCGCAGGCGCCATCGCTCCTTGATGCCGCCGCCGACCCCGGGGAGGGCTACCTGCCCGAGCCTGGAAAAGACCTAGTGCAGCGTTTTGCTCGCGAGCTGGCGGAGCTGCGGTCGCACCTTGGTGAACCCGTCGGTGATGTGGTGCGCCGTGTCATCGCCAAGCTCGGGCTGACGACTGAAGTCATGATCGATGGAGACCCAGCGCAACTCACCCGTTTCACCGAGTTGTGCAGTTCCTTCCCGACGCTCGGCCAGGACAGCGATCTTTCGGCCTTGTTGGCGTGGCTGGAGGCCGAGAAAGAACATGGGGTGGGGTTGGAGCGGGCCACCAGCAACCATGCGGACTCGGTCAAGCTGCTCACGGTGCACCGCGCCAAAGGACTGGAATGGGACGCGGTGTACCTGCCGGCACTGGCGGAGGGCGTTTTTCCCAGCCCCGGCCGGGACGGCAACTGGACCACGAATGCCAGCCAACTGCCGGCGCCTCTTAGAGGCGACGCCGATAGCGTTCCCCAACTTGGTGAGTACACGAAGCCCGGTATCGAGGCCTACAAGGCGCTGTTACAGACCGAACAGCAACTGTCGGAGGATCGGCTGGCCTATGTGGCTGCCACACGGGCGAAACGGACACTCGTGGTTTCTACCCACACCTGGGCGAGGGGGCTGAAACGCCCTCGAACCGCGTCCCGATATTTCCAGGCGATAGCGAGCCTTGCAGACGAGTGGCAGCCGAGCAGCCCGCCCCCCGAGAACCCACACCCCGATGCAGGGCGCACCGCCGTATGGCCGAGACCATACAGTCACCGGGAGGCGGCACGCGCCGAGGCCACCGAACTGGTGCGTGAAGCTCAGAAACTCATCGCTACCGGCGGGGACGAAACCGAATGGGTGTGGCGGTCCGGGGTAACGGACGAGGCGATCCACCAACGGATTGACGCCTGGGATCGGGATATCGCTTTCCTCATAGAACAACTCAGTCGACGTGCCTCTCGCCAGTTGGTGCTCCCCCCCGGCCTGTCAGCTAGCGCCCTTATGGAACTCGGCCGGGACCCAGACGGTTTCGCAACCAAGCTGCTGCGGCAGATGCCGAGGCAACCCCGACGTGATGTCCGTCTAGGCGAGCAATTCCATGACTGGGTGGTTACCCGGTTCGGTGCGAGCCCGGGATTTGACGAGTTGTCGCCCCGTCAAACTGACGACCCGGCCCTGAGACGTCTTCAAGAGGCGTTTGAAGCCAGCCCGTTCGCCCAGCGGATGCCGTTGGGGGTCGAGGTCCCGTTCCTTCTCAAGTGGCGGCACCTCGTACTGCGAGGCCGAATCGACGCGGTCTTCCCCAGTGACGATCCCCACTACGACGCGCTGGTCGTCGACTGGAAGATCGGGAACCAGGACCCAGACCCGCTGCAACTGGCGATCTATCGCCTGGCTTGGGCTGAAGCCCGAGGGCTTGACCTGCAGCGAGTGGCTGTCGCCTTCCACCATGTGTTGGCGAATCGGCTAGAACACGTCGCCGCAGGCCCAGAACTCATCGAGGCTGCTGCGTCCCAACTCGGTGGTTTCTCTAACCCTTGAGCTTCGCGGTCTCGTCGTGGATGTGAGCGGCTACCTGCGTCAGTTTCTCGCGATGCTGGGCGGCGTGGTGGGCGCAGAACAGCAGCTGCCCGCCGCTAGTCAACTCCACGCGCAGATAGGCCTGCGCACCACAGCGGTCGCAGCGATCCATGGCGGTCAGGGTGGCCATGGCCTGTTCAGTGGCGGTGTTCATCATGATCGCCCTTCCCTTAAGAGAATTCGGTTTCCTCGGTTCCAACGTAGCGCGGCCGTTCAATGTTCCCGGTAGCCTGTCCCGGTGCGCTCAAACCCAGCAACCCACACCCCCCGCGACTACGGAGCCAAGAATCTACTGGTTCTGGAAGGACTCGAAGCCGTCCGCAAACGACCCGCCATGTACATCGGCTCCACCGATACCCGGGGCCTCATGCACTGCCTGTGGGAGATCATCGACAACGCCGTCGACGAGGCGCTGTCCGGGTTCGGGGACCTGATCCAGGTCACGCTGCACCGCGACGGATCGGTGGAGGTCAGTGACCGGGCCCGAGGTATCCCCGTCGACAAAGAGCCGCGCACGGGCCTCAGCGGCGTCGAAGTGGTCTACACGCGCCTCCACGCCGGCGGCAAATTCGGCAACTCCAGCTACAACGCCACAGGCGGCCTGCATGGCGTCGGCGCGTCGGTCGTCAACGCCCTCAGCTCCCGCCTCGACGTAGAGGTGGACCGTGAAGGTGCCACATGGGCCATGAGTTTTCGCCGCGGGGTGCCAGGGGTCTTCGACGGTGACGGACCCGAGGCTCCATTCACCCCAATCTCCGGGCTACGTAGAATCGCCAAGGTGGCTAAAGCCCGCACTGGAACCCGTGTCCGGTATTGGAGCGATAAGCAGATCTTCCTGGCCGACGCGGGGCTATCCATCACCCAGCTGCACGATCGCGCCCGGCAGACGTCATTCCTCGTGCCCGGGCTACGCCTCGAAGTGACTGACGCTCGGGGGGAGGTGCCAACCACCGAGACCTTCCATCACGAGGGTGGCATCGCCGAGTTCGTCGACTTCTTGGCTCATGACGCGCCCCTAACCGAGGTACTACGGCTTCGCGGCCGCGACTCGTTCGTGGAGACCGTACCTATGCTCGACGACGGGGGCGCGATGACCGCTACTGATGTGGCGCGCGACTTGGAAGTCGACATCGCCGCGCGCTGGGGGACCGGCTACGAAACCCAGCTGCGGTCGTTTGTGAACATCATCGCCACCCCCAAGGGCGGTACCCATGTCACAGGCTTTGAGCGCGGGCTCAGCCGGGCCTTCGTCAAGTCCCTGGACGGCACACGCCTACTCAAGAACGGAGACGAGATCACCAAGGATGACTGCCTGGAAGGCCTGACCGCTGTCGTCACCGTCCGCTTGGCCGAGCCCCAGTTCGAGGGACAGACCAAGGAGGTGCTGGGCACCCCGCCCGTCCAAAAGCTGGTGGCCCGTATCGTGGAGGCGGAATTCACCGAGTTCCTGACCAGTTCCAAGGCTGCCACCAAGCAGGTGGCCCGCTCCCTCATGGAGAAGGTCGTCAACGCCTCTCGGGTCCGAGTCCAGGCCAAAGCCCATCGGGAAAACCAGCGCCGCAAGAACGCGCTGGCATCGTCGTCGTTGCCGCCGAAACTCAAGGACTGTCGCAGCGCCGACGGGGAACTGAGCGAGTTGTTCATCGTTGAGGGAGACTCAGCGCTTGGGACGGCCAACACGGCCCGGAACTCGGAGTTCCAGGCGCTGCTGCCCATCCGGGGCAAGATTCTCAATGTGCAGAAGGCCTCCGTGGGCGACATGCTGAAGAACGCGGAGTGCGCCGCCATCATCCAGGTGGTCGGCGCCGGCTCCGGGCGTAGTTTCGAGGCGGACGCCGCACGCTACGGCAAAGTCATCTTCATGGCTGATGCCGACTCCGATGGGGCTCACATCCGCTGCCTTTTGGCGACGCTGTTCTTCCGCTACATGCGGCCCCTTGTGGAAGCGGGACGGGTGTATTCGGCGGTTCCACCGCTGCACCGGTTCGAGCTCATCAACCCGAAACGGGGCATGGAGAAGTACATCTACACCTACACGGATGGCGAATACCAGCGCAAGGCTGCTGAGCTGACGAAGAAGGGCATCCGCTTCAAGGAACCGCAGCGTTACAAGGGCCTAGGTGAGATGGACGCCCGCCAACTGGCCGAGACCACCATGGACCCGCGTCACCGCACATTGCGGCGCCTGACCGTGGATGATGCCCAACGGGCCGAGCAGGTGTTTGAGATGCTGATGGGCAACGAGGTCGCCCCGCGCAAGGAGTTCATCGTTGCGGGCGCCTACGCGCTCCAGGCCGACCGAATCGACGTGTAGCCGATCAGGCCAGCTGTTCCAGAAGCCCGGTGTCCACGTCGTACATGAAGCCGCCGACTTCGGCGTGGTCCTTGAGCAGCGGATGCGAACGAACCGCCGCCACATCCTGTTTCAGACGGCTCAACTGGTCCGGGTTGGCGCCAAAGCTCAGCCACGTGGCGTCTAGACCGCTGCGCTCCGCGATCGACTGGTGCAGGGACTCATCCGTCCCAGCCATGGCGCAGCGGGTATGGGGGATCAGAAGGATGCGGGTCACCTGCAACAACTGGACGGCTAGAACGAGCCCAGTCATCGTCCACGGTGCTACCCAGCCGCCGGGGGAACGCAGAATCTTCGCGTCCCCTGGCCCCAGCCCAACCATGGGCAGCGGGTCGATGCGGGAGTCCATGCACGTGACAATCGCGACCCCGGCTTGAGCGATTCCGCTGACTCCTTGGCGTGTGAAGGCCGCAGCGTAATCACGGTTGGCGGCTAGCAGGTCGTCGAAGCTCACGGGAGCGTATCCTCTCCTGCTTCACGGGCCCCAAGGGCGGTGACTGGCCGTGCCAAGGCCACACCTGAGCCGTCGCGGCGCGGGTTCGGCGCGGGCAGGTCGACGGGTTCGCCTTGAGCAGTCGCGGCCACCACATGGCCTCCGATCGCCGCCGCGATCAGGGAGTTTTCGCCCTTCAAGAAGCGCTGGCAGCGCACCCCGCCTGTGGCTCGGCCCTTCGTCGGGTACTCGGCCAGTGGGGTGACTTTAGCGCCCCCGGTGCCCTGTCCAAACAGGGATTCCGGCGCCCGGGCGATGGTGGCAACGAAGTCACGCTCCGGGTCAGCACCACCGAAGAACAGCACCTCCGCTTCGGGCGCCAACTTGATGCCGGCGACACCGCCCCCTAGACGACCTTGTGGACGCACCAGATCGGCGGAGAAATGCAGCAGCTGGGCATCCGTGGTGATGAACGCCACGTTCGGGGCCGTCAACTCGACGGCGCCCACCACCTCGTCCCCGTCATCAAGGCGGATTACATCCCACGAGTCCTTACCGATCACTTCGGGATTGACGCGCTTGACGACTCCCCGGCGGGTGCCTAGGGCCAGCCCTGGGCTGTCCGGCGCCAACGACGTGAGCCCAACCACGCGCTCGTCCCCTTCCAAGGGCCACAACTCGATAATGGGGGAGCCTCCCTGCAAATTGGGGGCGGTGGCCGTCAGCGGCACGGTTGGAAGCTCAATGGCGCGGGCCCGAAGCAGGCGGCCGGTATGGGTGATGACCCCAAACTCAGCGTGGGACGTGACCTTGATAGCGGCCGCGATCGCGTCATGGCGGGCGCGGCGACCGCCACTCGGCAGGGGACCGGCCGAGTCCGTACGGGCGACTCGGCCCGTTGTTGACAGCAGCACCCAACAGGGCTCGTCTGGCACCTCCAGCGGGCCGGTGTGCTTCACGACCCCATCAGAGGCCAGCAGAACGGTGCGCCGTGGGGTCCCAAACTGCCTCGCCACCTCGTCGAGCTCAGAAGCCACCAGGTCGTTCAGGACGTCGTCGCGTTCCAGCACCAGCCGTAACCCAGAGATTCGCTCTGCCAGCTCGTCGGCCTCAGCCGTCAACTCCAGCGTGGAGTACTTCGTGAGCCGCCGCAACTGCATGTCCAGGATGTAGTTTGCCTGCATTTCGTCCAGATTGAGGGCTGCCATGAGGCGTGCGCGAGCTTCAGCAGCATCCTCACTGGATCGCACGATGGCGATCACCTGATCAATGTCGGCGATGGCCAACAGCAGCCCTCGTACCAGGTGCAGGCGCTCCTCAGCCTTCCCGAGCCGGTGCCGGGTGCGCCGGACCGTCACCTCAACGCGGTGGTCTAGGAACACCTCCAAAAGATCCTTCAAACTCAGGGTCCGAGGCTGCCCCTCCACGAGTGCCACCGCATTGATGGCGAAGCTGTCTTCTAGTTTCGTGGTTCGGTATAGCTGCTCCAGCAGCGCCTCAGGGTTGATGCCATTCTTGACCTCAATCACCAAGCGCGTGCCGTTGGCCAGATCTGTGAGGTCCTTGACATCGGCGATCCCAACGAGTTTGCGTGCTTCAACGCCCTTTTTGATCTGCTCAATGATCTTCTCCGGGCCAACCAGATAGGGCAGTTCGGTGACGACGATACCCCGCCTCCGGGCGCTGACCTGCTCAATCGTGGCCTTGCCACGTAGCCGAAAGGTGCCACGCCCCGTGGCATAGGCGTCTTTGATCCCGTCGAGGCCAATGATGCGCCCACCCCCCGGAAAGTCAGGTCCGGGGAGGTGCCGCATCAGGTCTTCAAGCGTGGCTTCCCGGTTGCGCAGCAGAACCTTGAGAGCCGCCACTACCTCTCCCAGGTTGTGGGGCGCGATGTTCGTCGCCATGCCGACGGCGATGCCGGCGGTGCCGTTGACCAGCAGGTTGGGGATAGCCGCGGGCAGCACCTCAGGTTCACTGTCTTTGCCGTCGTAGTTCGGCCGGAAATCCACAACATCTTCGTCGAGACCGGCTGTCATGGCAACTGCCGGGTGCGCCATCCGACACTCGGTGTAGCGCATGGCCGCTGGCCCGGCGTCGAGGGAGCCAAAGTTACCGTGGCCATCTACCAGCGGCAGACGCATCGCCCACGGCTGGGCCATCCGCACGAGCGCATCGTAGATCGCTCCGTCGCCGTGTGGGTGCAGTACGCCCATCACCTGCCCGACGACGCGGGCGCACTTGACATGCCCCTTCTCCGGGCGGACGCCCATGTCGTCCATCGAGAACAGGATGCGTCGCTGGACGGGTTTGAGGCCGTCGCGCGCGTCGGGCAGTGCGCGCGAATAGATGACGGAGTAGGCGTACTCGAGGAAGCTGGATTCCATCTCCTCGGTCACGTCCACATCCAGGATGTGCTCTTCGAACTCCTCGGTGGTGCTCGCCATGGGTGCGATCAGTTCTCCTCAAGCCGGATCAACGGCCGTAGCTTATCCGCTAGTCCATCCCCGTCCGGGGCGCGAACCTCCGGGGCGGTATCAGGGGTCCACTCCCAGGTGTCTGGCGTCTCAGTCAGAGTACCGTGGGCCAAGGCGTGTTCGCCGGGCGTTAGCTGTCGGATGGCCCGGACCCGGACATGATCCGGCTGAAGTGCCGCGAACTCCGCATACAGATCGGGATCATGCTGCCCATCGTCGCCAACCAACAGCCACCGGATGTTTGGTAGGTCACGGGCCAGTTCCCGCAGGCATGTGCGTTTGTGGTGTGCACCGCTGCGGAACCAACCCGTGTTGGTCGGTCCCCAGTCGGTGAGCAGAAGGGCCCCTGGTGGAAACCCGTGGCGCTGCAGGAAACGGGTAACCATCGGGTAGGTGTTCCAGGCCCCGGTCGAGACAAAGATCAGGGGAGCACCCGGATGGGCGGCGATGAGTTGCTGGTACAACCTTGACATTCCGGGGACAGCTTGCCGGGCCTGTTCCGTAAGGACAAAAGAGTTCCAGGCCGCGACCAGGGGTCGTGGCAGCCAGGTCGAGAGGATCGTGTCGTC
The DNA here is from genome assembly GCA_030532825.1 of Propionibacteriaceae bacterium. GTDB lineage: Bacteria > Actinomycetota > Actinomycetes > Propionibacteriales > Propionibacteriaceae > Arachnia. The sequence continues at coordinate 30,333 of JAUNKK010000022.1, forward strand.
GATGTCTGAGACGATTCCGAAGGTCTGGTTCTCGTCGATCACATGGATGGGCGCCCAGCTAGAGGCTCCGCCTTCCCCGTCGATCCTCACTTGATGCCAGCCGACAGGTAGACCATGGTCACGAATCCGAACGTCGATGTAGCCGCCGCGGTCCGTGCGCACGGGCACGCGTAGGTCGCCAATAACCACCTCGGCTTGTGCAGCCATCTTCTCCACCGCGATGAAATTCCGCCAGCCGCGACGATTGAGAAGGTCCGTCGCCGCCTGCATGATGCCTACCTGCTTCGGTGGACGCAGCACGATTCGGGCGAGGACACGCACCTGCCTGGTGGTGCCGAACCCCGTGAAGGCGATGATCGACTCCTGCCACCCCCGGCGCAGCAGCAACCGGTTGAGCGCCTTGTTGAAACGGTCCTCAATGCGAGCGGCGAAGAAGGGGCGGGACTTCATGGTCGTTCAATTTAGTGGAAGAATGGCCAGGTGATTCCACAGTCGCCTGAGGCATCCTTGGCCAGCAACCTGAAACGGGAGGTAGAGGACTGCCGATTTTTCCCGGAACTTGTCTGGGCAACGCTGTCGAGCGCTGTGGCAGACCAGGAGATGATCGGCTACCTGGTGCACCACGAGGCTAGTTTCGCTACCGGCGACTTGCAGCGACACCTGACCGTCTTAGTACTCACCGCCAGGCAACTCATCATCAGCCACACAGACGAGCAAGATGCGGGTGACCCGAACCGCGCCATCACCAGTGCCGAGGTGATTGCGCTTCGGGCTATCCACTCGGCCGTGGTAACCCGCTCTATTCAACACCCCCAGAGCTACCCGAGTGCGGGCTCTCAATTGGCAGAGGCTTGGCTCACCCTGGCTTGGGGGGCAGCGTCACGCCTAGAGGTGGGGCCTGCAACCTGCGACGATCCGCAGTGTGAGGCTGACCACGGTTGGACCGGGGTCTCAATGCCAAACGACCTCACTGTCCGCATGAGTCCCGCCGGGGATGGCTGGCCCAGCGTCGAGAAGCTGATTGCCTTCGGTACCCTCCTGCAGGGGTACATCGGATGAGTGAATTCGTGCTGCCAGACTACAGTGGCGTGTGCCTGACGAACCTACTGCCCAGCATCGAAGCACAGCTGACGGGGCAGACGCCGATCATCGAGATTCCTAGGGCATCGCGGTACGTCGTGTTGCTGGTGGACGGGCTGGGATGGGAAGTCGTAGCAACCCACGCGGCCGACAGCACGTTGTTTGCTCCTGGCCTGAAGACGGCGCAGCGCCTGACTTGTGCGATCCCATCAACTACGGCTACGTCCCTGAGTGCGATCGGCTGCGGGCTGACGCCCGGACAACACGGAGTGGTCGGCTACTCGTTCCTTGATCCGCAGGCCGACCAGATTGTGAATGCCCTGACCTGGGAGGGAGGACCACAGGACATTCCCGGCTTCGCCTGCGCCCCCACCTACTATCAGCGGCTGCGCGCCCAAGGCATCACGAGCGGGTGCGTGAGTCTGGCCCGATTTGCCAGCAGCGGACTGCAGCAGCTGGCTTTTTCCGGTGCCGAGCATTTCGGTATTCGGGATGAGCAGGACATTGCGGCCTTCGTGGACTTGGTGATGCAGGCCGTTAACGACCATGAATTGACCTACGCCTATGAGCGGCTGCTCGATCATGAAGGCCATGCGTACGGGCTCGGGAGCTGGCAGTGGCTTGGCGCGCTGGGCAAGGCCGAGGATCTTGTGCTGGCCCTGACCGATGCGCTGCCGAACGATACCTGCCTCCTCGTAACAGGTGACCACGGCATGATCAACGTCCCCAGCCGTCACCAGATCGTCGTTGAGGAAAGCCAGCAGCTTCAGGGCGCCCGGTTGGTGGGGGGGGAACCCAGGCTACGCCAGCTTTACACCGACCAGCCCGCTGAATTGGCTCGCTCCTGGGCGGCACACCTGGGGGAGCGTGGCGAGGTGTGGCTGCGCGACGAGGCTGTAGAGGCTGGCTGGTTTGGGCCTATCACGGACCGCGTTCGCCCACGGATCGGCGATGTGCTCGTGGCCATGCGCGGCGATTGGGCCGTTCACACCCGAGCTCTGCCGCGCGAGTTCGGTCTGGTGGGGCAACACGGTTCCCTTACCGCCGCAGAGATGTACGTCCCGCTGTACAGCTACGGTGCCCGCTGATGCGGGTGGCGCTTCTCATCGACGACTTCTTCCCCTCATCGGGTGGGATCGGCCGTTCGGTGGAAACACAGATCGAGGAACTCAACGCCTTGGGGCATGAGGTAAGCCTGATCGCCCCCGATCGTCACCTGGAGAAGCCCCGGGCCTGCCGGGTAATCGAATGCCCCACCATCTACATTGAGGGTCTCCCAGCCCACCTGAGCATCCTGCACAATTCGCAACGCCGAGCCCACCTGATTTCCCAGTGCGCCACGTTCGACATCATTCACTCCCAGACCGAGCGGGGAGCCCTCATCCTGGGCGCGCGGCTCGCACGGCTGCAAGGCATCCCGCACCTCCACACTTTCCACGCCAACGTCGCTGGAACGCACCAGACCGTTAAAGCAGCGATCTTCGGGACCTGGCTATATCAGGTTCTCATCAACCCGCTTCTAACGCGGGCCGCGGGTCGTGCCTCCAACAGGTCCCGCCTCGTGCCGGCCCGTCTGGAACCGGGCGGGCTGGCTGCCCGAATGGACTGGGCCTCGTTCGCTGACATTGCAGGAAAAGTCGACGCGTGGACGGTACCCAGCCCGTTCATGAAGGATCTCATCCAGCGCGCCGCCACGCACCGGGTGCCGGGCCACGTCGTACCGACAGGCGTCGGCCAGGGGATGCTGAGCGCCATCGCGACAGCTCCCCGAGAGCGTTCCGACAAGACGGTGCGGTTCCTATCCGTGGGTCGACTGGCAAAGGAGAAACGCCTTGATGTGCTCGTGCGGGCCTTTCGCCGGGCCAAGATCCCCAACTCGGAGCTGGTGCTGGTGGGTGATGGCGACCAACGGGCACTTCTCAAGACGCTCGCGGCGGGGTCAAGCAATATTGATTTCCGCGGCCATCTGAGATCCTTAGAAGCGATCGCCTACGAGTTGGTGAACGCCGACGCGCTGGTTCTGACAAGCCATCGGTTCGAGTCCCAGGGGCTGGTGTTGTCCGAAGCCGTCGCAGCTGAACTCCCCGTGCTGTATTGCGACGACCGCCTCACCGTGGCGACGTCGCCCGCCTCGGCGCTGCTAACGGAGCCAGATGTTGGGTCGATCGCGGCGGGGTTGCGCGCACTCGCGGACCCCGAGCGACGAACGCGAATGCGTGAGGCAACGCGAAGCCTACAAGACAGCCTGACTCCCCGGCGCACTGCCGAGAAATACGTCGACATCTATCAACACCTGATCGGAGGCCCGCGTGCCTGAACTCGTCTTCCACACCGGCCCGATGGACTGTGGCAAGTCGACGCTCGCACTCCAGTTCGATCACACACAGTCAACTCATGGTCGGATGGGTCGCATCTTCACCTGCCGCGATCGCTCAGGCCAGGCGCGGATCACCTCACGCCTTGGGCTCTCCGAGGAAGCGACCGAGGTCGGAAGCGACTTCGACTTCTGGCGTGATGTGATCTCGCAGCTTATCGCCGGTCAACGCATCGACTATCTCGTCTGCGACGAAGCCCAGTTCTACAGCGGGGAACAGGTGGAACAGCTGGCACGCATCGTTGACGAACTTCAGATCGATGTGTACGCCTTCGGGATTTTGGCGGACTTTCGCACGCGACTTTTCCCAGGCTCGCAGCGCTTGGTCGAACTGGCCGACCGGGTTGAGACCCTGCCGCTGGGGCCGCTGTGCTGGTGTGGGGCCAAGGGAACACACAATGCCCGCACCGTGGATGGGCTCATGGTGACTGAAGGTTCCCAGGTGGTGGTGGGGGATACCGGGACTGGCGAAATCCGCTACGAGGTGTTATGCCGAGCCCACCACCGTCGGCGCATGACTGCTCAGCGAGCCCGGGCGACGCTCGGAGCGGACCCCCTGCCCTTCGGAGCAGAGGAGCCTACCGGGAGCCCCCACCAAACATGATCTCGTCCCAACTAGGAATCGAGGGGCGACGCCGGTTTCTGGCTCGCGGCTGGGGCGACGTATCCTCGTTCTCGGCGGGCGCAAGCAGCGCCTCCTGAGACGGGGGCTCCTCTGAGTCTTCCTCTTCATGCCCCGCCGTCAGAGGCTCGCCATCCTGGTCGGCCTCGGGCAGTCCCATGAACTCATCATTGATCTCGGTGTCTTCATGCGCAGGCCCAATGGTCTCGTCTGCTTCAGCCTCCTCAGGCTGGGCCTCTTGCTCGTCATCTAGGCCAACATAGATGCGTACTGAGTCCTCGCTGACCCCGCTCAGCATGTCGTATAGGTCGTCCAGTTCGGACGTTGCCGGACCCTCGTCGAAGCTCCTCGTCGGCACATCGTCGCCCGGCAACGCCGGGGGTGCTTCCGGCTGGCTGGTGGCGCGCACCAAGGCGAACTCGTCGTCGAAGTCCAGAGTGTTCTCGTTGTCAGGGTCTTGACTACCCGGCAGTTCCTCGCCGATCATCCACCGCGCGTCGGGGTTGTCGGCGATAGAAAAGCGGCCTCGGGGATCGAAGAGAAACTCTGCCCGCCGCTCGTGGGCCGTCATGATCCCCACTAGGCGCCACTTGAGATCCGGTTCCCGCCAGGCGTCCCAGGCGATGTCGTCCGCGTCTATACTGCGCGCCTTCAACCGACTCGTGATGAGTTCCTGAAGACGCTGGTGTCCGCTCCCGTCCCCCCGGCGACGGACAGCACAACTGAGCGCGGTCGTTGTCATGTGCTCCCGTTCGGCGATAACCGGCAGGGCGAAACCCTCGATCTGCCCGGCCTCGACTCCTGCCTCGGCCGCGACCTCCGCGAGGGTCGCCCCGCCACGGATGCGGGATTGGATCTCCCGCGGGCTCA
>JAUNKK010000150.1 GCA_030532825.1 Propionibacteriaceae bacterium
AGCGCCATCTTCGCGCCGCGGTTCGTCTCCGGGATGTTCGGGGCCGCCGTCGAGTGGACTGGTCGCTGGTTCGGGTCCTTCTACATCCTGCTGGCGACGGTGATCCTCATCTTCGTCGTGGTCTTATCGCTCACCCGCATCGGGAAGGTGCGGCTCGGCCCCGACGATGCCACCCCGGATTTCTCGACCTTTTCGTGGGCAGCGATGCTGTTTGCGGCCGGCATCGGCACCGGCATCATGTTCTTTGCCGTCGCCGAGCCGACCGCCCAGTACCTCGCTCCGCCCACCGGCGACCCGCAGACCATACAGGCGGCTCGTGATGCCGTGGTGTTCACCATGTTCCACTACGGCATCACGGGCTGGGGCATGTATGCCCTAGTCGGCATGGCGATGGCCTATTTCGCCTACCGGTATCGCGAACGCCTAACGGTTCGCTCGACGCTGCGCCCGCTGCTTGGAAAGCTGGTCGACGGTGTGATCGGCGACATCGTCGATGCCGCGGCTCTCGTGGGTGGCGTGTTCGGAATCGCCGCGTCGCTGGGCGTCGGCGTCGTGCAGTTGAACGTCGGTCTGGAATTGCTGTTCGGTTTTCCGCAAGGGGCGACCACGCAGGTCGGGCTGGCGCTGCTCAGCGTCCTCGTCGCGACGATCTCGGCGGTCTCGGGCGTGGACCGTGGGGTACGAATCCTGTCGAACCTCAACGTGGTCCTCGCCATCGGACTGGCCTTGTGGGTGCTGATCTGCGGGGACACGGCGTTCCTCATCGACGCGCTGGTGGGCAACGTCGGCGATTTCCTGCACCAGTTCCCCAGCCTGACGCTGGAGACCTACGCCTACAACGACCCGCGCCCCACCCAGTGGCTCAACGACTGGACGCTGTTCTTCTGGGCCTGGTGGATCACCTGGGCGGCCTTCGTCGGCATGTTCCTGGCCCGGATCTCGCGCGGGTTGACGATCCGGCAGTTCGTGTTGGGGTCATTGTCGCTGCCGTTTGCCTATGTGGTGATGTGGGTCTCGATCTTCGGCAACACCGCGCTGGGTCGGGTTCTCAAGGGTGACATGGAGTTCGCGGAGCTGACCAAGAACACCCCGGAGCAAGGCCTCTACGCGCTGCTGCAGCAGATTCCGGGTGGCGCGGTGCTGGTGGCGCTGTCGGTGTTCGTCGGCATCTTGTTCTTCGTCACGAGCGCCGACTCCGGGGCTTTGGTGATGTCGAATCTGTCCAGCCGACTCCCGTCGTCGCGCCGCGACGCCGCGCCGTGGCTTCGCATCTTCTGGGCTGCGGTGACGGGGATCCTCACCGTCGCGATGCTGCTGGCGGGTGGCATCCAGATTCTGCAGCAGGCCACGATCGTCATGGCGCTGCCGTTCTCGTTCGTGCTGATCCTCATCATGGTGTGTCTGTGGAAGGCGCTGCGGGCTGAACCCGCCCGTACGGCCGCGCGGACGCAGGCCACGAGCACCCTCGTCACCGGGGCGGCCCTCAACCGGAGTTCGTGGCGGGACCGCCTCAGCCTGGCCTTCGATATCGTCTCCCCGGCGCGGGCCCGCAAGGCGGTGGAGCGTCGCGTGGCACCGGCGCTGGAGGCGGTGGCCGCCGAGCTACGCGAGAAGGGACTGCGGGCGGCGGTCGTCGTGCAGGGCGCTGAGGCCGGAGATCCTGAGGCCGACCGCCCCGTCCTCGGCCGGGCGGTGCTGCTGGCCGGAACAGAGCTGGACGAGGCCGCACCGGCCCTGGACCAGGCCGACTCGGAGCTGTTCCAGTACGTCGTGTGGCTGACGGAGGCCCCCGTCTCGGCTTTCGGCGCCGTCGTCCACGAGGCCGACGATGTCACCGTCCGGCTAGAGGTGCGAGCCGCAGGCGGCCGGAGCTACGACGTCATGGGCTGGTCGGCGGACCAGATCGCCCACGATGTCCTAGACCACTACGAGCGCTGGGCCGACTACCGAGAACTCGGGTAGCGCACCAGCTGACCCACCAGGCTTCGCGGCAAACTTGCCCACGCCGAGGTCAGGCGTCGCCCTGTCGGTGGTCGCTGAACTACCGGCGCTTCTTGGCAGATTGCTTGATAGAACCTTGGCAGAACGATCGGCGGAGGCTCTCGGGGCCTGTCAGAGGGGAGGAAGACGATGTTGCCGACACCAGCATCACAGACGGATCCCGGGTACCTCACCCGCTACCTGGACGCAGAGATAGATAGAGCTGCTAGCCGGGTTGCCGGCCATCGCGCTTGACGGCCCAAGGGGGTTGGTAAAACAGCCACGGCCTCTAGACACGTGGACCGGCTACTTGAGTTTGACTCGCCGGACGTACGGCAGCTCGTGGAGATGGACGCGCCGACACAGCTTCAGCAAAGCTCCCGGGTCTGCGTTGACGAGCGGCAGAAGTACCCGCCGGTGTGGGACGCCGTGCGTCGCCTGGTAGACAAGAAGACGAGCACTCGCTTCATCCTGACCGGCAGCGCCACACCTGCGGCGGGCGCCGACACGCATTCGGGGGCGGGACGGATCGTCTCACTGCGCATGCGCCCATTCAGCCTTGCGGAGCGCCGAGGTACCGCGCCCAGCATCTTTCTGAGCGACCTCTTCACCGGGAAGGCCAGGGTTTCGGGCAGCACGGACTTATCGACCTCGGACTATGCGCGAGAGATTTGCGCCAATGGCTTCCCGGGGATCATGTCACTGCGGCCCCGGCTGCGCCGCGCGGCTTTGGAGGGTTACGTCGAGCGGATCATCGACCGCGATATTCCCGAGCTGGGCGCTCGCGTCCGCCACCCGGCTGCCCTGCGCGCCTGGATGGCCGCCTACGCCGCTGCTTCCGCCACGACCGCGGCGTACTCGACGATTCTCGACGCCGCCACTCCCGGCCAGTCCGATAAGCCCGGCCGGTCCACGACGGCGGTGTATCGGAAACTGCTCACGAAGCTCTGGATCCTGGACCCCATCCCGGCATGGCTCCCCGCGCTGGCCCGGCTCACCAAGGGTGACAAGCACCAACTCTGCGACCCAGGCCTAGCAGCCCACCTCATGGGGGGTCAGCGAGGAGGTGCTGCTCAGCGGTGCCCCAGGATCGGGCGAGGTCTTCAGGCAGCTCTTCGAGTCCCTGGCAGCCCTCACCGTGCGGGCCGCCGCGGTCCGGGCCGAGGCCCGCGTCTACCACCTCCGCACCCGCGACGGTTTGCGAGAAATCGACCTCATCGCCGAGCGCTACGACGGCGCCGTCATCGCCATTGAGGTCAAGCTCGCCCCCACCGTCGACGACCGCGACGTCCGCCACTTGCACTGACTAGGCAATCAGCTAGGCGAACGCCTGGTCGACAAGCTGGTCTCTTGGCTCGGCATCAGCAAGCAGCAGCTGCGCGACCCGACGAAGATCGCCCTGCTGCCGATGGACTTCTACTACCCGGGCAAGGGCAAGTCAGGCGATCTGCCGCCCCGCAAAGCCTTCGCCCCAAAGTGGCATCCGCGCATCCTTGCCCGGATGCCCGCGGTGCGGCTGACCGTCTTGATCGGCAAGTACGCGCAGGAGCACTACCTGGCGGACCGCGTCGCAAGAAATCTAACCGAGACCGTCCGAAGCTGGCGCGACTTCCTCCCCGACTTCTTCCCCATCGTCCACCCGTCGCCCCTCAACTTCCGTTGGCAAGCCAAAAACCCCTGGTTCTCCTCCGAGGCCGTGCCGGAGTTGCGACGCCGCGTCGCCGAGATCCTGGAAGCCCCCAAGTAGCCGCAGCAACTTGTCCGCTCACCTCACCGCCGACGACGCTCAAGCGCCTCGTACATGTTGTCGATGAGCTCCTTGAACCGTTCCTCGACCTGGCGGCGCCGGACCTTCAGCGTCGGGGTCAGCAGGCCATTGTCCATCGTGAGGTCCTCGTCCATGACCTCCGTTGCCTTCGGCCGTTCCTGGATGGGGAGTATGGCGGTCAGATCGGCGACGCGGCGTCGCAGTTCCTCGGCCAGTTCCGACGACCTCAGCCAGTCTGCAACTTCGCCCGGCCACTGCATCAGCTTGCCCAGTTCCTCGACGTGCGGCAACGACGGCTTGACCAGCAGCGTCACGCACGGCCGGTTGTCGCCCAGCAGGACGGCGTGTTCGAACAGGGGATCCGCCAGGATCAACCCCTCGATGGGCTGCGGTGCGACGTTCTTGCCGCCCAGCGTCACGATGATGTCCTTGATGCGGTCCGTGATCACCAGGTAGCCGTCGACATCCACATACCCGGCGTCGCCGGTGTGGAGCCAGCCGTCGGCGTCGATGGCCTCAGCCGTGGCCTGCGCGTTGTTCCAGTATCCGGTCATCACGTTGGGGCCTCGGAACAGGACCTCGCCGTGCTCGCCGATGTGCAGTCGCCCACCCGCCAGCACCCGCCCCGTGGTGCCGATCTTGAAGCCACTCGGCGAGTTGAACGTCACCAGCGGCGACGCCTCCGTCAACCCGTATCCCGTGTAGATCGGCATCCCGACGGCGGAGAAAAACTCCTCGACCTCTTTTCGGATGGGCGCCCCACCGCACGCCAGCACAGCCTTTGGCCCGCCCATGGCCTCGCGGATCGACGACAGCACCAGCCGGTCGGCCAGCCCCAGTTGGGCGCGCCACAGCAGCGACGGTCGCCGGCCTTTGCGATAGGCGCGTTGGTTGCGCCCGCCCACCCGAAGCGCCCACGAGAAGATCGTGCGCTTCATCTTCGACGCGGCCACCTT
>JAUNKK010000023.1 GCA_030532825.1 Propionibacteriaceae bacterium
CGATCGGTCACCATCCAAACCACGCGGGCACGAAACCCTTCTGGATACTTCCTAGGCATGTTCAATCCTCTCAAATAGGAGTCGGAACAAAACCCAGTACGGTTCACCAAACCATCCACACCGCCACCCCACCCACCCCCGACCTCCAACACCTCCTCCACCGCCTCAACCCAACCTGACTAAAATGAGCCAAGTCGGGACCACATACCGGCCGCAGAGAACCTCTGAAGATGAACGCCAGAAACACCGTCCACCGGACAGACCCTTCTGACAACCCCTCCTCCTAAATCTGCTACGGATGTTCAGAGGCTCACTTGAACCCTTCGGACTGCAATCTATAAAGGGATGCGTATCTCCCTCTTTGCTGCATCAGTTGCTCATGCGACCCGGACTCAATGATGGACCCGTTATCCATAACAACAATTTTATCAGCCATGCGAACTATTGAAAACCTATGGGTAATGATGACGGTCGCTGATCGGTGTGCGCGAGACCGTTCCGCGGCGGCGCTATATCTGTAAAACAGGTCAGCCTCTGCACGAGCGTCCAGTGCGGCGCTCGGCTCGTCGAGAAGCGTGAAGCTCGGTTTCGGATGCAGCATACCTCTGGCTATGGCTATCCGCTGCCATTGTCCGCGCGAAAGATTCACGCCACCCTCCCATTGAGCGCCCAGCTGTTGGCTCTCACCGAACTTCAGTTGTGGCAAGAAGTCGACGACGCCCGAATCGCTGATGGCTCGTGAGAAGTCAGCCTCCGAGGCGGACGGGTATCCCAGCCGCACCGCCGCCTTCAACGTGGACTCAAAATTGAAGAAGTCCTGAAAGGTCGCTGCCACACCGCTTCGCCACTCCGCCCAGTTCTCCTTGCGTAGCGGCAGGTTGCCGCGCCAGATGGTTCCATTGGTCGGCTCGTACATTCCGGTCATCAGTTTTGCAAGGGTGCTCTTTCCGGACCCGTTTTCGCCCACGACCGCCACAACCTCTCCCGGGGCCACCGAAAGCGTGACGTTTCTTAGGGCAAACTCGTGGCTTCCTGGGTAACGGAATGAAACGTCATGTAGCTGGAGTTCCGACGACGCTGATGTGATAACTGCCCCTTGGGTTGCGGTGCTCGCCGTTTCTCCATACTCCAGCAGCCACTCAAGACGTTGAGCGACGCTCACCCAATCGCCACGAAGAAAAGAGGCTTCCGTGACGAATTCACTCAGATAGGAAGAGACCCGGCTGCCCACGACGACGAAGACAACAACTTGACCACTACCGAGATGGCCGGACTTGAGGCCGAGTATGAGGAGCCCTCCGAAGGACGCGCCGAAGCCGAGCCACGCCAGCGTGACTGCAGCTGCTGCTTTGCCCCGTGCGCGGAACACATGGTAGTTGCGAGACTCTCTATGCTGGACGTAGCTTGCCATGAGGCGAGCGCCGGTCCCGGCCACGCGAACCTCCTTGGCCGGGCCCGGGTCGGTCATGAGCCTTAGGTACGAGCGAGCTAGCCGTTCATGGAAGCTAGTCCGCTCCTGCTCGTCCCTGATCCTTGTGCCCGTTCGTGCAGCTACAAGCAAGGCAGGCACCGCCGCGGGCACCAAAAGCAGGAGGGGCGGCCAGACGGTGACTAGGAGGAGTGCAGCTAAGATGATCCTCAGGAGTGCGCTCGCAGTATTGAGGAGCGATGAGTACAGCATTCCCAGCGCAAAACTCTGATAACGGAGGACCGCGAGCCGGTCAAGGATCGCCGGCCGCTCGCAATGCTCGATACCAGGCAAATGGGCCATCACCCCTGCCACCAAGGACTCAGCCCTCACCGATAAGCGGATGTTGTACACCCGCTGCATCTTCTGAATGACCGTCCTCGAGACCCACTCGAGGCCTGCAAGCAGGCCCAGCGCCAGAACGACCCCGACCGCCCTCGCCGTCGTCGTTGGGCCGCGGTTGAGCCAAGCCAGGCCAAGGACACTGAGGAACTCCATTGCCACCGCGGCGATAGCGCCTAGCAGAACAACGTAGAACTGGGAGCGGCCACTCGAGTAGGCGAATCGCAGCGAACTCCAGAGCGAACGCCTGATCCCGGGGAGCGGACCGAGACTGTCAACGACAGTGCTATTCGCTGTCATCGCGAAACCCTGACGCCTGAAGATCGAACATTTCCCTATAGATTCCGTTCCTCTTCATCAAATCATCGTGGCTACCTGTCTCAGCAATCTCTCCATTCGCCAAAACATAGATTCTCGCGGCTTGTCGGACAGTTGGGAATCGGTGGGAGATCAAGATCGTGGCACACTCCTTCGTTGCATCTGTGATGTTCTGAAATACCTCCACTTCACCTTCAATATCCATCTGAGCAGTCGGCTCATCAAGCATCACGAGCCACACGCCTTCATGTACTTTCTGCAACGTTCGCGCGACCGCGACACGCTGCCACTGTCCGCCCGAAAGGTCGCGCGCTCCTGGATACCCACTGCCCAAGGGGGTGTCTACGGCAACGCTGTCTGGGAATCCTGTTTGACTTAGGGACACCCGTACTGATTGCTCATCCGCAGCTCCTAGCGGCGCTACGTTCTCCGCAAGCGTCCAGTCGTACTTCGCGAAGTCTTGGAAGACCACCGTTTGCATACTTCTATGCCCGGATGCCTCCACGTGTGTAACAGGCAGGCCATCGACTATGACTTCGCCCCCTGTGGGCGACAAAAGACCGCACAATAGTTTAGCAAGTGTCGTCTTTCCGGAGCCGTTGGCGCCAACGATGGCTATCGTTTCGCCTTGCTCTACTCGCAACGAAACTCCACTCAAGACCTGGCGATCAGATCCGGGGTAACTGTACGTTACGCTTAAGACCTCGAGAAAGTGGGGGCCGGTGGCCCTGATGTTGTCGTTGAGCTTGGCGCCTGAAGGTCCGGACACCGTCTCGCCAAGTCCCTGTGCATCCCCGGGATCCGCTCGGCACTCGCGCTCCACCCTTTCCAACGCCGCAGTCACGCCGGAACACTGGTCATAGACCCAGTCCGCGCCGCCAAACCCAAGACCCGCGACGGCAAGAGATGCTAGTGCCGCAACAGTCAATTCAGACGCGCTCATCGAACCTGCGGAGACCCTCTGCGCAAAGGACGCAAACACAGCCATGTACGTCACCACAAGAACAATCAGGCTCAGAGCGATACGCCCACCACCCAAGCTCGCTTGTGAAATCCGCTCGTCGGCCAGCAGTGTACGATGCCGAGTGAATTTTGAGCTTGCCCAACTAGCCAGATCAAAGACTCTGACTTCTTTCGCTGCGGGGGCGTCCACGCAAATTTCGTAGTAGTAGTTGGCCCGCCTCTGCGCCTGCCCCGTGGATGCGGTGTCGGGGCCCTTCCGTGAGTGATTGATGAGTCTAGTGACGAGCCACGCTGTCACAAGCACGGGTCCAGCCCACCAAAGGTAGAGCGAGGCGACTGCCGCCATCCCGAGACTAGTAATACGCCCCGCATTCCCCAAGGCGATTAGATTCATCGCCACACTCAAAGGGGGGGCCATCCAAAGCGAGGTCGAAATCTCTCGCTAAAGCAACATCCCCCATCACCTCTGCATCCTCCAATACGGACACAGAAGGCGCGTCCTCAAGCGACGTCATAAGGCGGGAGTCATAAGACTTGACCATCTCATCACCCAAACACTCGCTAACACTTGAAAGAAGGCCCGGCAGGAAGTTCATCACGGCAAAGATGATAGAAGTTGCGGCCACTAACGTGCCTGTGCGTAAATCTCCTGCCAGGAGTGCCCCTAATGTCCACACGAAGACTGCTGGGAGCAAGCCTGCGGCTACCGTAAGTGCGAACCACGATGCAGCGAGTCCCGGGGAGGCGACATAGGCGCTTCGGTGGAACCGAGCGCGATCGCGAAACCCCCTTGCAAGCAAGGTCAACGACGGCCGCGGAAATGTCTTAGCTTGCTTTCGCAAGGCGCCTAAACTCTCTCTTGATATCCACTGGAGCCCGCGATTTAGTCAATCCGTGCACTGCGTTTGGATCGATTGCGGGAACGTTGAAGCAGTGTACTCTCACGCCACTGTACAATACCTCTTCCACGCTGCCCTCTGGATGCGTCCACGACCCATGTAGCTTCTCGCCGCCCGTCAAGCCAGTAAAACGAATCACGCCCACCTGCGGCGCCTTCCTCGTGAGTACAGCCGTGATCCCCAAGATGCTGTACGCCTGCCCAAGCGCTGGCTCCACCGTCGTACCTGGTTGCGCGGCCTCACAAGCACCCACCAAGAGGTCCACCGCTTGTTGCTCTGTCATGAAGTAGCACGTGGCTCTCGGATCGGTCACCGTGAGCGGAACACCGTTGCGCACCTGACGATCGAGTTTGCAGCACAGACCCCCGGCTTCCCAACCCGCTGGCCGGAATCAAACAGAGCAGGCCCCCATCAAACCCAGTACGGTTCAGCTTGCTTCAAGGTTCGGGTCTGGCCGTCCCTGCCTGGTCCCTGCGCGCGGGAGCATCCAGTGGGAAGGCCGCCGGGTTTAGAACGGCCCTGGGGGATACTGCGCGTTGCGTAGTTGCTTGGCCTGCGAGGAGCAAAACACGAGATCGACGATGCACACGGCCGTGACGGCCAGTACACCAACGCAGAAGAGCAGCCCCAGCGTGCTCAGGATGGCGTTCTCCGTGCCCACCGAGACACCATGCGCCTGTGGAGGAATGAATAGCTGGGGACTACGTCGCCGCCATCCGGAACGAGGAAGGCCAGGAACATCCCCAGCGCCTCCGTTATGGCGAAGGCCGGAAACAGCCACGGCGAGACGGGGCGCCATGGGGCCTTCGAACTGGCCGCGGTAAACAGGCCCGCCCACAGCAGGTGGGCGACTAGCCAGGGCAGGGCCACGAGCATGCCGTAGGCGATCACCATTCACCCCGCGGACCCGTCAGCAAAGAGGAGCGCACCATCAAGAGCGACGAAGAAGAAGCCGACGAGCCACACCCAGGTTTTCAACGCCTTACGCATGGGATTTGGGGGATAGGGCATGAAGGAAAAGCCGCTCGGCGGGTAGTAGCCCTGGTACGTCATCATGTCTCTCAGAGTGGGCTTGTGTCCCCTCAGTGTTGCAGAGCGGTCCGCGGTTCTCCCGGTGGGGTCGCTACTGGTCCAGCGTGTACAGCCAGGCCAGCAGCAGCGATCGAGCGAACCCGTCGTCGATGGGGACCTGATCCGCCAATTCGACGGCTTCGTTCCGGGCGTCCGGTCCCGACAGCGCCCAGTAGGCCAGCAGCACGTCCCCGTAGGTGCGGGCGAAAGTATCAGCCGTCAGGCCATTGTCGATGTTGACGGCAACCCGTCCGGGATCCGCCCCCAGGTACGTCGACGCCGGGGTCACCGGCAGAACCTGGATGGCCAGGCCCGCCTCCGGGTCGGGGGAGAACCACGTAGCGAAGTCCCGCTTGCCGCCGAAGTTGAGGGGCAGGAAGCTGTGCTCCAAGGGCGCATACAGCGGATCACTCGTGTTGAAGTTCAGCCAATACGCCAAGGCAGCGCTGGCCTCGTTGGACTGCAGCCAAGCGGCCTGATCCGCCAGCGCCTCGTCGCCGCTGACCTCCGCCCACAGCCGCAGCCCAACCCAGGCGGCCACGGCCTCGCTCGTCGATTCCTGGTTGTTGGCATCCGCGAACGGGGCCGTCCCCGAAGCCCACGAATGAGATGCGTAGGCGTCGTAGACGCGCAGCGCCGGGAAATTTTCGGACGGGGTGGGGCGCGCGATGTCGGCGGTGATCAGGGTCATGATGGGCGCCAGCTCCGGGACCAGGCTGGGATCGTCCTGGCCGACCAGCGCGGCCGCATAGAGGAAATAGCCGTAGTGGAAATGGTGGTCGTTGAACTCATCGCTGCCGAACGTGGCCACCAGCCCGACCAGGCCGTGGTTCTGCTCGTCGTAGAAGAAGCAGCGCGCCGCCTCCGCCGAGCACCCGGCTGGATTCGTCCACGCCCTGAGCTCCGGCACCAGGCGCTCGCGAATCACGGCAGCTAAATCGTCGCGACCCAGCGATTTCGCCAGGTGCAGCAGCTGGGCGTCCCGTGCCAGGGCCTTCCCCGCGAAATACGTGTCCGCCGGATACTCCGGCAACCCCCGGACATCGACCTCCAGATGTGCGGCGAGGTTCGCGCGCGCCGCCTCGTCCAGGCCGCTCAGGTCATAGGTCGCGGGTGCGGCCAGCTTCGGCGCGCCCCACGTCACCGACGACTGCCGACACAGCTGCAACTCCCCATAGACACTGTCAAAGGTGCCCAGCTGGCAGTCCGTCGCATCCCCGGAGACCCGCTGATGCGGCATGGTGGCCACCAGCGGCGGCCCACCGTCCGCCGTCTCCCAGGTGATGGTGGTGAACACCTGCTGCTCATCGGCTCGCCACGCCAACGACGACCCCACCACGGGGCTGACCTGATCCAGCACCTCGGCTTTCGCCGCCCCCTCGGGGACCGCCACCCATGTCGCCGTCTCGCCTGCTGCGAGCGGGAGCTGGGGTCCCTCGGCCCCAGAATCAGCGACCAGCCCAAAGCGTTCCGGCAGCGGCGAACCCTCCAGCGTCACGGGCCGGGACGCCGTGAACGTCACCTGCGGCGACCCCTGAGCCAGGGTGACGCGCCCGACGGGACCAGCCGCGTCGCGTCCCTCCACGACGACGGTGGCGGTGTCGTAGGCCACCACCTGCCAGTCCGTGACCCCCGGCACGACCACCGTCACGTCCGGCCGATGCCCACCGAACAGCGTCTTCTCTGTGGACTCCACCACCGGCAGCCCGAAGGTGAACCCATCGGCGGTGAGCTGAAAGCTCAACGGTAGGGGATACACGGGCAACGGCTCAGGGCCGAAGACCAGCCCGGAGAACCAACGGTTGGTGGGCGGGACGAGACCCTCGGCCAGCCGCGTGGCCTGCAGATCCCGACCCGCGCGATGGGCCACTGCCGCTAAGGCCGCGTCCTCGCCGGGCAGGGGGCTGGGCGGCGACGGTAGCTCGGGCTGTTGCCGGGTGCTGCCCGGCAACAGCAGGACCGCCACCAGGCAGACAAACCCCAGCAGAAGGGTGCAGAATCGCCTCAACGCAGCCCGATCTTCACCAGAAACTCCGTGACAGCTTGCGTGGGTCCGGCTAACGGCCCGTCATCTCGCAACGACATCACGGCGGTGACCGGCGTACCTCGTCGGGTGAGGAGCATCAGATCCTGAGCCTGAAGCTGCTCGCTGGACGCCGTCACCTCCGTGACGGTGTTATTCGTGGCCGGATCAGTGACGATGTTGACGCTCATGACCTGTCCTTCCACCAGCTTTCCGTTGGGTAGGTGGATGGTTACTTTCCCATCCGGCTCGATCCTGCCATAGTCCGAGGGGTTGAGCTGGTATCGCGCCACCACGGTCTTGTTTGAGCTGGCGACGATCTCGGCCAGCGATTCAGCGCCGTTGACATAGCTGCCCTGGAAGGCCGTGTAGCTGTCGAGGTAGCCGTCGATGGTGGCGAAGAACGTAATGGCACCAGCCTCTAAATCTATGGTGTAGCCATCGGTGCTATTCGGTTCGACCCCCAGCGCGGCCATATCCTTCAGGCTCGCGCTGGTGATGGTAAAGAGCTCGTCCCCAGCCGAAACATATTCCCCGGGATTCCGGTTCTGTTTCGAAACCAGGCCTCCATACGGGGACGCTATAACCGTGCGAGGTGCCTCGACGTGGGCCGATATGCTGGACACCTGGTTTTGTCGTTGGTTAAACAACAGTGTCAGTAACCCAAGAACGATGACGACGATGATGATGCCTGTGAGGAGCTTCAGGCGATTCAGCCAGGACACGGTTAACCCTTTCGGTGATGACTGGTGGGATGTTCGGCAAGGGAGTCCTTGGCGGCCTGGGCCCCCAGGATGGCCTCGGCATTCAGGGGCTCGGGCTGGTTGCCAACCGGCACGAGCGCAGGATCTTCCTGGTCGGCGGCAGCTATCGGGTCCATCCCGTGCCGCGGCTGGCGCAGCTGCGGCCCAAGCTTGGCCTGCCGCTTCTTGTCCCGGTCCTCAAGGAAGGCGGCGACAACGAAAGCCCCCAGGAAGATGGAGTTCAGCACGCACCAGAACGTCGCCACGTTCAGATGCCCCATCGAGATGTCGCGATACACGGACACGATGGAGGTGCCCACCATGAGTACAAACGCCCACACCTGCACCATGATGAAGTTGAACGCCGACACCCCACCGCGGGTGGCACCCGTCGCCGCCCACTTCGTGTCCACCTTCAACAGGGCGTTGAAGAAGGCCTTGATGTAGATGGGGAAGGAATTGGCGGCCAGCAGCAGCACCTCCCAGCGGAAGGTGCCCGCGATCACCGCCGCAAGCACGATCTGCATCACGTAAAAGCCGGGGTAGAACAGGGCCCATTCGTACCATTTGACGGCCAGCGTCACGGGCCGAAGGTCAAAGAACACCTCCATGACAGGCACCAGCATGAGCAGGCCGGGCGCGATCCCCGTGAAATAGAACGTGCAGGTGACGAAGTACATGAGCCGCTGGTCCATGTGGAGGCGACGGCGCGGGCTCAGCGGATTGTGCGTGAACAGGATCTCGAAGCCCCCGGTCGCCCAGCGCAGTTGCTGCTTGCTGTAGGCCTCGATGGTGTCGGGGGTCTCGCCGATGGCCAGCTCTTTCGGCTGGAAGATGGAACGCCAACCCCGCTCGTGCAGCAGGATTGAGGTCCAGATGTCCTCCGACTTGGACTGCGTATAGATGCCGCCGATGTCCTTGACCGCGGCCCGCCGGAACACCACGTTGGTGCCGACGCAGAAGGCTGCGTTGAACTCGTTGCGCCCCGGCTGGATGAACCGGTAGAAGACCATCTGGATGAACCCGGCGCCGCGGGAGACGATGTTGTTGAGGTTCCCATACACCTGGGGGGCCTGCACGAAAGCGACGTTCGGGTCCTCCATGAACGGGATCGTCTCCACCAGGAATTCGGGTTTGGCCACGAAGTCTGCGTCGAAGATGACGAAGAACTCGGCCTTAGCCAGGGACAGCGCGTTGTTGACGTTGCCCGCCTTGGCCCCCGAGCTGCCGAGTCGTCGCACATAGTGGCAGCCGAGTTGCTTGGCGAGGTTCCGTACGTCGTCTGAGTCGCCGTCGTCCAGGATCCAGGTGGTGTGGCGGCCGCGCATCGCCATGGCCGCGGTGACGGTGTGACGGATGATGTCCAGTGACTCGCCGTAGACGGTGACCAGCACGTCCACATCGATCTCGCGGCCATCCAGATGCATGGGCCAGCGTGTCGGGTCGTCACTGACCCCCACCCGGGCGTTGACCTCCGGGTCGAACAGCCGAGCCTGGGCGGTCTGGAACCGATAGTTTGGCTGGCGTCCGTAGCCGGAGAGCATCGTCCACAAGGCCATCGAGGCCTGGAAGATGAGGATCATCTCACACGAGATGACGATGAGCCACGGGATGAGATCGCCTCGGAAGTTCGGGTTGAGTAGGAAGCCGGCGTACGCGAGGACGCCGATGGAGGCGAAGACGGCCACCAGTAACAACGTGGGCGAATAACGACCTGAGATCGAGGCTCGACGTTCCTCGGGGGCAAGGTCGTCAACGCGCGCAAGCTCGGTATTCGCGTTGACGGCCGACAGGTCTGCCCGTCGGCGGTGTCGCCGGGTTCGGCGTGACGATGACACCGGATCTCCTATCGGGTTATGTGGGGATGCTACGTCCGACTGACGCTAGCTACTTCAACGGAAAGATTAACTTGAATCAACGGAACTTTTGGGAGCAACAAGGATGTTGCGAGCCGTGACATGAATGCGTCGCGATGGTTAGGGGTGGGTTTCCGAATGGCGTGCGCATGCTCCCGAACGAAGCGTGCTGGTTGGCTAGGAGGACAGCGTGTCCCAGAGCGTTGTGTAGCGGGCCTGAATCACGAATCGCTCCACATCGGCCATGGGCCTCGGGGTCTTCGTGGGGTCCTTCTGCGGGGGAGCCGCCCGGCTGTCGGCTTTTTGGCTGTTGGGAGAATGGCGAACGGTTGGTGCACGCCCTGGTGGGTACGGGGGGTGCTTACTGCTTTCGCGACGGTGGAGCGGCGATCGTTGCCTTACTCCGGCCATGAACGAGGTTGGTTGTAAATGAAGAATACGATTTCTTGTGCGTATCTCTTAGGTTTCGAGTAGATCCAAGCGTCGATCGTTGCAGAATGTGTGTCGTAACCCGCGCCTTGAATCCCGATGACAAGGGGTTTCGCCTTCGTCGCCTGGGCAGATTAGTTCCCTGAGGAAAATTAGAGGAATCTTAAGATTGCTCTTGCAAATTTCAGCGGCGTGAAGTAGCGTCGGTCTTGCTCGTAAAGACCCCATTCCCGCCGGCGACTAGGCGAGTTCTGCCGGTAGAAGAAGAAAGGAGAACGCGACCATGGAGCGGTCGCCAGGCGACAGCCAGGACCACTACTAGCTCAACTGAGCGAGCCGTGGGGTGACTGGCACCCACGTCGAACAGGAGTGCTGTGCCAAGAAGACTCCTATGGTCGCGAATCGCCATCGCAGCTTGAGGTGACGTGGGTTTTATATGGATGACGTTCGATGCTTCCAGGATGCCCGGCTGAGGCTGTCTCAATAGCTCGGTAGAATGGTTTGCATCAAACGCAGCAATAACCGTGTTCCTTGACGCTGGTTAGTGTTAGCGGTTCATCAGCATAATGGCCAAATCTAAGATTTGACCTGTCTTGAAGTGCCACCATCGCTAATTGCGTTACAAGGCTGCCCTCTGGGGCGACAATGTGCTCTTTTGCCCTTGTCGTGGCTGGATCCTTGATGTTCAAGGTGACGGCGAAGCGCCTGTCTTCTCGTCAGATAATGAGGCAATGCCCAGGCTAGCAGCAAGGACAGCACATTCCAACTGAAGAACCGCCGGTGCCGCGCCGCGACGCCGGAGGGAAGGCCGCATTTTAGAAGCGGTCTCCCAGGACCGCATTGAAAGGAAAGAAGGGAACTAATCAATGTTGATCGAGCGATCCAAGCTCATGTCCCGGAGGAGCCTGCTAGGCACCACAGCCCTCAGCATCCCTGCCCTAGGGCTAGCGGGCGCCATGAACCTGTTTGGAGCAACACCGGCCCGCGCCGCTACCCGCGAGGAGTTTGTGTCCATGGCGGAGACCTGCCAAGGCTGCGCCTACGTCTTTGGTACCGAGGGGCCGACAACCTTCGACTGCTCCGGGCTCATTAAGTGGTCCCTGGCGCAAGTCGGCGTCGGCTTCCCCCGTACTTCGGGATCCCAGATTGAGGCCTGCAACCGCATATCTGTGGACGAGGCCCTGGGCATCCGTGGCGCATTGCTCCACTACTCGGGACATATCGCGATCTCGCGCGGCGACGGTACGACCATGGAGGCCCGCAGCCCAAGCCAGGGAGTCAACATCTTCTCGGCCGCCGGGATGGGCTGGACCAGCGGCGGACTCATCCCAGCACTGGGCGACGGCGGCGGCGCTGCCCCGGCCCCGCCGGCGGGACCCGACGGCTACTGGGGCTCGGACACCACCAAGCACCTCCAAGCCGTGCTGGGCACCCCCCAGGATGGGGTTGTCTCCAGCCAAGACGTCTACTGGAAGGGCCAGAACTCCGCCCTGACCAGCGGCTGGGAATGGTCCGCGGCAGCCACCGGCTCCACCGTCATCCGAGCCATGCAGGACCGGCTTGGCGTGACCGCTGATGGCCTGATTGGCCCCAACACCATCAAGGCCTTGCAACGCCACCTCGGCACCCCGGAGGACGGTACTCTGACGGGGCCATCCCTCGCCGTGCAGGAACTACAGAAGCGGGTGTACGCAGGCCAGTTCTGACCTCCTAGGAGTTTAGGATCAGTTGCCTAGCTGCTGGTTGTGGTGCCCAGCGAATCACCGGGCACCACAACCAGACACCTGCCTACCTGCCCCGCGGGCAGAGAGGAACAAGGCTCATGACATTCAACGACATCAAGAAACGTTCATTGAACCGCCGCACGCTCCTACGCGCGGCCCCGGCGGTCGGCCTAGCGAGTGTGGCCCTCGTGGGTGGGGCGGCCCAGGCTCGCGCCGCCGATTTTGCCGACGACTTCCGGCAGGCCGTGAACTACGATCCCGGCCGTCACCTCCGCAGTGGGCAAGCCGCAGGATTGACCGGCATCGTCATTCACTGGTGGGGTGAGCCCAGCGGTGCCTCCCATGAAAGCATCGCTGGATATTTGGCTGGCCCCAATTCGGGCGCATCAGCGCATTACGTGGTCAGCCAGCACCGAACGACGCAGCTCGTCTCGCTGAGCGACACGGCATTCCATGCCGGGGACTACGACATCAATGCCCAAAGCGTCGGGATTGAATGCCGCCCCGAGATGGATGATGAAACGACGACGCGCCTTAAGCAACTCATCGTCAGCTTAAGGGAACGGTATGGCCCGCTATGGCTCGGACCGCACCAGCAGTTCTCCAGCACCGGATGCCCAGGCACTTATATGCAGCTAATCCCCGCGCTGAAGGTGGTTGCTGCCGGTTCTTTGAATAACATTCCACAACCGCCAGGCGACCCAGCCCCCACGCCGCCACCGTCCGATCCCGGCGCGTTGGACGTCGACGGATATTGGGGCGCAGCCACGACGACACAACTGCAGAAAGCGTTAGGAACCCCCGTCGACGGGGTCATTTCGAAACAGGCGGCTGTCTGGAAAGCCCGGAATCCCGGACTGGTCAGTGGCTGGGACTGGGTTCCCGAAGCGGCGGCGACCGGTTCGACGGTGATGCGTGCCCTCCAGAAGAAAGTTGGTGCCGATGCCGATGGCCTGATCGGTCCGAACACCATCAAGGCCATTCAGAAGTACTACGGCCAGCCCCAAGACGGCACCTTCGCCGAGGGATCAGCCACTATCAAGGCGCTGCAGCAGGCCTTGAACGACGGCAAGGTGTGATTCGTGCCCCCGGTGCTGGCCAGGCGTCTGCTCCCCCGCAGAGCCAGCACCGGGGAGCGGTCGTCGACCCTGCCTCGCCGACAACCTATACCTTTTGGTTAATGCGTGACGTAACGAACCACGTCCTTTAGTCGGGGCGGCTCGCTGGCGGTCACAGGTGTTTTCCCCACTAGTGCGACTGGATTGCTCTTGGTGCTTTTCGGTCACAATCGCTCTAGCCTTTTGAGGGATGTCATCTCTCAGGCTGATCCAAGTCCTTGACTGACAGCGATACCGACTTTCGACCACAGATAGGTCGTTAGTTAATGTCTCGAACACAGATGGTTGGGCTTTTATGTCCTGGAGTGTACTCGGCCTATCTCCTGGGATAGTCTAGGCACGATTAATTGTCGCCAGACTAGGGGGAGGGTGCGTTGTATAAACCGAGGACCTGGGGCCTGCGTGGCCTAGTTTTATTGGGAGTCGCTTCGTTGCTAGGCAGCATGGTTTCAACTCCGGCTCATGCCGCGCCTCAGCTTGCGTTGCTGGTCAGAATCTCCTCCGATGGAACGGAGGCCTGGGATCACGACGACACGGCCGGTAACGACTCCGGACCGAACAACGGCATCGTCCGGGTGAACGACACGGTGAACTACCGGATCCAGTACAATGTCAATGACTCGGATGGGGCTGCATATACGGGTCAGAACACCACGGTCAAGCTCAAGTTGCCCAAGGGCCTTTACGTCGACTCCCTGCCAGGCGTCTGCCGACAGCCGGGCTCGGCCCTGACCCCCGAATCCCTCCCAGAACCATCGCTGCCGCTGGCGGCCAACGCACTCGACGAACTGCCCGAGCAGGAACTGACGTGCAACCTCGGGGACAAGACCAACGCCTCCGAGTCCTTCTATCTGACGGTGAAGGTCAGCAACCTGGTGGGCAACGGCGCCCAGCTGCCCATCCTGGAGGGGTCGATCAGCACCGACGATGCGCCGGCGGTGGCTGCGGCGTCGCTGCCCACCGTGACCGCGTCGTCGCGCCTGAAGTGGGACATCTCCAAGAACAGCGTTGCCCTGGAAGAAAACCGGGGTTATGTGTACGGGCCCACTAACTCCGAGTGCCCGTGGGACAAGAACAAGGTCTGTAAGCTCACCGCCTACACCGCGCAGCTCTCCGCTCCCGCTGCTGGCAAAGGGGCCATGCCAGCCATCGGCGACATCACCTTCACCGACGACCTGAGCCCAGCCGCCATGTACCCCGGCCTGGGCAGCGACCAGATCGCTGCCATTGAGGCGGACCTCGACAAATACGGCAACCGGGTTTATCCGTACGATTACTTCTACATGGCCGCGGCCCCCAAGATCGGCTTCCGAGACGCCACGGCCGTCAACGCGGTGCGTGACTCCGGGCAGGTCACCATCGAGCAGGCTGGGCCCGGCAAGCCCGCCGTGTTCACGGTGAAAAACGCCGACACCACCTTGAAGACCTACCCGACTCAAGTGCTCCTGCCCTCGGGCAATGCGATCCCATCGGATGCCGCGTACGCCGTGACGACGTCCTTCGTCGTCTACACCCCCGTCGATGTGATCAAGGACTTCGGAACCTACCGGGGGAACACCTGGACGCTCGCCACCCACAATGCGTTCACCGACCTTCAGGTGCACGGTCTCACGGCAGCTGACGTCCAAAACAGTGCGCAGCAACCCGTGTGGAACGACTACCGGGACACCACGCCTGAGGTGAGCATCGGGGTCGGCTTCTCGAAGTACTTCGCTGGCGTACCGGGGAGCGCGGGCAACATGCCCCCCGCCCAGTTCAGCCCCAACGACTTGTCCTACGGGGAGGGTCCGCCCGGCGGCGCCACCTTCCACTCCGGCGGCATCACCGTCGCGCCGACCCAGGACGTCCAGACGCAGTTGCTGCTCGTCGGCACCAATCCCGGCCTGCCCGGCAAGGTCAGCGCCGTCATGTGCGACGCCTGGGACAACTCGCGGTTGCATCTTGAAGCGCGTGACGTACCTGGCTCCACCGACTCCGAGGCGAACCTGCAGCGGATCGGCAGCGGCGGCGCCCCGGTGTGGGTGGCTGGCTACAACAACGTGCTCATCAACGGTCAAGCGGCGTGGGCAACCCAGGCCGATCAGGTGCCAGCCATCAAGGTGCAGTATTCGGCGACCCCCGGCGGAGCCGGTGCGGCCTCGGAATGCGGCGACGACCAGGGGCCGTGGTACGACTCGCCCGCTGATGTTCCGGGCAACGACGCTACCCTGGCGGCTCGCGGTGTGTATTCGGCAGTGTCCCGGGTGCGGGTACACACCGTCCTGCCCGAACCCGTGGCAAACAACCCGGTGGTGGGCGTCGGTGTCCGTATGGTCGTCGCCATCTCGCATGAGGTTGTCGAATCGGGTAATCCGGCTGGGGACATCATCCCGAACTGGTCCGGCATCAAGCGGGTGAACCTGCAAGAGTTGTCCCAGGAGGAGGTGCTGGCCTATAACACCACGTGGGGGCGCAGCGACTACGGCCCGAGCGACCACACCGGCCAGTACGGCGATCGCCTGATCCTGTCCTTGGCGCAGGTCCGGGTGAACAAGCAGATCCGCGCCGGCACATCCGGGGAGTTCAGCTCCACCCCGCCGCGCGTGACCGGCGGCGATGTAGTGCAGTTCCAGCTGTCGCCGTCGCTGACCTCCGGTGCGTTGGTACCGGGAATTCTCAAGGACGTCTGGATGGAGGACTGCCTACCCGATGCGCTGACCTATGCCGATGCGTCGGTGGCTCCGGACGTGGTGTCGGTGGGATCGACGCCCAGCGACGCGAAACGTGCCGCCTGTGCGGCGGGCGAGACCTACCTTCGGTGGGTTTTCCCAAGCCACGAGGTGAATCAGGCCATCGAACCCATCATCCTGACTACCGAGGTTTCGCCCGCGGTGAAGGATGGCGTCTACACCAACACTGTCGTCGTATGGGCCCAGGACGACGCCTCGACGCTGGCGCAGCGCAGCTCCCAGGCCTCGGTGCAGGTGTCCAACGTCGCCGGCATCAAGCTGGAAAAGGTGGCCCTGACGCCCGTCGTTCAGGCCAACCGCGAGGGCCAGGCCGCCAACGAACTGAACAAGTGGCGGATCCGCCTGACGAACACCCTGCCGAATCCCGACGCGCAGGCGATTAGCGACCCGGACGTGATCGACGTGCTGCCTCGCAACGGTCTCAACGACACGGCGTTCAACGGCACGTTCACGCTAGATGCGGTCACCATCACGCACGGCGGCGGCACCGCCCGGATCCTGTACACCGCGGCGAGCGAGGTGAACCAGGACCCCGCCCACGCCTCCAACGCCAGCGACGGCGCCACCGTGTGGTGTGATGCCTCGGCGGGTGGCAACGTGGTGTCGGGGAATGGCGTCTGCCCCGCGTCGGCCGCCGAGGTGACGGCGCTGCGAATCCAGCAGCCCGGTAGCTTCGGTTCTGGCGAATATATTGAGGCCGAGTTGGCCATGGTCGGCGTCGGTAATCTCGACGGCGACGTCTACTCGAACGTGGTGTTTGCCCGCGCCACCGGGCTGGACCTGCCGGTGGGGCCGATCAGGCGCGTGGAGCGTGTTATCGCGGGCGAGATCGGCGACTACGCCTGGGTGGATGTCAACCGAAACGGCATCCAGGACAAGGTCGACGGAAGCGATGAACCACCCGCGGCGGGCGTCGAGGTCACCTTGACGGGCACCGACGACCTGGGCAACCCGGTCAACGTCGCCACCACGACGGACGACTCCGGCAAGTACCTGTTCCGTGGGCTGCGGGCCTCCGACGCGGCGGGCTACACCGTCACGTTCGGGTCCTTTGCTGAAGGGTTCACTGTCCAGACGGCGGGCGACGACACCGCGCTCGACTCCAACGCCGACCCCGCCACCGGCGCGTCTGCGCCCGTGGTATTGGAGCGCGGCGGCAAGGACCTGACGATCGACGCCGGCTACGTCGCCGAGGGCAGCCTAGTCATCACGAAGGTGCTCGCCGGTGAAGGCGCCACCTTCGCGGCCGGAAAGAGCTTCACGTTCTCGGTCGCCTGCATGCTCTACGAACAGCAGGACGTCTTCGTCAAGCCGGATGTCACCATCACCGTCCCTGCGGGCGCCACCAGCGCCGACAGCGCGACCGTGACCGGTATCCCCGTGGGAAGCCAATGCTTGATAACCGAGACTGACGTCGACGTCGAACCGACGGGGCGGCCGGGAGCCACGATCCGCGTCCTCTGGGATGCGGATGCGAGGGCTGGCGAGACCGAGAGGGTGTCGCTCACCAACCCCTACACGGCGGGCATCGTGCAGGTCACCAAGACCCTCGAAGGCGATGCGGAAGCCGTGGTAGCCGCCGCCCAGACCGAATTCACGGTCAATGTGACCTGTCAGCTTCCTGATGCCAATGGGGAGGCGGGGGCCACCGTCTTCAGCGGCGACGTGAAGCTGAAGGGCGGCGAAACCGTCACCGTGAAGGACACCCAAGGTGTGGACGTCCGGTTGCCGCAGGGGGCGCGGTGCTTCGGCCAGGAGACCGATGCGGGAGGCGCCGCCAGCCACACCGTCACCCCCAGCACGTGGGCTGATGCCGTAGCAGTGACCGGCGACGACCCTGCCACCTTGCAGGAGTTGCACATCGCGGTTGTCAACACCTTCAACACCCCGCCCTCTCCGGAGCCGAGTCCGTCGCCGTCGCCTTCCCCGGAGCCGAGTCCGTCGCCGTTGCCCTCTCCGGAGCCGAGCCCGACGCCCAGTCCCTCGCCGTCGGCGCCCCCGACGTCCGCGGATCCAACGGTGACGCCCACGCCATCGCGACCGAGCCCCGTGCCCATCAGGCCCGGTCTGCCTGAGACTGGTAGGGCATAGGCCCCGTCACACCGGCGGCCCCGCAGGTGATCGCTCACCTGCGGGGCCGTCTTTGTTATGAGTTGGCCAAGCCGCGCAGCCGGATCGTCGCCATCACCGCACCCCTGCTGTACCGGTATAGGATGCCGCCATGCCTCGTCACGCCATCAGCACCATCTTCGGGAAGCTCGTCAAGCGAGTGGCGCAACTCAAAGGCAGCGGCTCCGCACTTCCCGGGCTGATGGTCGAGAAGTTCGACAGCGGCTACCTACGGCGCACGCTCAGCACGCTGCCGGAGGGGGTCGTCCTCATCTCTGGAACCAACGGCAAAACCACCACGACGAAACTGGTCACCGAGCTGCTGCAATCGGTCGGCTACAAGGTGTTCACCAACCGCACCGGCTCCAACTTCTCGCGCGGCGTCATCTCCGAGCTGCTGCCCCTGGTGAACTGG
The DNA here is from genome assembly GCA_030532825.1 of Propionibacteriaceae bacterium. Taxonomy (GTDB): domain Bacteria; phylum Actinomycetota; class Actinomycetes; order Propionibacteriales; family Propionibacteriaceae; genus Arachnia. The sequence continues at coordinate 18,208 of JAUNKK010000023.1, forward strand.
CGCGGGAAACTCGACGCCGACATCGCCGTCCTAGAGCTGGACGAGGCCTGGGCGGTGCACTTCGTCAAACAGGTCAAGCCCCGCATGAGCCTGTTCCTCAACGTCATGCGCGACCAGCTCGACCGCTTCGGCGAGATCGACACCGCCGCCGAGATGCTGGCCAAGAACGCCGAGGCCGCCACCGAAAAAGTCATCCTCAACCGCGATGACCCCCGCGTCTTCCGCATCAACCAGCGCACCCAGGCGCAGCCCGTGTACTTCGGCACCACCGACGAGCTGCTGGCCCTGATGCCCACCGACGACACCTTGAAGGGCGGTGAGGCCCGCGCGAACCACGCGGCCCGTGCTGACGTCCTCCTCAAGGCCATCGACGGCCGCACCGCCTGCTACGAGATCGACGGGCAGGACCACACCGTCCAGATGAGCCTCGGCGGCGTCTACAACCTGCTCAACGCCGCCGCGGGTCTTGCCCTGGTGCGGCAGATTGTCGGGGATCGGGTGTCGACGGCGCAGCTCTTGGATGCGCTCGCCAAGGTCCGGCCGGCGTTCGGTCGCGGCGAGACCATCACCTATCGTGGCGTTCCCATCGAGCTGGTGCTGGTGAAAAACCCCAGCGGCTTCCGGCTGTCGCTGCTGTCTTTCGCCGACGGCAACGCCGACAACATGATCGCCATCAACGACAACTACGCCGACGGTCGGGACATCAGCTGGCTGTGGGACGTCGACTTCACGCCCCTCGACTCCGTCGCTATGGTCACCGGCACCCGCGCCCACGGCATGGCGCTGCGGCTGGCCTACGACGACCTCGCTGTCGACGTCATCGAGCCGGATTTGCAGCGGGCCCTCGACCGCTTCGCCGCCCTCAACCCCGGGAAGCCGAAACGCATCTACACCACCTATACCGCCATGACCGCGCTCCGACGCATGATGTCGGGCCTGGCCCTCGGGGAGGAAGCCGCATGATTCGTATCGTCCAGCTATACCCGCGCGACATGAACCTTTACGGGGACTGGGGCAATGCCCGCGTCCTGTGTCAGCGCCTGAACTGGCGGGGAATCGACGCCGAGATCGTCGACCACAACCCCGGCGACGCCACCGACCTGGCGGCCGGGGACATCTTCCTGGGTGGCGGCGGCCAGGATGCGGGCCAAGGCAAGATCCAAGACGAGATCGGCAAGCACACTGAGGTGCTGCGTCACCTCGTCGAGGACGGCGCCCCCATGCTGCTGATCTGCGGCATGTACCAGCTGTTGGGTCGCACTTTCGTGACGGGCGATGGCGAGGTCATCAAGGGCGCGGGTATCCTGCAACTGGAGACGCGGGCGGGCGCGGACCGGCTGATCGGCAATGTGACGCTCAACAGCCCGGAGTTTGGGCAGGTGGTCGGCTACGAAAACCACTCCGGGCGGACGTATCTCGACGCCGGGCAACAGCCCCTTGGGCAAGTTACCCGCGGCGCTGGTAACAACGGTGAGGATCAGCAGGAGGGGTTGCGCGTCCATAACGTCATCGGCACCTACTTGCACGGCCCGATCCTGCCCACGAACCCCCAGATCGCCGACTTCCTGATCACCAAGGCGCTGGAGCGACGGGGCATGGCCACGGAACTGGCGCCCCTGGCCGTCGACGAAATCGCGCAGGGCGCCCACAAGGCGGCCCAGGGACGCCCGCGGTAGGGGTCACGTGGATTGGATGTCGATGCGTTTGACCGGTGGGTCGTCGGCGTTCTCCGCGTGAAGTGCTGCCGTCGCGGCGATCAGCCCGATGGTGAGGGGGAAGAAGCCCATCGGGTTGATCTTGTCGGCGTTCTCGCGGACTAAGAACGCAGCTCCGGCCCAGTACGTCACCGCCAAGGCGTAGCCACCCAAGCGGTGGATGAACGTGGCGCAGAACAGGGCCAAAGCCGCCAGCAGCGCGAGCCCCGGGCCTAGGAAAAGGGCTATATCGAGCTGCTCGAAGTGCAGGTCGTCTGGACTGCGGGTGTTTCGGCCCTGAGCGAGCAGGCCCGGGGCGACCATGACAGCCAGTATGAATCCGCCCACGATGCCGACGAGGATGCTGCTTCCCGCGACTTTCCAGTCGAGGGGGGCGGCGGGATTCTCGTGTCTGTCGCCCGCCAGCTTTTGACGCCGCAGCACTGCCCCGCTGATGCCGAAGCAAGCGCCCCCAAGAAGCCACGCAGGCTCCGACCAGCCGAGCAGCGGAGTCATGAAGAGCGCGGCGGCAAGGGCACCGCACCCGAGGGCGGCGGGGCCGAGCACCGTGCCCCACCCCAAGGCGGTAGCGATGGGCGGAATCACCACAGCGACGGGCGCAACCAAGACTGCTGAGGCGTTCGATGTGCTCGTACTGAGCTCGGGGATGCTGAGCACGCCCAAGCGCGCGTGAGCGATCCCCAGGACAATTCCCAGCACCAGGCAGAGGCAGCCGCGGAACAGGTCGCTGGCTGTGGGGGGAGCATCAATGATGGCGTATAGCCGTTTTTGCCGTTCCATGGGTCCTCTCTTGGGTGAGGACCTTGAGCTTAGGGCCTGGGAAGTTCACTAAACCCCGAACGGAGGCAGCCGAATGGTTTACGGGGCGAGCATGGCCAAGGGGATCACGGCGATGCCGTCGGGTCGACGGTAGGCATGCGGTCCGCCATACAGGACCACCGTCTCAACGAGCCGGTCAGGTAGCTGGTCTCGGAGCCAGTGTAGGTGGCGCGTGTCGCCGTCGCTGACCGTGTCAGCCAGCTTCACCTCGATAGCTGTGCAGCGGGAGTCCGCGGTTTCGACGATCAGGTCTACTTCGTGGTCGCTGTTCTTTGTGCGCAGATGCCCGAGCGTGGCGCCCATAGCTTCGGCATAGACGCGCACCGACTGCGTTGCTAGGGATTCAAAGAGCGCTCCCAGCCATGTGCCAGTCGTCGGTGCGACTTGGGTGCCCTGACCGGTAAGGAGCCCAGCGGCCCCCACCCCGACGAGGCGGGCCGCCAACGCGGGATCTACCAGATGGTGCTTTGGTGCCAAAGTAAGGCGCTTCAAAGGAGAGAAGACTGGTGCCCAGGCCGCCACGGGATCCAAGATGAACAACCGCTGAAGGTACTCGCGGTAGGCATCGACCGTTGTCCGAGAGGGCTTGTCAGTTTCACCGGCTGTTGCGGCGTCGAGAATCTTTGTATAGTCCGCCGTCGACGCGGTGGCTGCCCCATAGGCACGCAGCGCCATGGGGCGACGCACAGTGTGATGCCGTTGTCGGGCATTTCTCGCTGCACAATGCGGGCTAGATAACCGTCCAGTTGACGATCCCGGTTGGGCGGTGACAAATGTCGGATGCCAGGAAAACCGGACCGGAGGATTTCGTCAACGTAGTCAGCGACGCCTACGGTGGTGCTGCCGGCGATAGTGACGTCCCCAGAGTGCAGGGCAGATAAGGAAACATGATCGTCCGCCATGCCTCGTTCGTAGAGCGACATCGGTCGCATCGTCATGCTCACGATGCGACCCGCCCCGCTGTGGACTCGGATGCCGGGAGCCAACCCGGCGGAACCGGCGAGCAAGAATCGGCCGCCTACCTCCGGGGCGTCGTCGACGGCGCGCCGTACCCGATCCCACACCTGCGGTTGGAGTTGCCATTCGTCAATGAATACCGGCGGCGGCACCTGCACCACCAGGTCGAAATTAGCTGAGACGCTTCGCAACTCCCGGGGATCGTTGAGGGACAGCGTGCTCTTCGCACGGCGACTCGCCGTCGCGGTCTTCCCCACGCCTTTGGCGCCCTCAATAGCGATAGCCGCCAACTCGGGGAACGCCTCGTCAAGTAGGTCGTCGAGTATGCGGCGCTGGTATGTCATGGCAGCGATGCCACCTTGCTGGGCAGCTGGACGGAATCCTGCTGTGAAAATGGACGGGATCCTACTGGGCAAACAGACGGGACTCTACTGTGAAAATGGACGGATCCTTCCTGCGCTTGATTAGGCACGGCGTTCCCAGCTGGGGCCGATGCGCACCGGGAGGTGGGCAATCCCTACGGGCTATGTTGGGCGTCCTCGGGGCACCAGGGTGAGCAGCGTGACTTCCGGGGGGCAGGCGAACCGATAGGGGGCAAACGGCGACGTCCCGATCCCCGCCGAGACGTGTAGCCAAGCCCACCGGTCGGCTACAGCGTGCCGCGATAGCCCCTTGACCTGGCGACGGGGGAGGTCGCAGTTCGTGGTCAGCGCTCCGTAGCCGGGCACGCACACCTGACCGCCATGCGTGTGGCCCGCGAAGATCACGGCCACGCCGTCGGCCACCATCGGGTCCAGCACCCGGCGATACGGTGCGTGGGTCACCCCGAAACTCAAATCCACGCCTGCGGAGGGTGGGCCCGCCACTGCGGGGTAGTGGTCGTGGTCGTGGTGCGCGTCGTCAGTGCCGCGCAGCTCGATCCGATACCCACCGGCTTCGACGATGGCGCGCCGGTCGTTCAGATCCTGCCAGGTGCCGCGCGCGGTCAGGGCTGCCCGCAATCCCTCGGCGTCGAGGCGTTCGGGTGCTCCGGAGGCCTTTGAGCGGCCGTGGGTGACGTATCGCAGCGGGTTCTTGAACTCTGGTTTGTGGTAGTCATTCGAGCCGAAAACGAACCCGCCCGGTACATCCTTCAGCTTCCCGAAGGCCGTCATGAGTGATGCGGTTGCCCGGTCGCTGGCGATGTTGTCGCCCGTGTTGATCACCATATCCGGGCGGAGATCAGCCAGCGACCGCAGGAAATCCAGCTTGGCGTGCTGCGACTCCAGCAGGTGAGCATCAGACAGGTGCAGGACCCGCAACTCTGGGCCCCCGAGGGGCAGCACGGGTACCGTCACGCACCGGACGCGAAACAGGTTTGCCTCCGCGAGCCCCCAAGCAAAGCAGCCAACTGCGGCCGCGGCCAAACTGGCCGCGGCGCGCAGCGGATTCGCCACTTACTGATCCCCCGGCGGCTGAATCGGATCAGGTGCCGGTATGCCTGGGTCCGTGGGGCCGGTTGGGATGGGGTAGGGATTAGTGGGGTCCCCGGGTACCGGTGTGGGCGTTGCGGCCGGCTCCGGGCCTTGCGAGAAGTGCATCATGATGGTCGAGTACTTCGGCGCCACCGTCGAAGGACTCACCACCCCCAGGTAGGTACCAGCCGGCTGTGGGCTGTAGACCAACTGGCGTGCGGTGGAGAAGCCGGCCTCTTCCAGAGTGGCGCGGGCTTCTTCGTAACCCATGCCCGCGACGCTGGGGACTTGGACCTTCTCGCCCTCCAGGATCCGCTGGCTGACCTGACCGAACGGGGTTGGGTCCACGTCATCCAGGGCTGCGCTCATGGCCCGTTTCCAGATCGGGCCAGCGTCACTGCCACCAGTACCGGAGAGCTTCACACCGGTCGACAGCCGCGGGATGTCTGTGAGGCCCTTGTTCGAGTTTTCCTTGAACGTCGGGTGGCTGGTGTCGATGGCGATGAAGGCCGCCCCGGCCATGTCCGGGGTATAGCCGGTGAACCACACCGACTTCGAGGAGTCAGTGGTGCCGGTCTTACCGGCCTGGGGCCGGCCATCCGACATGAGAGCTGGCCGCCCCGTGCCCTGCGTCATGACGCTGGCCAGCACATAGTTCACGCCGTCAGCCACCTCCGGCGAGATCACCTCCTGGCAATCGGCGGAAGGCACCGGCACCTCCTTGCCGTCCTTGGACTGGATGTACTGCAGAATGATCGGGTTGCAGTGGGTGCCGCGGTTTGCAAGCGTCGCGTACGCCTCCGCCATGGACAGCGGCGTGATGTAGGAGGTGCCCAACACCCACGAGGGAAAGTCGGCCTGCTTCCGCATGTCCGAGCCATCGGCCATCCGCACCCCGAGCTTTTGAGCCATGTCGATGGACGAGCAGATGCCTACCTTGCTCTCCAACTGGACGAAGTATGTGTTTACCGAGTTCTGGGCGGCCTGCATCATGTCGATGGTGCCATAGGCCTTGTCGTAGTTCCGTGGTTCCCAGCCCTGGTTGAACTTGAACGAGGATTCGCAGTTCTTGAAGGTCATGCCGTTGGTGTTGAGTATTTGGGGCGAGTCGAAGGTAGTGCTCGTCGGCACCCCCTGCTCCAAGGCTGCGGCCATCACGAATGGCTTGAACGTTGACCCTGCCTGGAAGCCTTCGATGCCGCCATATTTCGCCTCGGCGTTGACGACTTTCCAGGTTTCGCCCTCGCCTTCGCCGAGCTTCGGGCGGCTCTGCGCCATCGCGACGATGAGGCCGGTGTTCGGCTGAATCAGTACGGCACCACCCCACACCGGGTCGGTCGGGCCGACGCTCGCGGCCACGGCTTCCTCCGCAGCCTGCTGCGCCTTCGGGTTGATGAGGGTGTGGATGGTGAGCCCGCCACGCTTCAGGGTGTTCTCCCGTTCCTTAGGCGTAGAGCCGAGGCCCGGCATCTGATCGGAGATCAGCACGTTGTAGACGTACTGGCACAGCGTGGGGAATTGGGAGACGGTGCAGCCGTTTGGGGTGCTCACCACCTGCGACGGGTCGAAGCCAACCTGCTTGGCCGCGTCAGCTTCCTCCTGAGTGATCATCCCGACCTGGGGCGAGGCCATCCGGTTCAGCACCTGATTGCGGCGCTCAATGGCCTTCGCGGTGTTCGTCACTGGGTTGAACGCCACCGGGTTCTGGACGATCCCGGCCAGCATCGCGGCCTGGTCCAGGCTGAGTTCCGCGGCCGAGATATTCCAGTAGTGCTTGGCTGCCGCCTCGACGCCGTAAGCACCGTCGCCGTAGTAGGCGATGTTCAGGTAGCGTTCCAGGATCTCGTCCTTGGTGAGGCGCTCCTCCACGGCCATGGCGTAGCGCATCTCCCGGATCTTGCGTTCAATGGTGGGGACCTGGGCCTCCTGAACCCCAGTCGCGTCACCACGCACCTTGGCGCTTTCCACCTGCACCTGTTTCACGTACTGCTGGGTGAGTGTGGAAGCGCCCTGGGTGTCGCCCGCCAGAGTCTTGATGACGGCGCGACCCAAGCCCTGCAGGTCGATGGCGCCGTGGTCGTAGAAGCGGTGGTCCTCGATGGCGACCTGGGCCTGCTGCATCACCTTCGCGATATCGGGAAGGGGCTTGTAAACCCGGTTCTCCTCGAAGAACGTGGCCAACTCCGAGCCGTCGGCCATCAGCACTCGGGAGCGTTCCGACTGAGCTGGGGTTTCCAACTCGGCCGGCAGATATTGGACGGAGTCGGCGACGAGCTTCGTCGCCCCCCCAGCCAGAGCCGTCACGGGAACGAGTAAGCCTGCCAGCAGCACTCCGCAGAGCGCGCTGACGAGCCCGAACATAGCGAGCGAATAGGCCGTACCGGCACTCTTGGGCTTCGACATGGGGCCAAGTCTACGTGACGGCTCTGATAAGCCCAGGCAGCGGTTAGCCCGCTTAGTCGTCGACGTCTTGGGCGGACAGGTCGGGGCGCCGCAGCAGGTTCATGGTGGCGGCCGTCAGCCCGCCCCACAAGGTGGCGATGGCGATGGTCATCATGACGATGGCGGTCATGGTCATGCGGTGCCCTCCTGGCCCTCGTCGATTGCCGATGCATCCGCCGCGGCGGTGGCGGGAGAGTCGGCCCGTTCGTGCTCGTTGTCGGTTTCGTCGAACCTGATGTTGGCGCCGTGCCGCCACGGGAGCGCGCGCAGGATGACGGCCACGACGATCAGGGCCGCCGACATGCCCCACCCGAAGATGCCCAGCAGGTGCAGCGGATAGCCCTCGTAGGGTTCCTGAAGCTTGGCGATGATCTCAGTGACCAGCATGTAGCCTAGGACGACGGGGACGATGCCGCCAATGAAGAACAGCCAGGTCTTACCCGTCGGGAAGCTGGAGAAGCGGTCGAGGTGGCGGCGCAGTACCGGCAGTTTGCGGACGATCCAGGCCACCGACACCACGCAGGCGAACGCGCCCGCGAGAATGCCGAACTTGTTGACGAACTCGTCGGTGATGTCCAGGAAGTACACCGCGGTGGTGGTTCCCAGCAGCAGGGTGGAGATGGCCGCCATGGGGATGCCGATGGCAGCCGTTGCCTGCTGCTTGGACACGCCTAGCTTGTCGCGGACGGCGGCCACGATGACCTCAATGATGCTGAGCAGCGACGTGAGTCCCGCCACCGTGAGGGAACCGAAGAACAGCACGCCCATCAGCGAGCCCAGCGGAGCTTGCGAGATGATTGTCGGGAAGGCGACGAAGGCCAGCGTCAGTCCCGATTGGGCGACCTCGCTGACACCGACCCCGGAGGTGTAGGCCATGAACCCGAGCGCCGCGAACACGCCGATGCCCGCCAGCAACTCGAAGCCGGAGTTCGCGAATCCCACCACCAGACCCGAGCCGGTCAGGTCGGTGCGGCGCTTCAGATACGAGGAGTAGGTGAGCATGATGCCAAAGCCCACCGACAGGGAGAAGAAGATCTGGCTGAACGCCGCCGCCCACACACCAGGGCTGCCCAGCGCCGCCCAGTCGGGGGTGAACAGCGCGTTGAGGCCCTCCGTGGCCCCGGGCAGGAACAGCGACTGCACCACCAGAACCAGGAACATCGCCACCAGCAGCGGCATGAACACCAGGTTCGCCAGCGCCAGCCCCTTGTTGACGCCCAGCGCAATGGTGCCGAGCGCCACGATCCACACCACGACCATGGGAACCATCAGCGTTCCAACGAACTCAAAGCCGACCCCTGGCTCCGCCGCGCGCTGCAGGAACTCGCCCGTCAGGAAGCCCTCCGGGTCGTCGCCCCAGGCCTGGTTGAAGCTGAAGATGGTGTACATACCCGCCCAGGCCACGATAGCCGCGTAGTAGATGGCGATCATGAAGCACACCATCACCTGCCACCAGCCGAGAGTCTCAGTCCAGCCGCCGAGCCGCCGCAGGGCCAAGGGTGCGGAACCGCGGTAGCGGTGACCGATGGCGTAGTCGAAGAACAACAGGGGGATACCGGCGCTGAACAGCGCGATCAGGTAGGGCAGGATGAAAGCGCCGCCGCCGTTGCTATAAGCCACGTAAGGGAAGCGCCAAATGTTTCCGAGCCCGACGGCGGACCCGATGGCGGCCAAGATAAAGAAGTTACGGGAGTTGAAGATCTCCCGCTTCGGCGCTGTTTTTCCCATGACTCTCCTGCGACAATAACGAGATCAACCTAATACCCGGTAGTCGCCGTGGCGCATCTCGTCCACGTGGTGAGCAATCCGGATGCTGAAAGTCGATCAGGACAGCAGCGAGGCGACAACGCAGCTGACGGCCAGCAACGGATAAAGTGCCTTGTTTCGCGGCGGCTGCCCGGTGGGTCGCCGAGACCAGGGCCAGGACAACGGCGGCCGCAAGCATGGCCGCTGTCCCGGCCAGGACTAGGGTCAGGCCCACCGTCCGCTGCCCCACAAGCGTGACGACAATGCCAATGGTGGCCTGGAGAGCCAGGAAGAGGTTGTAGAAGCCTTGGTTGAAGGCGTAGAAGGCATGCGGCCGGGCCTCTTCCGCGGTGCCGCCGAAAGTCTTGCGGGCCAGCGGCCCCTCCCAGTTGATCGACTCCATGTAGAAGATGACGACGTGAAGGAGCGCGGCAAGGGCCGCGAAGATGAGGCCGACGATGAGCATGTGGCTAGTCCAATCGAGTCGAGACGGGGCAACCCTCCCGCCCCGGCCCCGGTGATCCTATACCTCCACGTCGGGGGCGCCCTCAAAATCCGTCATGGAGGCTTGCCCCTCTTCGGTGATGCCCTCCCGCTTGAACACGACGGTGACGGTGTCGAACAGGATCTCCGCATCCAGCTTCAGTGACCGATTATCCACGTAGTGCACGTCCCAGGCCAGCCGTTCCGCCCACGGCATCGCGTTGCGGCCCTTGACCTGCGCCAACCCCGTCACACCCGGTCGCACCTCGTGGCGACGGGACTGCTTTGGCGTATACAGGGGCAGGTACTGGGGCAGCAGGGGGCGGGGACCCACCAGCGACATGTCGCCCTTGAGGACGTTGATGAGTTCCGGTAACTCGTCCAGGCTGGTGGAACGTAGCCGCGCCCCGAACGGGGTGAGGCGGTCTTCGTCACTGGTCAGGCCCGGCGCCGGGTCCTTCATGGTGCGGAACTTGTACATCATGAAGGGGCGGCCGTACCGCCCCGGGCGCTCCTGCTTGAACAGCACCGGCGACCCAAGATTTCGGCGGACCAAGAGCGCCACGGTGAGTTGAATCGGCGCTAAGATGACCAGCGCGACCCCGGCAACCAGCACGTCGAGGATGCGCTTGAGGACGTCGTAGGGGCGTCTCACGCGGAGCCCTCCAGAACCTTGTGCAGGGCTGCGACCACGCGATCCATGTCGTCGTCGCTGAGCGCCGACCCGCTGGGCAGGGACACGCCCGTCGCGAACAGGCGGTCGGAGTTGCCGTTGACGTAGGCCTCCAAATGCTGGAACACGGGCTGCGCATGCATGGGCTTCCACAGCGGGCGAGCCTCGATGTTGTCTTCGGCCAGCACCCGGACCACATCGTCGCGGGAGAAGCCGGCGGCGTCGGGGTCGATGACGATGGAGGTCAGCCAGAAGTTGTCGTGGTCGCCCGCGTCGAGAGGATGATCGGCCCCGTCGGGCTGCCCGAAGAAAGTGACGCCCGGCACCCCATCGAATACGGTGCGGTAGCGGAGCCGGTGCTCGCGGCGGCGCTCCAGCATCTCCGGTAGCCGGGCCAGCTGGGCGCGGCCGACGGCGGCCAGCAGGTTCGACATGCGGTAGTTGTAGCCGATGTCAGTGTGTTCGTAGTGGAGCACCGGCTGGCGGGCCTGCGTCGCCAGGTAGCGGATGTGTGCCGCCCGGTCGCCGTCGTCAGTCAGGACGGCGCCGCCTCCGGACGTGGTCATCACCTTGTTGCCGTTGAATGAGACGGCCGCCAGTTCACCGTAGGCCGGGGCGGGGCGGCCCCGGTAGGCCGCGCCCAGCGACTCGGCCGCGTCGCTGAGGATCGGCAGCCCGCACTCCTGAGCAACCGCGCTCAGCCCCTCGTGGTCGACGACATGACCTAGCAGGTCGACGGGCACGAGGGCGACGACATTGTGGCCCTTGGAGCGCTGGTCGGCGATGGCCCGGCGGGTCAGGTCGACGTCGATATCGCCCTGCGGGGTGGCGTCGATAAAGACGGGGGTGGCGCCCGTGTAGCAGATGGCGTTGGCTGTGGCGGCGAACGTCATGGAGGCGGTAATTACCACGTCTCCGGGCCTAAAACCAAGGTTAAGGCCGGCTAGATGTAGCGCTGCGGTGCCGGAGGACAGTACGACGGCGTGCTCTCTGCCGCAGTAGGCCGCCAACTCGGTCTCAAAAGCGTCAACCTCAGGCCCCAGGGGCGCGATCCAGCCGCTCGCGAAGGCACGCGACAAGGCCTCCTGTTCTAGGTTGGTCATGTCGGGTGGGGAGAGGAAGATGCGGCTGTTCACACCCGGGAGAATACCGTCCGCGGCTGCCAGCCGGGGGCCGGTCCCAAGGAGTCGGTGCCACGGTAGGGCGAACGGGCCCAGGATGCGCACCAGACCCGCGCGAAACTGGGCCGGTCAGCGTACGCAGGCCAGGTAGGTGCGGTACCGGTTGGCCTTGCCACCTGCCTCGGTGCCCAGCCAGGTGCCTTCCACCATGACGCAGCCGGGGGCGGCCCAGGCGCTGGCCTTATGGGTCGGTGAGTCGGTGGCGGGCAGGTCGGCAGGAATCGGGATCGGGCCTTTGTTGGTGCTGAGCTGAAGTTTCCCGTCGACCCATTCGGCTTTGTGGACGTCGTTGGTGGGCCAGGCCCGGTCCTCGTCCAGGGCGACGCTCAAGGTGGAAGCTTTGGTGGGGGTGAGCGTCCGGGTGGCGGAGTCGAACACGTTGGCTGTGTCTTCGGGGTCCTCCAGCACTAGCCGGGTCGGGGAGGCGGGGTACACGAAGCGGAACGGGCCCAAGGGCACCGTCTCCTCTGTGTCGATGGAGTAGGCCTGCATGGCGATGGGGCCACTGGTGCTATCCGGTGTGGTTCCGGTGGTTGGCTGCACTAGCCAGCCGCTCGCCAGTGGCGTCTTGCTGCCACCCTGGGCCCGGATGTACTGGATTTCGCGGGTGTCAGCCGGGTCGGTGTCGGCGAACACCTCGGCGGGGCACACGGCCTCCTGGCAGTTCGGGAGCGCGATGAAGTGGGACAGTCCGGCTGTGCCGCTGTCGATATTCCCGTCGTCGTCCCGGTACCACAGCGTGGCCCCGTCGGTCAGGCTGATGCCTTCCCCCCCCGCCAGGGCCACTTGGTTGGTGAGTTGAACCGCGGGCGGCTCGGTGACGTCGCGCCCAGTGACGATCCTGCCCGTTGCCGTCTCCACGATCTCTAGTCGCCCGCGGGTGGCGCACTGACCGGATAGGAGGACCGCGTGGGCTCCGTCTGGGCTAGTCACTATGTAGGGACGCTGCTTCAAGCCGACGGGATCGCCTCCGAGCTGGCACTGCGACACCGAACTGCGACGGCGCTCCCACAGCACGCTCCCGTCGGCCGAGTCCAGGGCGATGACGCCGTCCTCCAGCACGACGAGCGGGCCGCGCGACCCGGCTGCACTATCCAGCACCGGCGATTCGACGGTGTGAGTCCAGGCGACCTCCCCAGTCACGTGGCGCGACTGATCCGGGTATGGATCCTGACCGGCGTCGGCTGTGGTGATGCGTGTGTAAGGCATGAGCGGCGCCAGGGCGACCGCGACAAGAGCTAGGGCTACCAGCGCCGACCCGGCGCCCAGCAGGGCCGGCCGAGAGTGCAGGAGAGCGCGGGGCGTCGTCTTGTCCGGGTCGAACGCGCGGGCCATGAGGTCGACGGTGGCGGCCGTCGTCAAGGTCAGCGTCCCCAGCGCCACCAGCAGTATTCCGTCGGGAGTGTAGCCATCGTCGGCCAGCTCCATGACGTACCGGCCGCACAACCATGCCGACGCCACAAAACCGGCGGCAAACACGCTCTTGCTGAGCACCCGCTGGCGAGCCGAGATCCCCCAGACCGCCAGCGACCAGCCCGCGCACACGCCGGGTAGGGCCAGTGTCACACCGGTGGCTTGCGCCGGTGTATTAGCGAGCGGATCGGTCCACCAAAGGACGGCTCCGTACACCGTCAGCGCGCTGCCCGCCACAAGCAGGACCGTGCGGGCTCCGGCCAAGGCCGCTACCCGGTTCATCGTCGCACCTGCTTGGTGAGGGGGTTGAACCAGGCCTCTGGGTCGGGGAGGTTGTTCCCCAATTCCTGCTCCCACGAGTCGGCGTCTTCGACGGTGATCGCGGGCAGAATGGCTAGCTCGCCCTCGACTGCCTCGGCGCCGATGGCGCGACCCACCGGAATCTCCTGGCCCGTCGGGATGTAGTACGCCACCAGCTCGGCGCCGACGTCAACCCCCGTCGCCTCATCCGCGATGGGCTCGACGGGGTTGGCCCGGCGTAGCACCCAGCCGTCGACGATCACGGGATACCGGGGGTTGGGGTGGCCGACGACCCCGCCAAGGGTGGTGGCTCCTTCCTCCGGCTTCCCCTCGTGCACCAAATCCAGCTGGCAGGTGGTCAGCCAGTCCTCGTCTCGCGCGCACCGGGTGTCGGTGATGAAAAACCCGTTGAGCGCAGTCCGGGAAGGAAAGCTGACGGGGATAGCGTCGCTGCGCCACACGCGCCCCCCACCGGCCAGGGAATAGGCCTCTTGGCCGATGAGCACCGTGGAGTCGGTCAACTGCACGTTCACGAACCGCGGAACGCTGACTTCCTTTACCACCTGCCCCGTCGCCGTTTCGAGTACGACGACATGCTGCAGAGGGAAGTCGGGTTCGGGTCGCTCCCATTGAACTCCGGTTACCCGAAAGGGGGTTGAAAACGGCAGGACGAAGGACACAGCGACGTACGTGCCGCCGGGGTTGGTGATCAGTTCCCTGCCGCTGTGTTTGGGCCACGGCGAGACCTGGGCACCCCGATGCCGATAGGTCCAGGTGCCTTCCGGGCCGGTGCCGCTCACGGAATCGGCGTGGGCGGACACGGTGACGTCCCCCAGCATGAGCGACTCCTGGGGTTCCGCCGTCGGCGCCGCCGCAGGGGCAGAGACGGGGTTGAAGGCGAGCAGGAGCACACCCAAGCCCAGCAGGCACAGCGCCGCCGGAACCGCCGCCCACCCCGGATGCTGGAACCGTGCCGTGGGTTCGTTGTGGCTGAGGAAGCGGTCCACCTGGACGAAGCCCGCGAATGAGAGACAGGCCAGGATCTGAAGCGCCGTTCCCAAGCTCCAGTACCCGACGTCACGGAACAGCACAGCGACGAAGACCGACAACCCCCCGAGGGCCACGGCGCCGAGGGTCGGCAGCCACATCCAGTGCGGGCGGCCGCGCGGGTCGTAGCGCTGCCAGGCCCAACTGACGGCGATACCGACTATCGCGAAGACCGTCACCCATGGCGGCACCGGCGACTGAACTGGCTCCTCGGCCCCCAGCCACCAGGCGCTCGCTCCACATCCGACGGTGAGGGCAAGAAGCATGGTCCGACCCCATTTCATAGGATTGATCCTGCCAGGGGAGAGGTTCAGTATCGGGTAGGCAGAGCCGTCACCGACGCAATTAATCGCCGTCCAATATTACCGAGGCCGTTCGTCGGGTGGGTCAGCGGACGCAGGCAAGGTGGGTGCGGTCGGGCTCGGCCTCCCCGCGGCTGGGGTGGCTGCCTGACCAGGCCTGCACCATCACGCAGCCCGGTGCAGCCCAGGCCCGCACGGCTGCTGGGCGGGCGAGCGATGTCGCGCCCGCGGGATGGTCGACTGGGATGATGACGGGGTCACCGACGCGATCGAGGCGCAGAGCGCGCGTGTTCGGCGACAGGGGACCGTCCCAGTTCGCCTTCCAAACATCGTTTGTGGGCCACATGGTGTCGGCCGATATGGTGTCCACGGTGCCGGCCGGATAGTTCGTGACAGTTTTCGTCGTTGGGTCGAATACGGCCACGTCGCCGTCGGCGCGGCGCAGGACGAGGCGGGTCTCGGAGACGTGCTGAACCTCACGGAACTCGCCCAGCGGCACGGTTTCCCCGGTCTCCAGATGAAGGGCCTGCATGGCGGTGTTCGCATCCCGGCTCGTGATCGGCGGCCCTTCAGGCGCTAGCTGTATCACCCAGCCGTGAGCCGCCGGGAGGACACCGGAGGTGCGGACGATGCTCTCGACCCGACGGATATTGCGCGGGTCGGAATGGAGGAACAGTTCCAGGGAGCAGGTACCAACGCGGGTTTCGCCCTCGTCGGTGCAGGTCATTTCCTTGACGAACAGCGACCCCGAGACGGCTCCGCTGCCCGCTCGCTGCGCGACTGTTGTGGTCCAGATAACGGAGCCGTCGGACAGGCGAATGCCCTCCCCGTTGACCCAGGCCATGCTGTTGGTCAACTGGACATCGGGATACCTGCGGAGGTACCGCTGAGCGACGATGCGTCCTGTGGTGGTCTCCACTATGTGAAGGATCCCGTCTGAGCTGTTGTCTCGTTGGCAGGCGCCGAATGCCGCGTAGGCACCGTCGGGGCTAGAGAGCAGGAGGGGACTGCTGGTGAGGTACAGCTGGTTGAAGCTGCATGGTGGCCCGGCCGTGAGGCGGTGCTCCCACAGCACCTCGCCGTCGGCGGCGTTCAGCCCGATCACCCGGTTGGTCAGGGCGATGACCGGCCCACGTGCGCCTCGGGTCTGGCCTACCGCAACATCTGGCAGCGTCTGGGACCACGCCACCTCGCCGGTCACGGAAGTCGGAAGGCTGGGATAGGGCTGGCTGCCGGGGTTGGTCGTGATGGAGATCAGGTGCTGCTGATATAGGGGCATTACGCATGCGACGACGAGTGCCATGGCCAGCAGCGACGTCACGGCCCCGGGTGCCGCGATTCTCCAGGAGCCCGGATGCCGCCGGGCAATCAGGTCGCATGCGGCTGCCAAGGTCAGCGCCAGCGCTCCCAGGCCGATCCAGGCTGCGCCTGGCTGATAGAATAGTGATACCGACCGTTCGGCACCGAGGTAGCACAGCCTGGCTGCCACCGAAAGTCCTAAGACGACGACCAGGAACACCGGTGCCTCGCGCTTGACCGCCCCAAGAACCCAGCAACTGGCCGCGGCAACGGGCGCGACGCCTAGCCAGAGCCAGTCCGCGTCCCCGATGGACGTGGGGATGGGCAACGCATGCCACGCGTAGCCGCCCCAGGCGATCAGCGTGATCCCGGACAGCAACAGAGCGAGGCTGGCGCCGCGCAGCGCGGGGGCGAATCGACTCATCGCGCCAGCTGCCTCGTCAAGGCCGCGAACCGCACAAGAGACTCGGCCCGATCCTCGGCGAGGATGAACGCCTTGACCACACCGAGGTGGTGATTCACCATAGGGCCTCCTCAAGTAAGCCTAAGGCTGCCAGCAGGTACGGCATCACGCTATCAGGGCTGGGCGGGAGGCCCCCTCCAGGCCAGCATAGGCGGCACCGGCGGCCGCTAACCGACGTTGCTACCCAGGTGCGGAAGTCGCTTGCAGGGGGGCGTTGTCGAACGTAGGCTGCCGGTTAGTCGACGTTAGCTTCGAGCGACTATAAGCGATGCAGATGCAAAGGTGTGGGAGGCTTTCGTGAAGCGTGTGAAGTGCCTTGTCATATTGGGATTGGCTGCTGCGACTTCCTTACTGGGGATTGCAAATCCGGCGGCCCGAGCGGACGGTGAGGCGCCCCGGGTTATGCTGGTGCTGGACGCGTCGGGCTCGATGAAGGACGCCGACCCGTCCGGTGTCTCCAAGATGGAGGCGGCGAAGTCGGCGCTGATCAACAGCCTGGATGCGATCC
>JAUNKK010000151.1 GCA_030532825.1 Propionibacteriaceae bacterium
CCGCGTGCGGCGATCAAGGAGCTGAGTAGGCGGTCCTGGGCGGCATAGAAGGATTGCCCGGCTCGCGGGCGTTCAGCAGGCCGCGGAGGAGATGCCAGGCGCGGCCCTCGTCCGTGGGGATGGGGCTGCCCGGGGCCAGTTCGTGGATGAGGGTGGCGATGTCAGTCATTGCTGCTCCTTTTGCTGCTGACGCTCGCCAGCGAGCCCGGTGAGCACCTCGCTGATGTCCTCTCGCTCGTCGGGGGCCAAGCAGTGGGCGCGGACGGAACTCCCTCCGCCACGATACCGTCGCTGGTGAAGTCGGCCACCGTAGCGGAATCTGCCACTGACCCGAAGTTCCTGAGCCCTTCAATCGGCCGTCTAAGCGCGGTGATGCCCCTGGGCCGCGAGCTTTCGCTCTAGGCCCAGGGGCATCACCTGGCCGTCGACCTGCCGGTTTACTTACCGGTCTTGGGCAGGCCGGGCTTGACCGTCGGCTTCACCGGGCTGGGCGTAGCCACCGGGCTCTGCTCGGCTGTGGTCGGAGCACTGGTCGCCGGAGCGGTAGTTGCCGGAGCGCTGGGCGTCGGTGTAGCCGAGGGCTGCTCCGAAGTGGGGGCCGCCGTCGGGGTCGCCGGAGTCTGCTCCGGGGTGGGGGAGGGAGACGGCGTAGCCGGGGCTTGCTCCGGGGTGGGCGTCGGCGACGGCTCGGGGCTCGGGCTCGGAGCCGGCTTGGCGGTGTAGACGTTGACGAACTCAGCCACCTTCGAGGAGTCGGCAGCCACCGTCACGGTCACCGGCTGCGGGGTCTCGACGGTGTACCCCTCGCGTTCCGCCGAGGAGGCCACTTCCGTCACCTCACAGGTGACGCCCACTCGGTGGCTCGTTTCGGCCTTCACCGCGGTCCCGTCGCCAGGCACGGTGAGCTTTCCGGTCGAGTCATCGGAGCAGACGTAGGCGAACTCGAAGCTGCCCGCAGCCTGGGGGTCAATGCCCTGGACGCTCTTGGAAACCTGGAACGTGCCCTTGTTGGCCGTGTAGGTGTTGGTGGCCTGCACCTTAACCTCAGCGCCCTTTGCCACGTCGAAGGAGATGGCCCGATCGTTGGCGGCGACAGCAGCGCCGTCGACCATGAACTCCAGGGTGGAGGTGGTGTTCTCCGCTTCGGCGGCAGCCTCAGACACGGTGCAGGAACCGGTGGCGACGCCGTCGACGGTCACCGACTGCCCGGCAACAGCCTCAACGGTCTTGGCCTCGGCCATGTCAGCGCACTGGTAGCTGAACGTGAAGGACTGCGGGGCCAGATCAGCGGCGTCGCCCGCCACCTGCTTGGTGATGGAGAAGGAGCCCTTGTCGCGCTCATAGGCGTTGACGAAGGTCAGCGCCGTCACTTCACCGGTCTTGATGGTGACGTTCTGAGCTTCAGGAGCGGTGAAGGTATAACCGGAGCGATCGCCAATCGCCTGCTCGGTCACCTCGCAGGTCGTGCCTGCGGGCAGCCTCTCACCGATGGTGGCGGCGCCCTTTGCCTGGCTGGTGGTCAGAGAGCCGGTCGTGCCGTCAGAGCAGGTGTAGGCGAAGGTGAACTCCTGATCCGCGTAGGCATCGGCGTCATCGCCACTGATCCGTTTCGTCACCGAGAACTGGCCAAGGCCCGTTGCGGTGTTGGTGAGCGTCACGGGGAGCGCTTCGCGATCGGCGATGGTGAAGCTGGCCTTGGCGCCGTCCTCAGCGATGGTGACGCGCTGGTCTTCGGAGGAGAACTTCGGGGCGCCCCAGATCAGATCCGTGGCGGCGGGATTCGCGGATGCGACGTCCTCAGTCAGGGTGACCTTGGTGCCCATGGGGAACTCAAAGGGGTAGGCGGTGGTGGCGCCGACAGTGATCTCCATGGTGGTGGGGTTGCTCGCCGGGACGTTGGTCCAGCCGGGGAAGTCAGCGGCGGTCTTGCCCCGAGGCAGCTCGTAGGCCACGGACACGGTGAACTTCTGGCCCGCGGGTGGCACAGCGTTTCCGGCGCTCCCCTTGGTGATGTTGAAGCCGCCGAAGCCCTGACGGTAGGAAATGGTGGCCTTAAAGGACTCGAAGTAGGAGCGCGTGTACTCGTTGGTGCTTTGGTCGGCCTCCACGAAGTAGGCCTGGTTCACGTAGTTGTGCCCCGGCACGATCTGGCCTCCGGTGAACGGGGTGGGTGTGATAACCCGGTAATTGTAGTCAGTGTTGAACGGGCCCGTCAGCGTGAAGGTGACGGTGCGGCCCTCGAAAGTGGGAACGATGCTGAAACCGTTCACCTGGCCGCTGCCGTCGCCCCGGGCGACAACGGTGTATTCGGGCAGCCCGGTTTGGGCATTCGGGGTGATTTCCGTCAGGGTGATCGCGGAAGCAGATGGCAACTCCATGCCGGCCTGGATCTCATCAGTAATGGTGATGGGGCCGCCGTTCGGATAGTTTTCGGCCAGCCACGCGCCACCGGCGACGATCATCCAGTTGACGGCCTTCGAGGCGCTGCCCACGCCGGTAGCAGTCTTGAAGATCCGCTTTTCGGGCCGGAACTGGCCGCCTTCGCGCTTGGCAATATCCTCGCCCCAGGGATGGGCCACATCGTGGCTCTTGCCGTTGATCACGAACTGCGTGCTGGTGTTGGGGGTGACCTCCCAGGCAACGAGCTGCGCCTGCAGGGTGCCCATGACGTCCAGTTTGCCTTCGACAGCCTCGTTGAAAGTGCAGGTGATCTTATTGGACTCGATCTTGCATTCCCCAGCCCTGATACTCTGTCCGGAGGCGTCGCGATATTCCAGTGGCTTCAGCACCTCGGTGCGGGCGTTACCCGCGTCACGGTTTACCACGTAGCTCGGCATCTCCACGGTCAAGGAGTCGCCCGCTTTCAGGTTAGCTTTGGAGGCATCGTACTCAATGTCGAGATAGAAGTAATCTCCGATGTACAGCTGCCGCGCCTCGGTGATTTCCGTGCCAGTCTCAGTGACATGGGTCAGTTTTGCCGAGACGACCTGAATTGCAGTGTTGTCGTCAGCATGCGCCGGGCTTCCTCCGGGCATGAAGAATGCAGATGCGGCGAGCACCAGGCCCACAACACCTGCGACCACATGTCGCAGCAGCGAACGCGAGTGGATCATGACGGTCCTTCCAAAAGATGTAGCCAGCCGCCAAAGTGACGTTCTGGGCAAGCCGCCGACTGGCCACTTGGCCAGCCCGCACCCAACGGGGGTGACAGAAAGTTAACTCTTGGACTAGCGGTTGGCAAATTGGTGTCATCCGATCGGTCAGTATCGGTGTTCGGGGTGAGGTGCTTTCTGGGCTCTTCGGGTCTGAGTGTGGGGTGGGGTTCGCGTTGAGGGATGGTGGTGTGGGGTTGAAGTGAGGGGTCGGGGCCTTCGGGAATCAGAGTTACCACAAAACTGATCGGAAGGCTCCGATGATGTCCCATGCTACTTGAAGCGTCCTGGGTTTTGTTCTGAGGTTTATGGGGGTGTCTGGGTTGGGGTTCTGGTCTGATTGTGCTGGGCTTCGGGTTTGGTGGGGGTGTGGTAGTCGAGGGTTTCGTGGAGGGTGTTGGTGGTTGCACCAGTTGAGGCAGCACGTGGTGTGGAACTCGACCTCGGTTCTTGAGGGCCAGGTGGGGTGGGCGTGGATTAGTTCGGTCTTGTGGAGTCCGCCCACCGGTTTCTGCGAGGGCGTTGTCGTAGGAGTCTCCGCGGGATCCCACTGAGGCCTGGAAGCCGGCGTCATTGAGGTACTGGGTGTAGCGCATGGACACGTACTCGGTGGCCGTGGTGGCCGTGGTGCATCAAGCTCTGTGTGGCCTGATTCTTCGCAGCGGTGAGCGCGTGTCCGTGGGAAGGGGCTTCGATGATGAACGCGGTGCAAGTACCAGCCGGTGCAGGTACGCACGTAAGTGATGTCGGCAACCACATAGGCGATTTGGGGCATCAGCACGCAAAGTGGCGGGCTGCACCAGATCAGGGGTGCTGATCAGTTGTTGGTTGGCCGATCGTGGTGTCAGGGGTTTGCGGCCCTGTGGCTACACCGGCCAGACCCGCCTGGCGCATCCAAGTCGTGTGGTCTGGTCCCGGACCCGGCCTGACCACCCGGTGTGGCGCATCGCATCCCCTCATCTTCCCCACCCCATAGACGCCATAGTTCGCCGCGTGAATCCTGAGCTAGTTCGGCGGTAAAGCCCGGGGTTACGCACAGCGCGGGTGCTGGGTTTGTGAGACTTCGCGGCTCGGTAACCATGCGATGTGATGAAACCGCCCGTCGCTGCTGTGTGCTGCAGAAGGTGCTCGACCCCGAAACCGGTCACGGTGCATGTCGATGCAGCACGGTCGAGCTTGTCGAGGGGTAGCAAGAGCGTCCGCAGGCCAAAGGAACACCGAAGCAGTCCTTGAGGATCTCGTTGACCCGCCGCAGTTCAGTGTTGATCCCGCTTGAGACGCTTGATCCCCGGCCGCCGTATCCGACGAGACGTCGGGCTTGCCTCCGTTGTCGATATCGGCCTAATCAACCCAACACCGCAGGGTCTCAATGGCGATGCCCAAGTCTCGGCGCGACGTCGATGGATCACCTGATACCGGCTCGCGCCACCACCCCGTCTCGACCCGGCCCAGCACCATCCGCACCGCCCGGGTGCGCAAACGCTTCTAGTGGCGTGGCGTTTAAATAGCTTTATGGTTTGGTGGGATAATGAAGCA
>JAUNKK010000152.1 GCA_030532825.1 Propionibacteriaceae bacterium
TGTCTGGCCCTGCGCTGGGCGGAGTCTGTGTGTTACCCATGGATACGCGGCACCTCCTGCCCCAGGCTGGGCGGAGATGGGCCCCTTGTCTTTGCTGGCCGGTTCCGTGTGATAGGAACGTCCCTCCCGCAGCCCTACGGAAATCGCTACCCGATCCGCCATCGTCAACACCCAACGCAACTGCCCGTCCTCCCAACAAGCCCCGTCGCTACGACTTATGGCATCGCACTCAGCTGCGCAATGGATTGTGAAAAATAACATCAACTGTGTTAAATCCCTAGTCAAGCAATAGATTTTGGATGTAACTCATGAGGCCTGAGGAATTGGCGTGCAAATTCCTCGCAGACTCTTGACAGTTGCGTTGTGGGAGGTTAGCGTGAAGCCCAAGATGTGGTGGGTCGGCAAGTAGAAAAGAAAGAGTCATGTTCCACAATCCTGTTGCGCTCTGGGTGACGAGCTTCGCCCGGACGTATACACGCGATTACAAGGCCTGGTGCACAGTCCCGCTCATCGTCCTTCTGGCGCTGGGGGAAACGGTGTTTCTCGGTGCGATCGCGTTCTGCATGCTGCGTGGTCAATCTCTCGACATCCTCGTCGACAGGGGCGGGGGACGCTACGGCGTCAAGTGCGTTTGATGAGGGGGTGAATTCATGTCTGAGTTGCTCTATTTGCGCGCAGCGAATCTTGTCTTGTGGAAGAGTGTTCGCGAGAGTGATTTCAAGCTAGCCTGGTATATCGTGGCGGCGATTGTACTCTTTGCGCTAGGGGTCACAATCACTCTGGGGGCTATCGCCTTCTGCACTTCCAAAGGAATGTACTTTGGTGCCGTGCAAACGATCAATATCTGGAGCTATCGTGTGGGCTGCTTCCGCTGGGCGAAGTAGTTGAAGGTCGGCGATGCCGCTGACTGAAGACCTGAGGAAGCCGAGGCGGCAGCCAGTACCCGCTTAGGCGGAGTCGGAGTCAACAATCGCCACTGATTCATCTCTGACGGGTTGGGCCCGCAATCTAGGGTGGGTTCAACCCCCAGGAAATAGCGTAATGGGCCAAAGGTGAGGCAAGTTACAAATAGTTCGGCAGCAGTCACCGGTTTAGTGATAAAGGACTGCGTAAAGACCTATGGGAAGCTGCGAGCCCTGGATAACGTTAGTTTCGATGTCCACTTCGGCCAGATGGTTGGGCTTGTGGGGCCGAATGGGGCCGGCAAGACGACGCTTTTCCACGCCATGATGGGGTTGATGCGGCTCAATAGCGGTAGCATCACTCTGGACGGCGAGTCTGTAAGCTCTGTGAACGCGAAGAGCAGAATCGCCTTCATGCCCGATGATCTTCCACGCCCAATGCAATTGTCTGGTCGGGAGATGATCGAGTTCACCGCTCGCCTTTACGGTAGAAGAGCTGATGGGCTCGAGGGGCTAGCCGAACGGTTGCAGCTGAGCGGGAGGCTTGATCAACGGCTGGAGAGTTATTCGCATGGCATGCGGCGCAAAATAGATCTAATGGCTGCTCTGTTGCTGTGTCCTGATATTTTAGTGCTGGATGAACCCTTCAGTGGACTCGATCCTGAAACAGTTGTGCTTGTCCAACAGGTTCTGACGGAAATGAAGGAAGAGGGCGTGGGAATTCTACTGTCATCCCACGACCTAGAATTAGTCGAAACCTTGGTGGATGATGTTGTGATGATACATTGCGGCAGGGTGGTTTTCAGGGGGGCGACGGAAACTCTGGTTGCCAGCGTCCAATCTCAGGATATTCGTTCAGCCTTCTTGACCTTGGTCGGGGACAATTATGGAAAACGCGATGGAGATCACAAGTAATATGAATGACATGGGTTATTCTGGAGGGCGTGGGCTCATGAAGACAGTTATCAAATATGGGTTTGCGGGCTTGTGGGGCGGTGTATTTTTTGCCGCTATCGGGTGGATGGGATGGCTGGCTATAGTCTTCTTTTCTTCCCTTTCGACAGGGCGTAGCGGTGGGCTTCCAGGAGCCCAGGTGGAGATGTCGGCTGATGGCGGTTTCGAACTGGTGTTCTACCTGCCAACGGTGGGTGGGGCAATCGGTATCGGTGCACTAGCAGGTGTGCTGATAGGTCTGGGGATAGGAATCCGCGCCAGCAAGGAACGTTGACGATGAGTATGGCCATGGTGAAGCGTTCACCTAAGATCTCGCGATCCGGTCGGGTAGCGGGGTATGTGTTCTGGTACAGCATGAAGATCTGGTGGCGTAGGCTGACGAAGAGGCTGAGCCGGTGGCCTGCCTTACTACTCTTATTGGTCTTGGTGGTGGGTCCGATCTGCTTTGCCCGCTGGCTGTATATTATTGCCGGTCCGGCACTGGCCTCAATAATGGGGGAGTCAGAGGTGTCTTCGATCATTCTATCGAGTCTGTTTGTGACTTTTCTTTTTGTTTGTGTCCTTGTGAGAACGCTGCTCGCGGCTTTCGACCGGCTCTCCGTTGATTTCCGCTTGCTCGTTTGTGCTGCTCCCTTGACTCGCGGCGCTCGGGCGATTATTCACTTGGTCCCGGATGTGACGGTTGCCCTCTTCTTGAGCTTTTCTTTGGGGCTGCCTCAGCTTCTAGTTTTCGCTCAGAATCACCCGACTATGCCCTGGGAAAATGCGATTGTCTTAGGGGTGTTCGGGGTGTGCTTAGTCGGAGCAGTTGGAAGTCTGGCTGAGCGGGCACTGCTGCGTCTGGTGAAGGATGCTTCCGCGGCGCGGGTTGGTTCGTCTATCATACTCTTATTTCTAATCTGTGTGATTCTGTTTGGCATCATTCAAAGTTTGCAGAATCGTGGCCTGCATCAGCCAGTTCTTGGCGCCATCGGGTCTTTTCTGGCGAGCGGAGGGGGCAACGGGGGGCTGGTTGGTTTAGCAATGCTTGTGGCAAGTGCCGTCTGTCTGCTTGTGTGGGGCACCGTCGACGGCGGAGCGGTTCGCGAGATGCTGCGTGCTCAGCATCGAGTGCCGCGTCCAAGGGTTCGTAATGGATCGTTACTCGCCGCATCCTTTGCGACCTTCTTGCGCGATGCTTCGAATCGCGTCGGAGTGGTTGCGATGTTCGCACTCTGTGTTTTCGGTGCCTGGATTGAGAGCATCATGGGAGTTGATCTAGCACTCCTGATAACATCGGGACTGATGGTTCTACTTACTTCGGCGTCGGCGCTCTATGCCTACGGTGGTTATTTAGCGATCCGATGGTGCGTGCTGTCCTCACCGATGAGTCCTCGGCGCGCCTTAGGTGCCTGGGTAACCGGACACTTATTGGCCGGGCTCGCTTGCTCTTCCATGATTGGGGTGTTCTCCCTTGTTTTCTCACCGCAACAATTTATGTCCATTGATCTCCCTTACTGCGGCCAGATGCTTTTTGTTTGCTGCCTCGCTATTTCGTTTAGTTTGATCGCCGGCCGAGTGCTCCCATATGATCGAAATGACTTGGCCAGTTTTGCCAGCGCGTCCACGCTCGGTATGGTCCTGACGCTCGGGGCATGGTGGGGGCTTGGGGGCGTCGGGCTCTTGGCTCAGATGCTTGCCGGGATCGTGGTTCTGGTGCTCAGTATCACAGTGGTACTTCATGCGGAACCGAAGCCCTGCATCACCTCGCGGATATGAGGAGCGCTTCGGTTCAAAATCTCAGGCAGCTTATCTGGCTCGCCATGCGGGGTGTGTGCGGGTGGGTTTTTTTCGGCGCATTGTCACTTTCTCTTCCTAGCGTCGTTGGCCGCTTTGTTGTGTTGCTTCTTCTGGGGTTGTTGGTAAGTTCGTGGTGCCATGAGAGTGGGCATGTTGTGACCTATTGGCGCATTCGTCGGAATCAGGAGAATGTACTGGTTCATCATTGTTTTGGGCTGGCTTTGTCAGTCACCGTTCGAAACCCGGAAGTTGGCTGTCGGGTGGTGGCTTTGGCGGGGCCGATGGGCGTGGGAATGCTGGGATGCGGAATGCTCATTCTCGGAATGGTGGTGGCTTCCCCGGAGGTCATTGCGGTGGGGATGGCTTTTAGTATCCATTTGCTCGGCGTGCTCCCAGGGACCTCAGATGGGAATCGGGTCTGGGGGCTGGAAGATTGAGCTAGAGAGCGGTGGTGATCCGCTCAGTGAAGCGCCCTGCGCTTTGCGTGACCTGCCGGGGAACGGCACTAGCCTTATGCCATGGAGCAGGCAGCCTTAGACCGACGAATCCAGCAGTTCTACTCGCGGTTCGCGGAGGCCGAGCGGCTGACGACGATGAGTGCCGCGGGGCGGCTGGAGCTTGAGCGTATCCAGGAACTGCTGCGGGCGCGCTTGAAACCCGGCAGCCACATCATCGATGTGGGCGGCGCCACGGGCGTCCACGCCACTTGGCTGGCTGCCGAAGGCCACGATGTGGTGCTGGTTGACCCCATAGCGTCCCAGGTGGAGATCGCTGCTCAGGCTGGCATCTTCACTGCTGTGGTGGGCGATGCCCGCTGCCTGGACTTTGCCGCTGGATCCTTCGACGCCGCCCTCTTATTCGGTCCGCTGTACCACCTCCACAGCCGGGACGATCGGCTGCGTGCCCTGGGAGAAGCGAAACGCGTGGTGTGCCCTGGGGGCCTGGTCTTCGCCGTGGGGATCAGCCGGTGCTCGGCTATCGTCGCGGGCATGCTGGCGACGATTCCCGAGACTGCCGACGAGCGGGTGATCGGCCTCATCAATGACGGC
>JAUNKK010000153.1 GCA_030532825.1 Propionibacteriaceae bacterium
GACGAGCCAACTCATAGGCGAGGTCGAGTTGCCCCAGGACGTGCGGATCAAGGCAACTGAGCTGAAGCCTGAGCAAGCGGTGCTGGCCAGTGAGGTGCTGCATGCCGCGAGCTACTGGTGGCTGGCCTACGGCATCGCCATCGCGCTGCTGGTGCTGGGCGTCGGGCTGGGCACGGGAGTCGCCCGGTGGGTGATCTTGACGGTGTTCGCAGCCCTCGGGATTGGGTCGGTGTTTGCGTTGCGGGGCCTGATCGGCGCGGTGACGTTCCACGACCCGAGCAGTCAGCTGGCCACGGCCGTCGGCGGGCGCGTCGTCGGTTACCTGGGCAATTCCCTTGGCACGTGGCTGGGAGCGTTCCTCTACTTGAGCTGCGGCCTAGCCGTGATCGGGATCGCGGGGGCCGTGGTCGCCGGAATCCGCGGAAGGCGCTAGGCCCAGGCAGTTGCCAGTGCTCGTGACAGCCGCTGCGTCGCATCGTGGGAGCGTCATTGAGGGGAGCTGATGATGCGGAAGTCGCTACCATCACCGTAAATCACCTAGCCAAGGTCATGTACACTGATTGTTGTTGACGATAGGTAAAGATGATATGTTCAGTACATGAAAAGAGTAATAGTTTTTCTTACTTCCCTCCTGCTGGTGCTCCCGGCAGGATTCACGACAAGTGCTGCGGCACTAACACCAGACGACCTAGACGCTACGAAGGTCCTTGAGGCAGTGCGCACAACAGAGAAACGCATGTCCACGGGCCCGGCTGGCGGCGAGGAGGTTGATGAACCTCCAGCGACCTCGGTGAAGGTCCCCACGGGTCCCACCGAAGAGGCCACTTTAGCTGGCCCCAAAGGGGCGATAGGCATTAGTTTGCCTTTTGCTGAGACGTCCCGGCTTGACGAAACGGTTGACGGCACCCCGGTGTTTGATAATTCGAATGGTTCAAGCACGGTTCCTGTTGTGAAGGAAGACGGATCACTGCAGATCAATACCGTGCTTGAGAATTCGCAAGCACCCAAGGAGTACAGCTACCGACTCAACATCCCGGAAGGCGCTGAAATCAGCGAAATTGACGGCTCGGTGCTGGTGATGTTGGACGGAAACTTGGTGGGTGGCCTTAGCCCCGCGTGGGCCAAGGACAGCAACGGCAACGACGTCCCCACTCACTACAAGGTAGTCGGCGGCAACGAAGTGGTCCAAGTGGTCGAGCATGACTCGAGCTTCACCTACCCCATCGTCGCTGACCCCTGGCTAGGAGCGATGCTCTTCCATGACTTCTCGACGAATCGAAAGGGAGCTGTCGGAGGGAAGCCTGTGTACTCCGCGGCGCTGACCGTGTGGGGCTGGCATGTCTACCTTGGTGTTGCTCCCCCGTTCTCGCCTGGTGCGCCCAACCCAGGGATTGGCAACAGGATTATTCGCACCGTGGGGTGGCAGGAGTGGAAGTCGAAACTCGTGGGCTCCAATCCTCACCCAACCCTGGAGCAACAGTATGCCTGCCATGTCCTGGCGGGATATGATGCTTGGCATGCGGGCCTCCACTGGGATCTCGAACTTTCGCGCCCCTCGAAACCAGACTGGAAGTCGGACATCTTTTCCCACAAATGCAATTGGTGATGAAATGACCGCTGTCAAGACCAGACTTGCTGTCGGTATCGCCCTCGTGTCTTGTGTTGACCGCATGCGGTAGTTGAGTGTTCCTGCTCCCAACTCGACCGCTGGTCCTGAACTTCGACGGCGAGCAGTTCACGGAACTGCGGCAAGAAGAGATCGCGCATACGCTGGGCAATCCCACGCTGACAGCCCGGACTAGATGACAGTGACAACGGCAAGGTGAGGTAGCGTTCCGATGCGCTGCCTCACCTTGCGCTGTGGTTTCTTTACTCCCGGTTGCAGAGATACCGAAGCAGGCCCGCGATGCCCTATGCCGGGTGGGCGGGCTGTCACTCATGTGGCCGCTATGGCGAATGCCTCCATGAGGCGGGCGTTGAGACGGCGCAGCAACTCGGGCGGCGCCTTGCATGCCCGGCGGTCGAACGTGATTAGGCCGTTGGTCTCGATCTCCACATCGTTGAGCTGGGTGTAGGTGGCCGCCCGCAGGCCGCGTGGCACCAGTGCGATGAGTTGCTCGTACAGCTCGGTCAACCCACGAGCCCAGGGCGGCCTCGTCGTCGAAGAAGCGGTAGCCGAACCGGGTTTCAACGTCCCACAGGAGGTGGTCAGCGACGGCGAGGTTCAGCCGGCCAAACTCGGACAGGTAGAACGGGCGTCGGTCCCACGGCGGGGGCGGGCACAGGGCCAGGACGTAGCGGTGACGGGAGCGGAAGTCGCTGCCGCCCTGCTCGTACCAGCCAAAGGTGACGTCGACGAGCCGGGTCGGGTCGAGGCGGCGCGCCTCGTCCGCCACCCGCCGGGCGTCGAACTGCCCCATGCCTCGTTGAACGGCACCCACGCCACCACCGACGGATGCGGGTGGAGCGTCCGGATCATGGCAGCCAGCTCGGCCCAGAATTCCTTTCGGTTGGCGGGATCGGCGCGGCCCGCCACTGCGCTGGCGTAGCGGGAGCGGTCCTCGCCGGGCAGGTCGAGGGCCTGGATCACGCCCGAGCTGCGGAGCCCGACGCGCGGCTGGCCGCCGGATACGGCGTCCTGGACGACGAGCAGACCCAGCCGGTCGGCGTGGTGATAGAACCGTCGCGACTCCACCTTGATGCGCATCCGCTCACAGGACAGCTTCGCCTCAGATCTGTACTCGGATGGGCAGTTTCTTTCGAAGGATGAACCTAATTTCCGCGGCTATGACGCGGATGGGAACCGCCTCAGGTATGCGAATGACCGCCTCTCGTTTTTCTGGCTGGCTACTTGGCCTGCTCTTTGCGACGTTTCCGAGCGGAGTCCACGACTATCGCGCTAGGAGCAGGGCCCCTATGAGGGCTATCAAGTTAACCAGCAGCGTCGATGCCAACCCCAGCAGTAGCGCTGAGCCTCGGGTAGCCGCCAGCGCCTTGCGGTTGACGCCAAGGCCAAGTGCGAACATCGCCATCGCCAACAAGACGGTTTGCGTGTGGCCCGCCAGCGTGAGTAGCGGATCGGGGAGGGGGACGAAGCTGCGCAGTAGCACTGCCAGCGCGAAACCCACAACGAAACCTTGCAACAGCGGAGGGCGAACACCTGCTTCGCCTGCCCGCTGCCGGTGCCAGAATCCCACCGTCACCATGACGGGTGCCAGCAGCAGCACTCGGGCCAGCTTAACAATGACTGCGGTCGCCAGCACGGCACCCCCGCCCGCGATCCCGCCAATTGCGACGACCTGGGCCACCTCGTGCGTGCCGCCTCCCGCCCACACCGCGATCTGTGGTCCCGATAGCCCGAGCAGGGACGCCACGAGGGGCACCGTCGGAATCATCAGCGTCCCGAACAACACCACCAATGCAAGAGCTGTAGCGACGGCCTCGCGGGCGGGACGGATCACACCATCGACCGCAGCCACGGCGGCGGCACCGCAGATCGAGAATCCCGACGCCACCAGCATCGACAGGTCCGCTTCAAGTCCCAACACGCGCCCCGTGAGATAGGTGCCGATGAGCCCCACCATCACGATCACCAGTACTAAAACGACGGTAGGCCAGCCAAGCGTCGCGATATCGGCCAGCGACACCTTGAGCCCTAACAACACGATGCCGACGCGCAGCAGCCGCTTAGCCGCAAACCCGACTCCCGGCAGCGTCGCCGTCTCCGGCCAGAGGTTACCAACCACCACGCCTAGCACAATTGCCACGAGCAGTGCGCTAAGGGCAGGTACCACCTGGCTGACAGCCAGCCCCGCTAGTGCAGCTCCGAGCGCCGGGACGAGCCCGATAACCGGGTTGCTCAGCCTGCTCGGTGTCTTAGTACCTGCGGGATTATTTCTGGTCACATCCGCAGTCTATTGGGTGAACGGCGAGGCAGTCACAGGAGAAAACAGGGTCGTTGCAGAAGTGAATATCCTGCATGGGAAGGTTTCTCCTCTGATCGGGACTGGCGTTTGGTGCTTGGCCTGTGAAATGAGAACCGGCACGAGATCGATGGCTACCAAGACGTCGGTCAGGTCATCTCCCCCGATTCAGGCGAATCCGCTGAAAAGATGACGCGGTGAGGTCCTAGGGGTGGCCTGCGGCAGTCCTGGCCCTGAGCTCATCCTCTAGTTCAGGCCGGTCGAAGCCCAATGCGGCGATAACATCGCCTCGATCAGTGCGGTTTCCATCGCCGACAGATTCTCTGGCGGTCACGCCCCAGTCAGGTCGGCGACGGTGGCGGCCAGGGTGGCGATCGCATCGTCGGCGGCTAGGCCCACCCCCACCCCGTGGGCCCCGCCGCCCATGGAGACCTGGCGGCCGACGATGGAGGCGTCGGCGACCACCGGCCAGGCCGTCGTCGCGCCGAACGGGGTGATCGTGCCGCGTTCGTAGCCGGTGACAGCCAGGGCGGTCTCCGCGTCGGGCAGCGACAGCCGCGACGTGCCCAGCACCGCCCGCAGCTTGGGCCAGGAGAACTCTCTATCGCCCGGGACGAGAACAAAGACGTAGTCGTCGG
>JAUNKK010000024.1 GCA_030532825.1 Propionibacteriaceae bacterium
GCGTCGGCCCGATGGGCGGCTACATGACGAAGGGCGGCCACGCCTACTACGACGCCGGCCCGCACCTGCGGATCGCCGCCGACGAGGAATACGCGCGGCTAGCCGGCAAGAACCTGCTGCGCGGCTTGGAGTTCCAGGAGTTCGTCGAAGAACTCGCGGAAAGCTGGCACAAGATCAACCTCATCCACAGCTTCCGGGAGGGTAACACCCGCTCCCAGTTCGTCTTCTTCGCGCGCCTGGCGAACCAGGCTGGCTACCGGATCGATACCTCCAAGCTGGCCCTGGGGTCGTGGCTACGCGACGAGTTCGTCCAGGCCCGCTTTCACAGCCAAGACACGGGTAACACAGACCCGCTCATCGCGGTCCTGCGCCGGATCGTGAAACCCGCGGTCAAGTAGGTATGTGCGCGGGCTTCAGCCCTCCAGTTCTTTGGGCTTGGCCTGCTGCAGCAGACCAAGCAGAGCGTTCTCGACGACCTCCGGGATCGCGGGGTGGATCCAGTACTGGCCGCGGGCCAGGTCTGGGACGGTCTGCCCGAAGCTCATGGCCTGAATCAGCGGCTGGATCAGCGTCGCCGCCTGGGGGCCGATGATGTGGGCGCCCAGCAGATGCCAAGTGCGGGGGTCAGCCAGCAGCTTCACGAAGTGGCCGCGGTCCTCCAGCGCCCAGCCGTAGGCGACGTCCGAGAACTTCTGCCGCGCCACGACATGCGGGGTGCCCCACTCGCGCAATTGTTCCTCCGTCGCCCCCACCGACGCGATCTGCGGGTCGGTGAACACGGCGTGCGGCACATAGCGGTGGTCCGTGGCGGCCAGTTCCCCGTCGGTGACCAGCAGATTCGCGGCGACGGTGCGGGCCTCGGCGTTGGCGACATGCTTCAGCAGGTAGTTCGACGACACATCGCCGAGCGCCCAGATGTTCGGCTGGCTCGTGCGCTGGTGCCGGTCGACGCGCACTTGGCCGTTCTCCCCAACCTCAACCCCAGCGGCTGCGAGGTTCAACGAGTCCGAGTTCCGGACCCGCCCTGTCGCGACGAGCACCGCGTCCGCCGGGTACTCGTATTCGACACCGTTGCGGTCGGTCGTGACCAGCACCACGTCATCCTCCGGACCGGCCTCGACCGCGGCGACCTTCTGGTTGAAAATGAGGTTGACCCGCTGCCCGTGTTCCTCCGCGAAGGCCTGCGAGATCTCGCGGTCCTCTCCGCGCAGGATCACTTCGGAGCGGTTGATCTGCGTCACCCTTGTCCCCAGGGCCGCGAAGATGTGAGCGAATTCGCAGGCCACGAAACCCCCACCCAGCACCACGAGGCGCCGGGGCAACTCCGGCAGCCGCATGATGTCGTCGGAGGTATGGATGAACCGCTGCAGCTCGGCGGGTACTTCCACATCAATGGGGCGTGGCCTCGACCCCGTCGCGATGACGATCTGATCGGCGCTGATCTGCGTGTCCCCCACCAGCAGGGTGTGGGCGTCAACAAAGCTGGCGTGGTCCTCGAACAGCGTCACCCCCGGCCCCGTTTGGCGCCACTTCTTGCCCCCCTCGGAGATCGGGTCGATCCGCCCGAAGACCCGGTCGCGGATGGCAGGCCAGTCCACGCCTTTCAGCTCCACGTCGACGCCCAACCGCTCCGCCTGCTCGGGGGCCGCCGCGCTTTCCGCCGCCACCACGAACATCTTCGTCGGGATGCAGCCGCGGTTCAGGCATGTCCCACCGAAGACGGGATTCGACTCGATGAGGGCGACGTCTAGGGCCGCGAACCGCTCATCAATGATGGAGTTACCGGAGCCGGAGCCGATCACGGCAAGGTCGAAATGCTGCATGAAGCCATCTTGTCACGCCGCTCCCACCACTACGCACCTGGCAGCGCGGGTTGACACCACTCCACCAGCGGGATCTCTTAGACTGCATTCATGAGTGGATGGGCAGTAGTGACGGGCGCGTCGAGCGGACTAGGCGCGGCATATGCGCGGGAGTTGGCCAGGCAGGGGGCGAACCTGATCCTCGTAGCCCGCAGTACCGGGAAGTTATCCGGCCTCGCCGACGAGTTGCGCACCCGCCATCGGGTTGACGTCGAAGTCTGGCCCTGCGACCTCACCAACCGCGGTGGCCGCGCCGTCCTCGTCGCCGACCTGGCGTCCCGAAAGATCCACACCCTCATCAACAGCGCGGGCTTCGGCACCCTGGGTGATTTCGTCGATCTGGAGGCCGAACGCATCCTGTCGGAAGTCGAGTTGAACGTCGTCGCCCTGACGGAACTGACCCGCACGGTGCTGCCAGGTATGAAGGCCCGCGGCCGGGGCGCGATCGTGAACCTCGCCAGCACCGCCTCCTTCCAGCCCATCCCTGGGTTCGCCACCTACGCGGCGACAAAGGCCTACGTGCTGCGCCTGTCCGTAGCACTGTGGGCGGAACTGCGGGAAACCGACGTGCGGGTCCTGGCAGTGTGCCCCGGCCCCACCGACACGGGTTTCTTCTCGGCCGCCGGCAACGACGACGTCATGGCCGAGCGTCGCACCGTCGACCAAGTGGTCGCCACGACGTTCAAGGCCCTCAGGCGACGCAAGCCGTATGTCGTCGACGGGGTACGCAACACGGTCCTAGCCGAAGCCACCCGCCTGGCACCAACCCGCTTCGCCTCTGCCCTGTCGAACTGGGTCGCCACGCACTGATTCCCGCTAGCGCACCGTGATGGCGCGGGTTTCCTGGGCGACGGCAGTCGCCCCGCCCTCACCCGGATAGGTGGCCTCCACCCGAATTGAATAACTCCCCGCCTCCAACGGGAGGGACACCGTCCAGGTATGCCATCCGGCGGAGTCGGCGATCGTGCTGGTCTGCGCAAACTGCGAACTGAGCAACTTTTCGGAGGCATCCGTGACCAGCACGCGGGGCTGGTCGACGCCAGGCTGCACTGTGCCGGAGATCGTGACGGTTCCCGGCCACAGCCGCTGCCCGTTGCTGGGGGTGTTCACCCACAACTTGGCCAGCGCTTCCGTCCCGGGGCGCTGCCATTCTCCCTGGAACGCGGCGGGTGGGGCCTCGCCGTTGGCGGTGAACTGGACGCTCAGATTGGGATCGCCCAAGATGTCGTGAGCGGCGTAGATCATCTGATTGATGGCGGCCGCCGTCTGCTCTGGGGAGGCATCGACGGGGAAGGCTGCCGACGACAGGTCGATGGTGAGCCTGGAGCCCTCCTGTCGCACGGATAGCACCCGCCCCGGCCGCCAGGCCGAGTTGTAGTCCGGGTCCAGCGGCGCCAGCACCAGAATCGCATCCATGGCGGCCGTCACCAGGTCGCGGGTGCCCTCCAGGTTTCGCAGCTCCCGATACAGCTTTCCGTCCTGCCGACCCACGTAGTAGACGGGAACGCCAAGCACCTGCGACGGCAAAGAACGCGATGAG
Source organism: Propionibacteriaceae bacterium (assembly GCA_030532825.1). Taxonomy (GTDB): domain Bacteria; phylum Actinomycetota; class Actinomycetes; order Propionibacteriales; family Propionibacteriaceae; genus Arachnia. Next base: position 3,403 of record JAUNKK010000024.1, read on the forward strand.
GAGATCGTGGCGGTCACCGACTCGGTTGGAGCGGGCAGCGGATCCGTGCGGGAGGCGCGGGTGGCGAACGCCGTCGAGGCGCCGACTCCGAGGCACATCGCCACGACGATTGCGGCCAGCCACAACGGTATCCCGGGGGACCGGCGATCTTTGAAGGTACGTAACTCTGCCTCCAGGGTCTCCCGGCCGGGCGCATGGATCAGGCGCGCAGAGGATCTCAGAGCGGCCGTCAGTTCCTGAGACAGCGATTCGATGATGCCGGGCAAGCTCACCGGCCCCGGCTCCCCGACGGCGCGGCGCAGCGCGTCGAGGGCCTCCTCTAGCCGATGGTTGCAGTTGCGGACCGTCATGCGCATGATGCCCGCCAACTCCGGGCCGAACACCGACAGGTAGTGGGATACGACCAGCAGTTCCCCAAGCCGCATGGGCAGCGCCTTCACAGCCTGGCAGATCTCCTCCTGTCGCGGGTCGGCTACCTCCATCAGCTCCAGTGCCGCGGCTTGGCCCCGAACGGCGCGCGCCTGATGCACCACTTGCTCGGCCAGGTACTCCACGCGCTCCGACGGGTCGACGATCCGGTTGGAGCGCTTAGCCAGGGCCAACATTGAGGTGCGCAGAATATGCCCGGATTCGCTCTCCGCGCCGAGCATCACCGCCAGCCGGTGCAGCGTCGGGCCCTGCTCCTCGAACAGGTCGATCAGCCAAGTAGAAGTTTCGGCCACGCGGGGTTCACTCCCCGCCCACAGCAAGTGCGCGTTTGGTGCGTTCCACGGCTGGCCCTTCCCTATCGCAACTGAATCGCAACTGACGCACCCCATTGTGCACAATGGATCTGAGGGCAGGATTAAGGATTCACAGGATCGTCACAAAGTCCGCGATCCAGGCGCGCAGACCAGCCATCGCCAGGTCCCACAACCCAGTGACCATCGCCAACCCCACGACCAGCATGAAGACACCGCCGAAAAGCTGCATCCCCCGCTGGTGGCGTTTTAACCAGGCGAAACCGCCCTGTAGCCGCCCGAAAGCGATGGCGAATGCCAGGAAGGGCAGCCCCAAGCCCAGCGCGTATCCGAAGGCCAGCACCGCCCCACGCACCGCCGACCCCTCCGTCAGCGCTAGCGACAGCACGACCGACAACGTCGGTCCGATGCACGGCGTCCAGCCAATCCCGAACGCAACGCCAAGCACGGGTGAGAACACCATCCCGAGGTTCGGCGCGATCGGCCGCCACTCCAGCGGCAGCGGAATCCATCCCGCGAACACGGCTGCCAGCAGGATGATGAGAATGCCCGCCGCCAGGGTGATGGCGCGCTGATGCGCCAACAGCAGCGACGCGAGGCCGCCGAGCACCGCACCCGTGGTCACGAACACGGCCGCGAAACCCAGCACGAACCCGAGCGTGCCGCCCAGAAGCGCCCGCCGACTACCGCGCCCGGCCGTGATCTCCGCAGCCCCCAGCCCGGAGGCATAGGACAGATAGGCGGGCAGCAGCGGAAGCACGCACGGCGAGGCGAAAGAAATCAGCCCAGCCAGCAGGGCCACGGGGAGAGCGAACAGCAGGTTGCCGCCCAGCGCGTCCACCAGCCAGTCGGCCACGGTCAGGTCCCGACCTGAAAGCGTCGGCCGCGCTTGACGGGTAGCAGGTCCTGGGCGGGTTCGGCGTAGTCGACGGCGGTGAGCCGCCCGTCGCGGAAAGTGAACGAGGTCACCGACGCCAGGGTGCAGCGGCGACGCCTAGGATCGTGGACGAGCGGCCGGGCCTCGGCGTTGCGGCGGGCCATTTCGATGGGCAGCTGGTGGCTGACGACGAGCGCCTGCCCGCCCTCCCCGGCGGCCCGGGCGGCATCGACGATGGCGGCGCGCATCCGGCCGGCAATCTCGACGTAAGGTTCGCCCCAGCTCGGTTTGAACGGGTTGAGCACGTAGCGCAGCATCCGCCAGTCCCTGAGCGCCTGGTTGTCGCGACCGAAAACCTTACCCTCGAAGGCATTGGCGGCCTCAATGACGCGATCGTCGATCACCACCTCCAAGCCACCAAACAACTCGGCGGTGGGCTGGAGGGTCTCGCGGGCACGCTGCAGCGGCGAGCACCTCAGATGCGTCAACGGCACGTCGCGCCAGTACTCAGCCATACGGGCGGCCATCTGGTGCCCCAGCCCGGAGAGCCCAAAACCCGGCAGGCGCCCGTACAGCACTCCGTCCGGGTTGTGAACCTGGCCGTGCCGCATGACATGGACGACCGTGGGCGCCATCACACGCCCCTAGCCTTGCGACGTCGGCGGCGGCGCTGCGACGGTTTCGTGTCGGCTAGGCCCTGGGCCAGCCGGTCGGCGCGGCGGGCGTCCGCGAACCGGGCGAGCCCGGCAGCCACCGACTCGAAGGTCGGGGACTCGGCGACGACATCAACGCGCAGCCCGTGCATCTCGCACGTGGCGGCGGTGGCGGGGCCGATAGCGGCGATGATGGAGACGTTGTGGGGCTTGCCCGCGATGCCGATCATGTTGCGCACGGCCGACGAGGAGGTGAACACCACGGCATCAAACAGCCCCGTCTTGATGCGCTCCCGCATCTCGGCGGGAGGCGGCGCGGCGCGGACCGTGCGGTACGCGGTGACTTCCTCGACCCCCCAGCCGAGGTTCGTCAGGCCCCCGACCATGTCGGTGACGCTGACATCTGCGGTGGGCACCAACACGCGGGCGATGGGGTCGATCAGCTCATCGTATGCCGGGAACTCCAACGCCAAATCCCGTGCGGTGTCGCCGGCGCTGGGGGTCAGGTCGGGGGTCAGCCCGACACGGCCTAACGCCTCAACGGTGCCCCGGCCAACTGCGGCCAGGTGGATGCCGGACAGCGCCCGAGAGTCCAGGCCGTACTCGGCCAGCCGCTCCACGATGGCGCCGACGGCGTGCGGCGAGGTGAACACCACCCAGAGGTAGCGGCCATCGACGATGCCGCGCACGGCCTTCTCCATCGCCTGCTCGGTGCGGGGCGGCTCAATGGACATCGTCGCCACCACTTCGGGCGTTGCACCGTAGCGCGTCAGATGGTCGGTCAGTTCAGTTACCTCGTCCTTGGTTCGCGGCACGAGGACGCTCCAGTTGAACAGCGGCTTCGTGGCGAACCAGTCGACCCTGGAGCGCATATTCTCGCCCGTGCCGGGCCCCACCACGAGGAAACGCGCGCCCGCCACGGGGCTGGTGTCCAACTGGGACCAGCGGGTCAGACAACTGCGCTGGGAGGTGCTGCCTAGCTTCGTGAGTTCCAGTACCTCCGCGTCGGGTCCGTAGACGGCCGCACCGCACTCGGCCACGCGCTGTACCGTCTCGTCTGAAACCCGCAGCACGAGCGTCTCGTTGTTCGGGAAGCTGCTTTCGTCGGGGACAGTGACGGAGGCGTCGCAGAAAGCCATCACCGCGGTCGGCACAACGGCCCCGTAGGTCAGGGCGGCGTTCCAATAGGTGACGCCCGGAATCACATGAGTGCGAATATGCCGGTCCGCCAGAATCTTGCGGAGCGTGTTGTCGTGCTTGCTCTCGCTAAAGAAATCACCAGCCACCAGGCGCACGACGGCACGACCCGCGGCCACGGCTTCCAGCACCTGCGCCACCTCGTCCGCGGCCACCTCGACTACCTCGCCGATGGGTTCGATCCCGACGCCCGCCAAGTGCTCGACCATGACCAGCGAATCCACCACCAGCAAGTCGGCCCGGACTATTTCGCGGCTGCCCGCATAGGTGATGAGCCCAGGGTCCCCGGGCCCGAAGCCCACGAACGTGACCGTCCCCGTAGTCGGCTGAACGGTGTCAGCAGCGTCGGTATCGATCACAGACCAACTCCTGGGGGTACGAGATGCACCGCCACCAGTGGGCGGGGCTTAGCTCACTTGCCAGCGCGACGACGCTGAATACGTGTGCGCTTCAGCAGCTTGCGGTGCTTCTTTTTGGCCATGCGCTTGCGGCGCTTCTTGATGACAGAGCCCACTTTTTGCCTTTCGATATCTGCCTCCGCGATTCGAAGGCAGCAACAACCAGGGAAACCCCGATGGGTTCCATATGTTAACCCCCCACGCGGGTAAGGCGCCAGCCGACAACGACTCGCTAGTGACGCTCCTGTTTCCCGTCCCGGCGTCGTTGAAGAAAACGGTCCCAGCTATTGGGACCCGCACCGCCACGTTCCCCGCGAAGGCGCCCCGAAGGATGAGCCGCGGCTGGCCTTGCTGCGGGCGCGTGGGCACGGTGGACCTCACGCGGGCGCCCGCCTCGCCCTGCTGGACGGTGTTGAGTTGCTGCAGGTCGGCACCCCATCCCTCGGGCACCAGAATCTTGACGTTGGGGTTACCAGTGAGGACCATATCGATGACGGGTGCCAGGGGCGTCGCCTGCGTGAAATCGATTCTCACGGTGCCGTATCCGCTGCCCAGCACCTCCAGGAAAGGCGGCACCTCCCAGACGCCATCTTGGGTGAAGCCCTGCCAGTCAGTTTTGATGAGCAACGGATGCTCCCAGGACATGCCGGGGGCATCGGATTCAACCACTGCACCATCGAACATCGTTCCCAGCTGCGCGCCGGGCACGAGGTCGCCGAGGATGCTGTAGAGGTCGCTGCGGTGCTTGGCCTGGACTACTCCGGGTAATCGCCCCTCCAATTCGTCGAACGTGATCCGTTCATCAGCAGCCGCTTCCCGCAGCACCGCAACCGCTTTCTGTCGCTCAGCCCCGCTCACGCGCAATCCGGGGTCGGGCAGCGCGGGTAGGTGGTCGGTCATGCGCCCTATTGTGCCGGGCCGTTTCGCTACCGCGCCCTGGGACTCGGCGAGTTGGCCGTTCCGGGACCTACAGTTCGGTGCTGCGCTGGACGCACGATTCAACGGCAGCCAGGAAAGCGGCGCGGGTACCCCGCTCCTCCAAGGTGCGCAGGGCCGCGGCGGTGGTGCCTCCCGGGGAGGTGACGCGCTCTCGAAGCTCGGTGGCGCTGAGCCCTGACTGTTCCAACATGGCGCCCGCGCCGGCGATGGTGCCCGCGACGAGGCGGGTGGCGATGTCCCGGGTGAGGCCTTGGTGCACCCCAGCCTCGACCATGGCCTCCGCCACCAGGAACAGGTAGGCGGGACCGGAGCCGGACAGCCCGGTGAGGGCGTGCAGCTGCGCCTCCGGAAGCACGACGCTGACGCCGACGGCGCCCATGAGTTCCACGACCCGCCGGGTCTGCTCGGCGGTGGCGTTGGGGCCGGCGGCAATCCCGGAGACCCCCTTCCCCACCAGCGACGGGGTATTCGGCATCACGCGCACCACCGGCTGTCCCTCGGGCAAAGCCGCGGCGAGCCGGTCAAGGCTGACCCCGGCGGCGATGGACACAACGAGGGCGGTCGGGCTCAGCGTCGACGACAGGTCCGCCAGCACCCCAGCGACCAAGTGCGGCTTGACGGCAACCACCAGCAGGTCAGCCAGAGTGGCTTCAGCCAAGCTGGCGGAGGCAACCCCGTAACGCTGCTCGATATAATTCAGGCGATCCGCATCGGGATCGACGGCGCGCAGGTCCTGCGGTTTCCAGCCCGCGGCCAGCCAACCCGCGAGGAGGGCCTCACCCATGGCGCCGACTCCGATGATCGCCAGCATCAGCGCACCAGCAATTCGGCGATCTGGACGGCGTTCAACGCAGCCCCCTTGCGGAGGTTGTCGTTGCTGACAAACAACACCAGCCCAGTGCCGTCCGGCACGCTCTGGTCTTGGCGGATGCGGCCGACGAAGCTCGGGTCCTGGCCCGCTGCCTGGAGCGGGGTGGGAACGTCGGACAACTCAACGCCGGGCACATCGGCCAGTAATTCTGAGGCCTCGCCGGGGGTGATGGGCCGCGAGAACCGGGCATGGATGCTGAGGCTATGGCCCGAGAACACGGGCACCCGCACGCAGGTACTGGCGACCAGCAGATCAGGGGCATGGAGGATCTTGCGTGACTCGTTACGCAGCTTCTTCTCCTCGTCGGTCTCGCCCTCGCCGTCGTCGACAATCGACCCAGCCAGCGGCAGGACGTTGTAGGCGATCGGCCGCACATAGGGACCGAGGTCGTCAACGCGCAGGGCCATCCCGTCGTGCGCCAGGGCCCGCGGGTCGGCGACGGCACCCAGCTGCTGGGCCAGGGTTGCCACGCCCGCGAGGCCCGAACCGGACACGGCCTGGAAGGTGGTGACCTGCATGGCCGTGAGTCCCGCGGCGGCGTGCAGCGGCTTCAGGACGGGCATGGCCGCCATGGTGGTGCAGTTCGGGTTGGCGATGATCCCGAGCTCGGCCTGGGCGACATCCTCGGGGTTGACCTCGGAGACGACGAGCGGAACCCGGTCATCAAGCCGCCACGCAGAGGAGTTGTCCACGACGGTCGCCCCGGCCTCCGCCACCTTCGGCGCCCACTGCTTGGAGGTGCTGCCGCCCGCGGAGAACAGCGCAACATCGATACCGGTGAAGTCCGCCGTTGCGATGTCCTCCACCGCCACCTCGCCGTCTAGCCACGGCAGCTGCTTGCCCGCAGAGCGCTCCGAGGCGAAGAAGCGGACGGTATCCACTGGGTAGTTCCGCTCGACGAGCAGTTGCCGCATAACGCCGCCCACCTGACCGGTGGCTCCAAACACTCCAACACGCATAGGAATGATCTTAACGGCGGCCGCCGACAAATATCGGTTACAGCCAGGGCAGGTGCGGCTTAAGGAGGGCATAGCCGACGAACGCGAAGATATCGAGTAGCGAATGCACCACGACGAGCGGCATCACGCGCTTCGTCTTGAGGAACAGCCACCCCAGCAGCAATCCCATGACGGCGTTGCCGATGAACCCGCCGAAACCCTGATACAGGTGATAGGTGCCGCGGATGAGGGCGCTCCCCACGAGGACGGCGACGACGCTGCCCCCGGCCTGCCGCCACCGCGTAAACAGGTAGCCCACCATCACGACCTCCTCCAGGACACCGTTCATGACCGCCATGAGGAGCAGGACGGGGATGGTCCACCAGGCCGCAGCCAGGTCAGCGGCCGCGATGGCGGTATTCAGGCCGAGCGCGCGGGCGCCGAAATACAGTCCCAGCCCCGCGACACCAATGCCCGCGAACACCACGAAACCGACGCCCAGGTCGAACCCAGGCCGCCTCAAGTCGAAGCCCATGGCGCGGAACGGCCCGCCGTGGGGCCGCTGATAGACCCACAGCAGATACAGCACCAGCGCCACCGGCATCAGTGGAAACACCAGGCCCGCCACCTGATAGGCCAGGTCCAGCCACGGCCGGTCCGGCGTGGCCGAGGAGTTCATCCTCGTGGTCTGCTGAGCCAGCGGGGTGGGCCGCGTCAGCTTCTCAACGAGCGACAGCACCGAATAGGCCGCGGATTTGCCCAGGGACAGCCCCAGCACCACCAGCATCTCGACGCGCAGCCGTCGCGTCACCTCAGGGGCTACCATCTCAGCGCTTGTCCAAGACCGCTCGGGCATAGCTCCATAACGTGCGGGGACGGGCCGCGATCCGCGTCGCCAAGTAGCCATACCAGCCAGCGCCGAAGGGAATATAGGTGCGCGACTGCCAGCCCACGTCAGCTAGGCGGCGCTGTTCCAGGGGTCGGACCCCGAACAGCAACTGGTATTCGAAGCTGTCCGGGGCGCGACCCGTGCGATGCGCCAGATCCTGCGCGATCTCAATGACTCGCGGGTCGTGGGTGGCCAGCATCGGGTAGGCGTCGGATTCCATGAGAATCCGCAGGCACCTAACCAGCGCTAGGGACTTCTCGTGCTCGGAAGCGTGCGCGACGCTGCGGCCCGCCGGATAGGATCCGACGCACAGCCGCACGCGGGCCCCGTCAGCCGCTAGGCGACGGCACTCGGTCTCCACGCGCAGCAGGTTCGCGGGCATCGTGATCCCCAGCGACGGGTGGTCTTCCCGGACGCTGCGGTACAACTCCATCGTGCCGTCGTATTCGCTGGGCCGCTGCATCTCCAGCGTCACGTGGGCCCCCGCCGCCGTGGCAGCCCGGCACAGTTCGCGTAGGTTGTCGACGGCTAGGGTGTGGGAGTCGCGCAGCCCCACGGATGACGGCTTCACCGACAGCTCCGCGCCGCGTGCCCCGTCGGCCAGCGCGGCCAAGAGGTGCTCCAGGATGCGTGGCGTGTCCGCCTCCGACGTGCGATCGGACAGGTGCGCGAAGCCGACGGCGAGTCCTTTGCGGCGCAGGTTCTCGGCGGCAGCCACGGCGTCGCTCACCTTCCGACCGGCGACGTAATTGCTGGCCAGATCCCACATGGCGGGGGAATCCGCCGCGGCCCGCGCAGCCCATGAGCCGCGAACCAGCCACCGCACCCAGGCTCCTGATCGGCGCATCGTCAGTCCTTTCCTGTCAGCGCTACCCCCGATGCCACCTCGCGCCGGATTTGCTCCAGCACCTCCCCCAGTAATCCCACCCGCTCCCCGCGGATCTTCACGCGGCGGGTCGAGACCTCCAGCGCGATGTGCCCGGCGTAGCCACGCCGTCCGAGCTCCCGCACCACGCCCCAGGCGTCCTGGTCGCCTTCGCCAGGCAGCAGATGCTCGTCCTTGAAGGACCCGGTGCCGTCGGTCAGGTGAACGTGCGTCAGCCGGCCTCCCCAACGCTCCACCAGGTCGAGGGACTTGAGTTTCGCCGTCGAGGCGTGGCTGAGATCCAACGTGAGGTGGTCGTAGTCCAGGTGCGTCGGGTCCCAGTCGGGCAAATAGGCCATGAGCGAGCCCGCGGGGGTGCGCCACGGGAACATGTTCTCGACGGCAAACGTCACCCCGGAGGTGCGGTTCAGATCCCGGATGCCCTCGGCGAAACCCTCCGCATAGCCGCGCTGCCACCGGAATGGTGGATGGACCACCACCACGTCCGCGCCCAGCCGGGCGGCCGCCTCCGCGGAGCGCTGCAGCTTCTCCCAGGGGTCACCGCCCCAGGCACCCTGGGTGATCAAGAGGGTCGGGGCGTGGAGCGAGCACACCGGCACCTGGTGGCGGTCGCTGAGCATCGCGATGGCTTCCATGTCGAGGCTGAGGGCGTCGACGCCCACCATGAGTTCGACGCCGTCGAATCCGGCTTCGGCCGCGATCTCGAACGCGCTGCCGGTCGACTCGGGGAACACCGAGGTGGTAGAGAGCAGAATCTTAGGCCGGGACACGCCCCAACCCTACCGGCGCCCTGGCCGAATAGATGACACCCCGGATTGGTCCCCACCTAGGGTCCCGGGCAGAATGAAGCCATGCACGTCGACCACATGATCTTCGCAAGTGGCCCGCTGGGCATCAAAGCCGATGCCGAACGACTGGCGGATAGTCTCGGCGTCGACTACAAGGAAGGGGGGTTCCACCCCCGCTTCGGCACCCGGAATCACATCATCCCGTTGGCTGATGCCCGCTATGTCGAGGTCGTGGAGGTTCTCGACCATCCCGCCGCCGAAAAAGCGCCGTTCGGGCAGGCCGTGCGGGCCCGCTCCGAGATGGGTGGCGGCTGGCTGGGCTGGGCCGTGAGCGTCGACGACATCGCCCCCGTCGAGGCCCGCCTCGAACGCGCCGCCGTCCCGGGGGGCCGCCAGTTCCCGGACGGTCGGAAGCTCGAATGGCGGCAGCTGGGCGTCAAAGGCCTGATCTCCGACCCGCAATTGCCGTTCTTCCTGCAGTGGGAGTCGGAGGCATCGCTGCTGCCGAGTGCCCTGACCTCGAACGTCAAACTGGAAACCGTTCGCATCTCCGGTTCGGCGGCGCGGCTATCGGAGTGGTTGGGGCGGCCCGTCGCGGATGAACTCGACGGGGTTACCTTGAACCTCATGGCCCCCAACGGCAACCCCGGCATCACCGAGGTCGTGTTCTTCTCCCCCGTCAAGGGCACTGTCGTTATCTGACCCCTGCTTGCCTGCCCGCAGGTTTTGTCGGACCCGGGATCTACTATTCCGGGCATGGCGAAACAGGATTCCTTCCACTGCACGGAGTGCGGCTGGACCACGGCGCGCTGGGTGGGGCGGTGCGGCGAATGCCAGGCCTGGGGCACCGTCGTGGAACGTGGCCCCGCGAAGCTGAAGAAGGTGGCGGCCGCCACGCCGTCGCGGTCCGCGCAGCGCATCTCGCAGGTGGCTACCGATGAGGCCCGCCGTAAGCGCACCGGCATCGCGGAACTGGACCGGGTGCTGGGCGATGGCCTCGTCCCCGGCGCGGTCGTGCTGCTTGCCGGGGAGCCGGGGGTCGGAAAGTCCACGCTGCTGATCGACGTGGCGGCAAAGTGGGCGGGCACCGGGGAGACCACGCTATACATCTCCGGCGAGGAATCGGCCTCGCAAGTGAAGCTGCGCGCCACCCGCACGGGCGCCGTCCATGACGACTTATACCTAGCCAGCGAGAACGACCTCGAAACGCTGCTCGGGCATGTGGAGGAGGTTTCCCCGTCGCTGCTGATCGTGGACTCGGTTCAGACCATCTCCGTCCCCGGCACCGACGGCACCCCCGGCGGCCCAGCCCAGGTGCGCGAGGTCACGGGGGCGCTGGCGCACGTCGCGAAGAGCCGCAACATGGCGGTGTTGATCGTCGGTCATGTCACGAAGGACGGCTCCATCGCGGGGCCCCGCACCATGGAGCATCTCGTCGATGTGGTGCTCACCTTCGAAGGGGACCGCCACTCGGGGTTCCGCATGGTGCGAGCCACGAAGAACCGCTTCGGGCCTGCCGATGAGGTGGGTTGCTTCGAGATGAACGAGACGGGCATCGTCGAGGTGCCCGACCCATCGGGCCTATTCACCACCACCCGCTCCGCACCCGTGCCGGGCACATGCGTGACGGTGTCGCTGCAGGGTCGCCGCCCGCTGTTGACGGAGGTGCAGGCCCTCGTCGCACCCACCCCCGGCAACTCGCCCAAGCGCGCCACGCATGGTCTCGACTCGTCGCGGATCGCGATGGTGCTGGCGGTGCTGGAGCGAAAGGCTCCCCTGCCGCTTAGCCAGTCCGACGTCTACACCTCAACGGTTGGCGGGGCGAAAGTCACGGACCCGTCGGTAGACCTCGCGGTGGCGGTCGCCGTGGCCTCAGCCGCCCTGGACCGGCAGCATCCGCGGCGACTTCTGGCGTTGGGGGAGATAGGCCTAGCCGGGGATCTGCGTCGAGTTCCCGGCACTGAACGCCGCCTCGCGGAGGCCGCCCGCCTGGGCTTCGAGCTAGCGCTAGTGCCCTCCGGTTCCCGCGATGTGACGGTGAAAGTGCCCAGGCTCGGCGGGCTGCACGTGACAGAGGTAGGCACCCTGGCCGACGCCCTCGGCGTTCTGGATCTGCGCCGGGCCGCCAAAGATCGCTAAGCAATGCGAGCGCCTCAGCCTTGTATTCACAACGTAAACTAGTTCGCCGAGGAGGGCCAAGGGCATGAAACGGGAACGGCTGCGCCAATACCAGCGCCACCTGGCGCCGGGCACGCCCCTGCGCGCCGGCCTGGACCGAATCCTGCATGGCGGCACTGGCGCCCTCATCGTGCTGGGCAACAACGCCAAGGTGCAGCAGATCTCCACGGGCGGCTTCGAATTGAATGTGGAGTTCACACCGCAGGCGCTACGGGAACTAGCCAAGATGGACGGCGCCATCATCCTGACCGGCGACTTGAATCGTATCGTCGCGGCCGGGGTGCACTTGGTTCCCGCTGGGGACCTGCCGACCGCCGAGACCGGCACCCGGCACCGCTCGGCCGACCGCACCGCCCAGGCCTCGGGAGTGCCCGTCGTCACGGTGTCGGCCTCCATGTCCACGATCTCACTGTTCATGGACGGTCACCGGCATGTGGTGGAGACCTCCAGCCAGATGCTCAGCCGCGCGAACCAAACCTTGGCGACGCTGTCGCAGTTCGTCAACCGCCTTGACGACATCCTCCACCAGTTCAACGCCCTTGAAGTCGGGGATCAGGTCACCATCCGCGACCTCGTGGTCGTGGCGCAGCGCTTCGAGATGACGCGACGACTGTCGGGGGAAACCCAATTCCACATCGACACCCTCGGCGTCGAGGGGCGCCTCGTGGCGCTGCAGCACGCAGAATTGGTGCGCGAGTTCGAGGGTCTTGCCGAACAACTCGCAGCCGACTACGCCCACAATCTCACTGATCCGGAGGCCTTCAGCTTCGACCAGCTGCGGAACTTCTCCGCCGAGGAGTTACTGAGCGCCCCACTCGTGGCGGAACGCATCGGGTTCGGTACAAACTGCTACCTTGAGGCCCCGATCGCCACCCGTGGCGCCCGGCTGCTGGGCTCCGTCGGGCGATTGCCCGACGGCCTCGTCGCCAAGCTCATCAACCGGTTCTCGCTGCAGGAACTGTTCGGGGCCTCCGTGACGGAGCTCCAAGAACTCGACGGGGTTGGCACGGCTCGGGCACGGCTGATCCGCGATGCGCTCGTTCGGATCACGGAGGCGGCCTATGCCAGCCCCGAAACCCTGACCCAAATCTGATCCACACATGGCCCTTCGCCCGATACGGTTAAGGGGCCAGCAGGAAATCGCAGGGAGGAAAGGCATGGCCACTAACGGCACTGCGGCCCGCGCCAAGAAGCTGACGAAGTCGTACCCCGTCGGACCGGGACGCGTCATCGCCATCCGGGAGGTCAGCTTCGACATTGAGCGCGGGAAGTTCACGTCGATCTTTGGGCCCTCCGGCTCGGGGAAGACTCCCCTGGTCAACTGCCTGTCCGGGCTGGAACCCGCCTCCTCCGGCGAAGCCTGGATCGGTGATCACCAAGTCACCTCGCTGAGTGAGAAGGAACTGACCCGACTGCGGCGCCACAGCGTGGGAGTGTCCTTCCGTTATCCCATCCTGGTCCCCACCCTGACGGTGGAGGAAAACCTGTTGCTCCCGCTGTCCATCGCTGGCCGCACCCCAGACACCGATTGGTTCAAGGGCCTCGTCGCGGCGGCGGAACTGAACAACCTACTGCCCTCCCCCGCGGGCGAACTGCCCGCGTCGCTGCAGCAGCGTGTGTCGGTGGCCCGCGCCATCATCGCCCGCCCGGAGCTGGTGGTCGCAGACGAACCGACGGGCAACCTCGCCAGCACTCCCGCGCGGGGACTCATCAAGTTCCTTCGGCGCTGCGTCGAAGAGTTCCAGCTGACGGTACTGCTCGCCACCCACGACCCTGTCATCGCGGCCGCCGCGGACCGCGCGCTGCTGCTGTTCGACGGCCAGCTCGAAGGTGACGAAACGTCGCCCAGTGCTCACAGCCTGGCCGCCAAGCTCGCGGAACTCAGCAGGATTCGCTGATGTGGAAGCTCACCTGGCATTCGTTTCCTCGGCGGATGTGGCGGGCATCCTTGCTGGCCGCGCTCGTCGCGTTCATGGTGGCCCTGCTGGGCTGCTTGCTGAGCGTCGCCCGCACCGCCACCAACACGGCCGATGCCCTGGCCGAGTCCGCAGTATCCGACCTGAGCGTGCTGCCGCGCTCCTGGCTGGCAGACGCTGACACCTTCCACACCGGCGGCACAGATCTCACGAACGAGCTGGTCGACAAGATCAAGGCCATCGACGGCGTTGAAGAGATCCAGCCCCGAATCCTCGGACGGGGCGTGATCGCCTTGGGCCACGACGGACAGGTCTATGCCCCCGCCTTGGCCGCCACCGAATCCGGAGCCTTCGAAGAAAGCCCCATCAGCCGCTTGGTGCTGGAGGAAGGTCGCGCCCCGACCGGACCGGGCGAGGTGGTCGTCGACGCCACCACCCTGAAAGAAACCGGTCACCAGATCGGCGACAAGCTCTTGGTCAGCCACGATCTGTCGTCGCGCATCATGGACGTCACGATCGTGGGGGTGGTGAAGGTCAAGGACTCCTCGATGGGCGCCGCCTCGTTCATCCTGTTCAGCCCCGAACGCGCCCGCGAACTGTTCCTATCAGGCCAAGAAGGCTGGAACGGCGTCGCCATCAAACTAGCCGACGGCGCCAACCCAGGGAACGTGTCGGAGGAGGTCAGCGGACTACTGCCTTACGGCTACAGCACCGTCACCCCCTCGGATGTCGACCGCGCGCACCGCTTCTGGCTGCATCCTCCCTTGACCAGCACGCTGTTCGCAGTCGGGTTGCTCGGGCTCGTCGTGGTCATCACGACGAGCACCTTGGCCGGAACCACCTTCGGGCGTCTGGCACGGATGCTGCGGGAGGCCATGGGGTCGCTGCGGGCCATGGGCATCAGCCGATTCCTGGCCTGGCGAACGGTCATGACGGAAGCGCTAGCCGTTGGCGCGGCTGGCGCGCTGGCGGGCGTGATCCTGGCTTTCATCTTCCAGGGGCTGGCTCATCAGGCTCTGGCGGAGGGGGGCCTGCCGATCGGCCCCCCATCGCCCGGCATGGGCCTAGACGGCGCCTTCGTGGTGTTCATCATCGGGGTGATCTGCACCCTTATCGGCGCCAATCAGCATGCGATGTCTGCTTCCCGCACCTACCCGGTCGGAGTCCGGCGTTTCGTGCGAGTCGCAGGCTGGCTGGGCGACGAAGCCTGGAGCGGCGTAGGCCTGATTGCCGTGGGCTTGGTCCTCATGTTCTTCGCCCGGATCGTCCAGGTTCCGTTCCCGCTGCTGTGGGCGGTGCTGTCGTCGGTGACCCTGGTGTTCGGCGCGGTACTCGCTACCTCCATGCTCGGCCTCCCGGTGTTCCGTTGGCTGGGCGCCCAACTCAGCCGCTGGTTCGGCGGGCTGGCGAAGGTCGCGGCCCAACAGGCCACAAACAACCCGCCACGAATCACCGTCGGGGCAGCTGCCCTGCTCATCGGGGCTGCCATCGCTAGCGCCACCAGCGTCGTGACCGCCTCGGGCGTCGCAGCGGCGCGGGAGCGCATCCCAGAGAGTTTCACCGCGCAGTATGTGGTGACCAGCGAGCGCAGGCATGTCTTCGCCCCCGAGATCGGGCAGCGCATCGCCGCGATCCCGGGGGTCACAGGTGTCGCTGCCATGGGCACCCACAGTGTCGAATACGGCGATGGCACCCTGGTCATCGCAGAGGCCGAGCCTGGCCAGTTTGAGGACATCTTCAATGTCAACATTCGCGAAGGCCGCACCCCCAACAAGGCCAACGAGATGATGGTTTCCCGTAAGTGGGCTCAGGAACATGACCTGAGACTAGATGAACTCGCCCGCTTCAGTCTGGCGCGCCATCCCATTGCGCTGAGAGTCGTCGGTATCTACGACATCGCCGGAGATCTCACGCCAGCCGACGCCGTCACCGTCCGTGAAGCGCTGGCGGTGGAGGGTGCCGAACAGGCAGACTCCTGGCTGGGTATTTCAGTGTCCGGCGACGCCGACGCCATCCGTGATGAGGTCGTGGCGTCCTTTGGTGAGAATCCCCTGCTGAAGTTCATCACTCCTGAGCAGTTGGGCGAGGAGCGAGCCGCGGCGGTGAAAGAACAGTTCCGCCCCTTCGCCGAGGTCTTTGATTTCGCCCTAGCCGCCGGACTGCTGGGCGTGGGCCTGCTCCTCGCGCTGAGCACCCTCGACCGGCACCGGGAATACGGAGCGCTGCGTGTGGTTGGCGCCCATCCGCGGCAGCTCGCCGGGATGCTGGCAGGCGAGAGCATCGCTTTGTCCGCGCTCGGGCTGACCCTTGGGGTCGCCGCGGGCATCGTGTGCGGTTTCGCCATTCAGCATGGCCTCAGCTCCGAGGGCATCTCCGTACTCGACCCCGCCTGGGGCAGTCATCTGGTGACGCTGTTGTGGGCGATCCCCATCGGCCTGCTCGGTGCTGTGCCGGCGGCGGCCCTGGCCTACCGGGCCCACGTGACCGACAGCATCCCCACGAGCGCCTAGCCGTTTCGGCCCCAAAACACGCGGCCCCCGACCGGAAAACGGTCGAGGGCCGCAGCAGCTGGTGTCCGCTTACTCGTCCTCAGAGGGGGCCGCGCGTGCGGGCTCCGGCTGGGGCTTCATGACGCCGGTGAACTTGAACGGCAGGTCCGCGTCCTCGTCGGCAACGTCCACCTGGACGATCTGACCGGGTGAGAGCTCCCCGAAGAGGATCTTCTCGGCCAAGACATCCTCGATGTCGCGTTGCAGGGCCCGACGCAGCGGCCGGGCACCCAGCACCGGGTCGAAGCCACGGCGGGCGACGAGGGTCTTGGCTGCGGGCGTCAACTCCAAGCCCATGTCCTTGTCGGCCAGACGTACCTCGATCTGCGCCACCATGAGGTCCACGATCCGCTCAATGTCGGCCTGGGTCAACTGGTGGAACACGACGATCTCGTCGACGCGGTTGAGAAACTCGGGACGGAAGTGCTGCTTCAGCTCGTCGGAGACCTTCGCCTTCATCTTCTCGTAGCTGGTGGCCTCATCCCCGGCCCGCGAGAAGCCAAGGTTGACGCCCTTGCTGATGTCGCGGGACCCCAGGTTGGTGGTCATGACGATCACCGTGTTCTTGAAGTCCACAACGCGACCCTGAGCGTCGGTGAGGCGCCCTTCGTCGAGGATCTGCAGCAGCGAGTTGAAGATATCGGGGTGGGCCTTCTCAATCTCGTCGAACAGCACGACGGAGAACGGCTTGCGCCGCACCTTCTCGGTGAGCTGGCCGCCCTCCTCGTATCCGACATATCCAGGCGGGGAACCAAACATCCTAGAGGCGGTGTGCTTCTCGGAGTATTCGCTCATGTCAAGGGTGATGAGGGCGTCCTCATCACCAAACAGGAACTCGGTGAGCGCCTTCGTGAGTTCGGTCTTACCGACGCCCGAGGGACCGGCGAAGATGAACGAGCCGCTGGGCCGCTTCGGGTCCTTCAGGCCGGCGCGGGTGCGCCGGATCGACCGGGACAGCGCCTTGACGGCGTCCTCCTGCCCGATGTAACGCTTGCCCAACTCCTGTTCCATGCGCAGCAGGCGTGCGGACTCTTCCTCCGTGAGCTTGAACACCGGGATGCCGGTGCTGCTGGACAGCACGACGGCGATCTCTTCTTCCCCGACGACGGCGGGAATGTCGGAGTCGCCCTGTTTCCACGCCTCTTCCTTCTCGGCGCGCTGTGCCTGGATGCGGGTCACGTCGTCCCGCAGCCGCGCGGCCGCCTCGAAGTCCTGGGCATCAATGGCGGCGTCCTTCTCCACCTTCAGCTTCGCGATCTGCTCGTCGAATTCCCGAAGGTCCGGGGGCGCGGTCATGCGCTGGATGCGCAGCCGGGCTCCGGCCTCGTCGATCAGGTCGATGGCCTTGTCCGGCAGGAACCGATCCTGAATGTAGCGGTCCGCCATGGTGGCGGCCGCCACAAGCGCCTCGTCGGTGATCGTGATGCGGTGGTGGGCCTCGTAGCGGTCGCGCAGGCCCTTCAGGATGTCGACGGTGAGCGCGACAGAGGGTTCGGCCACCTGAATGGGCTGGAAGCGTCGCTCCAGGGCCGCGTCCTTCTCAATGTGCTTGCGGTACTCGTCGAGCGTGGTGGCGCCGATCGTCTGCAACTCCCCGCGGGCCAGCATGGGCTTGAGGATGCTGGCGGCGTCAATGGCGCCCTCGGCGGCACCGGCCCCGACGAGCGTGTGAATCTCGTCGATGAACAGCATGATGTCGCCGCGGGACTTGATCTCCTTCAGCACCTTCTTCAGGCGTTCCTCGAAATCACCGCGGTAGCGGGATCCGGCGACCAATGCCCCTAGGTCGAGGGTGTAGATCTGCTTATCGCGCAGCGTCTCTGGGACATCACCGCGGACAATTGCCTGGCTGAGTCCTTCCACGACGGCGGTCTTGCCGACGCCGGGCTCGCCGATGAGTACTGGGTTGTTCTTGGTGCGACGGCTCAGCACCGTCATGACCCGCTCGATCTCGCTGACGCGGCCAATGACGGGGTCGAGACGGTTTTCGCGGGCAGCCTGGGTCAGGTTGCGGCCGAACTGGTCCAGTACCTGAGAACTGGTCTTCTCCGGCCCAGCCTCGGGGGCACCCGCCATGGATGCTTCCTTGCCTTGGTAGCCAGCTAGAAGCTGGATGACGGTGGAGCGCACCCGATTCAGGTCCACCCCGAGCTTCAACATCACCTGAGAAGCGACACCCTCGCCCTCGCGCACCAGCCCAAGCAGGATGTGCTCGGTGCCGATGTAGTTGTGGTTCATCTGCAGGGCTTCGCGCAGGGAAAGCTCCAGTACCCGCTTGGCGCGAGGGGAAAACGGGATATGCCCCGTCGGAACCTGCTGGCCTTGCCCCATGATCTCAACGACCTGCTCGCGGGCGGCCTGGAGGGTGATGCCCAACTGTTCCAGAGCCTTGGCCGCTACGCCCTCGCCCTCGTGAATGAGTCCGAGAAGCAGGTGTTCAGTGCCGATGTAGTTGTGGTTTAACAGCTTGGCTTCGTCCTGCGCCAGCACGATGACGCGCCGGGCGCGATCGGTGAACCGTTCGAACATTCTCTATCTCCTCCTGCGGAGCGCGGCGAAGTTGCGTCGGCCCCGCTCACCCCAGCTTAGATGCTCACTCAAAATAGAGGTAAAACGAACTCCGGGGCGGGAGCTCATAGCTCCCGCCCCGGTTCGACGGCTAGCCCTTCCCCCTTGCGGGCCTTGCCGACGGAAAACCCCGTCAGCGGCCCTCTGGCGTCAGTGGGCTGCTTCGTATGCGGCCATGATGGCGGCCGGGATGCGGCCGCGATCGCTGACCTCGTGGCCCTGGGAACGCGCCCAGACCCGGACATCGTTGGTGGAGGGGCCGTCGTTCACGCGGCGACGCGAACGCGACTTGGACCCGCGCACGCGACGAGCTGCCGTGGTCCAGGGCTCCAGTATGTTGACCAGCTTTGCGATGTTGCCTTCGTTGAGGTCGATTTCGTACTCAACCCCGTCGAGGGCGAAAGTGACATTGCGATCCGCGACGGTGCCGTCGATATCATCCTTGAGGAAGACTTGGACCTCACGAGCCATGGGAACTCCTGTTCAATCGGGAAGAAGCACAAGTTTGTTGCTTGGCAGGGACAAGGCAGACAATACCCCAAAACCCACAAGAGGGAAGGTTGATATGAACCGCGATGTATGCAAAGTGTCCATCGGGGGAATACCACTGACTGGCTGTAAGCCCCTTCAGATAGGGCTTAGACACCCAACCGAGACGGGGGCATTGTCTTTTTGGCTGACAAGCCAGAAAGAGCGCATTCTGGAAGCTCAGATTCAGCCGGGTTGGCTACACCGCGGAGCGGAGAAGTTGTTCGAAGTCCGGGACTACCGCTCGCTGATCATGCTCGGCGATCGCCACGACTGGCTAGCTAGTTCCTCAGGGGAGTTGGTGCTGACTCTGGCAGTCGAGAGAGCGATGGGGTTGGTACCACCCGCACGAGCCACTTGGCTGCGCACGCTGTTCGCCGAGTTGGCCCGCATTCATTCCCACCTAAGTTACCTTTCATATCTTGGAGACTCTGTGTGGCCCGTGGTAGATGACTTACGCGAGGCCATGGCCGCAGCTTCCGGTAATCGCGTTCATCCGATGCTCGTTCGAGTGGGCGGCTTAGCGGCCGATGTCACCGGCGATTGGCTGACTCATATAGACGCCATCCTGGTCCGCGCCGAAACGGCTGCACAACAAGCTGCAGAAGCCCTTGCAGCGCGCCGCAGAGAACTCGACGGGGTAGCCATCGCTGACGCGGCATTGTGCCGCCAGTACAGCCTGACCGGACCCGTAGCCCGGGCTTGCGGCCTTTCCCTAGATCTACGGACAGAGGGACTGCTGGCCTGGCCAGAGGTTTTCGTCGCGGCTCCCCTACAAATCACCGGTGATGTGACGGCTCGGTTTCAGGTCTTGATCGACGAAGTCGCAGCGAGTGCGAAGATGGTTCGACGGTTGGTCACTGGGCTGCCGGGCGGTCCCGTTGCCACGAGGCTCTCACGTCGCTTGAAGGTCCCCGAGGGCGAGCACATAGTCGAGTTGGAGGCGCCCTGGGGCGTGACATCAGTGCTGCTGGTTTCACGCGGTGGGCAGACTCCGTGGCGAGTGGCGCTACGCACACCAACGTTCCACAACGTGTCGGCTCTGGAGCCCCTGCTGGTTGGTTTGGAGATGCATCAGGTCCCCGACGCCGTAGCCTCGGTGGGCTACGCCGTCGGGGACCTGGACAAATAGGGGGACGGGTTGAGCTAGCGCGGGAACCTGTCAGGTGCTGATCCCCCTGACGGCAGCGCGCGGCTTTAGGCCTGTTTGCGGGCCCTCGTCCGGCTGCTGGCGGGCTTCTGCTCGTTCTCCAGCGGCTCGTCGTAGTGGGCCATGTTGAGCTGGGAGAGGTCGACCATGGTCGGCGGGTCATCCCCGGTCCACAGTTCAGCCGCCTCCTCAATGCTGGGCACACGGGGCAACTCCAGCACGTTGCTGACCTCCTCCTTGGCCTCGGCTTCGGCCTCGTCCTTGACTTCGGCCTCAGCTTCGACCGTGATCTCCTTGGAGGCCTCGGCCTCTGCCTCGGCTTTCTCCGCCTCGAACTGCTTGGCGGCTTCGAGAGCTGCGTCGCGGGCCTTCTCGGCCTCAACGAGGCGCGCCTCCAGTTCGGCGATCTTGGCTTCAAGGGAGTCAATGCGGGCCTGGCGTTCGGAGACCTCACCGCGCAGCCAAGCCGCATTGCCGCGCATGGTGCTGAGCTCCGAGTTCGCTGCGCCGAGCTGGCGGCGTAGCTTCGCGATCATGGACTTGAGGTTCTGCGCCCGCTCGTTGAAGCGGTCGATCATGGCGACGGATTCGGCATGGTGCTTTTCGGCCTGCTCAATGCGGAAGGCGATCTGCCGCTTGATTTCCTCGCGATGCTCGGCGCGTTCGCGCTTGAGCTCCAGCCACGACACCGCGACGGCGGCCAGGGCCATGACGATGCCGATGACAGCCCCAGCGCGCACAGCCCAGATGCTGCCGAATAGCGAGAGGAGGACCACCGCCGACCCCACCGCCAGGATGGTGATGGCGATTGCCCGCTCGTGCGGATTCTTCTCAACGTGACGACCTGACATGCGGTCAGATTAACGCTCGTGGTAACAAACGATCGCCTCAAAACGCCGATCTTGCATTTTTGTTGACAGGTTTATTGGCGAAGGTTAATGGTCATACGGCTTCTGGGCTCGGAGCGCTCTCACCCGTCTGCGGTTCGTCGCCGCCATTCTGGTCGATCATGCAGGCTCGCTCCAGCACCCAACCCGCCCACGCACACACACCCGCGGCGACGATCGTCGCCGCCCCCAGCCAGACGCGCTGAGCCGGTAGCGGGGCTGCGACGGTGGGGATCCAGCGCCCGACGTAGACGGCATGGCCACCCGCCAGAACCGCTCCCGTCACGATGAGCGATTTCGCCATCACGACAGCCCGAACGGCTTCTCGCGGCGGCAAGCGGCGCTCTTCCAGGCGCTTCGGGATAGTGCGTGCGTAGCCGAAGGCGGCCACGGCCAGCAGCACCAGCAACACGGGAACACTCCACGGCACCACGGGCGGAAACGACTTGAGCAGGTCGAAGATGTTCAAAGCCACGAGCCCGATCAGCGCCCCGGCCAGCGCGGCGATGACGACCTGGCGCGTCGTCGTGGGAGTCAGCTTCGGAGCGGAAGTCAAGAGCGTGTGGGGTTCGGGATCACGATATCGTCGCGGCGGCTGACCCCTGAAACATCCACGTGTTTCACAAGCTCCGCGATGGGACCCTGACCGGCGATTTCGCCGAGGGGGTCGATATCGAGCCAAGGCACCAGCACGAATGCGCGCTTATGGGCTCGTGGATGGGGCAGTTCGAGTTCTTCCTCCGTAACCCGTTTACCCACCATGATGATATCGATATCCAGCGTCCGGGGGCCATTGGGGACGGTCCGCGCCCGGCCGAATCCTTGCTCAATGGCGTGGGCGCGATCAAGAATGGTCATGGGTTCCAGCGTCGACTCGGCGACCACCACCAGATTCAGGAAATCGTCCTGCGGCGGGCCATCGCCTTCGAGCCGCGTCTGATAGACCGGCGATACGTCGACGATGATCAGATCAGGGGTCTCCGCCAGCAATTCGACGGCGCGACTCAGGTTGCCTGCACAATCCCCCACATTGGCCCCTAGGGACAGCACCACCTTCGAGATGGGGCGCAGGTTTCCTAGGGTATCGACGTCGATATCAAGGGGACCGTTGTTCATGGCTGCTCCTGACGATCGTGACTGAAAGATCTGAGAATGTGTGGGGGATGGGGGCCTCGGGCTTATGCACGGTCACCTTGGCCTGCTGGACAGATGGGAAGGCCAGGCAGCTATCAGCGATGCGCCCGGCGAGGGTCTCGATCAGCTGGCATGGCTCCCCTTTCACTTGGGCCACCACCGCGTCAGCTACCGCTGCGTAGTTGACGGTGTCGGATAGGTTATCGCTGTTTGTATTCAGCGGCAGCCGCAACTCAATATCCACGACGAATCGCTGTCCATCGCGCCGCTCCTCCGGGAACACCCCGTGGAAACCAGTGGCGGCTAGTCCGGTGATGTTGATGGCGTCGATGGCCTTCACCTCCTCACGCGCTCGTCAGTGGAGCCGAGACTACCCGGTCCGGGGCCGCCCCAAGCCGCTGGCCTACTGCAACGGCGTCCAGCTGAGCCGGAATCTCGTGGGTGCGGACGCCCCACACCCCATGGAGGGCGCACCAGGTACTGACAGCCGCGGTGGCAGCGTCTCGTCCTTCGGGGTCCCGCCCCCCTAGCAGTTCCCCCAGGAAGCGCTTGCGGCTGACTCCGATGAGCAGCCGCTGTCCCAGTGCTTGGAAGGTGTCGAGGTGGCGCAGCAACTCCCAGTTCTGCTCGGGGGTCTTAGCGAAGCCGATGCCCGGGTCGAGGATGATCCGCCGCGGCGCAACACCCGCCACAAGGGCCGCGTCGCGGCGAGCCAGGAGTTCATCGCGCACCTCGGCGGTGACATCGGTGTAGACGGCGTGTTGCTGCATCACATCGGAGGGGGCGCGCCAGTGCATAGCGACGTAGTCGACATCCAGTTCGGCGACGGCGGACAGCATGGTGGGGTCGGCCAGACCGGCGGAGACGTCGTTGACGAGCCGGGCCCCGGCCTCAACGGCGGCCCGGGCGGTGTCTGCGCGCATGGTGTCGACGGAGCAGACGATGCCTTGCCGGGCCAGGGCAGTGATGACGGGCACGACGCGGGCCTGCTCCTCGTCGGCGGGCACCCGACCGGCACCGGGGCGGGTGGATTCGCCACCAACGTCCACGATGACCGCCCCTTCGGCGGCGAGCCGCTCCCCCTGCGCGATGGCCGCGGCAGTGGTTGCGTATCGGCCCCCGTCGGAGAAGGAATCGGGGGTGACGTTCAGCACACCCATGACGACGGTCACGACATTCTCCTCACCGGCCCAGGATGAGGCTCATGGCCTCGGCGCGTGTGGCGGCGTTGCGCAGGTGACCTCGGACGGCGCTGGTGATGGTCTTGCTGCCGGGCTTGTGGACCCCACGCATGGTCATGCACATGTGTTCGGCCTCAATGACCACGATCACGCCCTGCGCCCCGAGGTGCTCGACGAGGGCGTCAGCTACCTGTGACGTCAGCCGCTCCTGCACCTGCGGGCGCCGGGCGTAGATGTCGACGAGGCGAGCCAGCTTCGACAGGCCCGTCACCTTGCCGCCCCCGGGGATGTAGCCGACATGCGCGACGCCGATGAACGGCAGCAGGTGGTGTTCGCAGCAGCTGGTCAGCTCAATGTCGCGGACCAGCACCAACTCCTCGTGGTCGATGTCGAAGGTGGTGGCCAGCAGCTCCGCCGGGTCCTTGCTGAGGCCCGCGAACAACTCCGTATATGCGCGGGCGACGCGCGCCGGGGTCTCGATCAGGCCGTCGCGGCCGGGGTCCTCCCCAACCGCGAGGAGGATTTCCCGGACCGCGGCCTCAATCCGGGGCGCGTCGACCTGTGTCATCGACGGTCCTCGGGCGCCGGCGGGGCCCAGCCCGGGGGCTCCCAGCGATCTGGGCCCGGCTCCGAGGCCGGGGCTGCGGGCGGCGTCGGCTTGGGCGTCAGGGCGTCCGGCTGGATCTCGGCGGGCGGGGGCACCTCGACGGGCGGGATGGCCGACGGGACGCGCCGCTCCGAACCCGTCCAGGCGGGCCGCTTGTCGCGGCGCTTCAACGGCTTGAAGACCTCCGCCACCTCGGCCTTGTTGAGGGTCTCCTTCGCGAACAGCTGCCGCACCAACTCGTCGAGCACCTCCCGGTTCTCGACCAGGACCTCGTAGGCCTCCTGGTGCGCGGCGTTGATGAGCTTGGCAACCTCCTGGTCGATCAGCGCGGCGGATGCCTCGGAGATCTCCTTCGACGGTTGGGCGCCGCGCATCCCCATGAACGGCTCGGAGTCGCCGCCGCCCAGTTGAACGGCGCCGACGCTCTCGCTCATGCCGTACTGGGTGACCATGGCGCGCGCCACCTTCGTCGCCTTCTCGATGTCGTTCTGGGCGCCAGTGGTTGGGTCGTGGAAGATCAGTTCTTCCGCGGCACGCCCGCCCATCATGTAGGCCATCTGGTCCAGCAGCTGGCCGCGCGTCTGGGAGTACTTGTCGTCGTCCGGCATGACCATGGTGTAACCGAGCGCGCGGCCGCGGGGCAGGATCGTCACCTTCTGTACTGGGTCGTTGCCCGGCATCGCGGCCGCTACGAGAGCGTGACCGCCTTCGTGATAGGCGGTGATGAGGCGCTCGCGGTCGTTCATGAGGCGGGTGCGCTTTTGCGGGCCGGCGATGACGCGGTCGATGGCCTCGTCCAGCTGCGGCTGCCCAATGACGTTGAGGTTAAGGCGTGCTGACAGCAGAGCCGCTTCGTTGAGCACGTTGGCCAGGTCGGCGCCAGAGAAGCCCGGGGTGCGGCGGGCAACAGAGTCCAGGTCGATGTCCTCCGCGAGGGGTTTGCCGACGGCGTGGACCTGGAGGATGTGGGAGCGGCCCGTCAGGTCGGGGGCCTCCACGGAGATCTGCCGGTCGAAGCGCCCGGGGCGCAGCAACGCCGGGTCTAGGACGTCGGGACGGTTGGTGGCTGCAATGAGGATGACGCCACCGCGCACGTCGAAGCCATCCATCTCGACGAGCAACTGGTTGAGGGTCTGCTCCCGCTCGTCGTGACCGCCGCCCATGCCGGCGCCACGATGGCGGCCGACGGCGTCGATCTCGTCGATGAACACGATGGCCGGGGCGGCTTCCTTCGCCTGCTCGAACAGGTCACGCACGCGGGAAGCACCAACACCGACAAACATCTCGACGAAGTCGGAACCGGAAATGGAGAAGAACGGCACCCCCGCTTCGCCCGCGACGGCGCGCGCCAGCAGCGTCTTACCGGTGCCGGGCGGGCCGTAGAGCAGCACGCCCTTTGGGATCTTCGCGCCGAGCTTCTGGAACTTCGCAGGCTCGGCCAGGAACTCCTTAATCTCCTGGAGTTCCTCGACAGCCTCGTCGACCCCCGCCACATCGTTGAACGTGGTCTTAGGCATATCTTTGCTGGCGAGCTTTGCCTTGGACTTGCCGAAGCTCAAAGGGCCACCCGTCCCGCCGCCTCCGACCATCCGCATCACGATGAAGAAGCCGACGATCAGCAGCAGGAACGGCAGGCCCGTGTAGAGCAGCGTCGACAGCAAACCGGGCGTTGGGTTCCGGGCGACCCATTCGTCCAGGGTTCCGGCGGCGGCGCGTTGCTGAACGATCTCGACGAACGTGTCGACCTGGCGACCCACCCAGCTGGACTGGATGCGTTCACCGGCCTCGGTGGTGATCTGGATGACCTGCTCACCGTCAGTGATGATGACCTGCTTGAGCTTCTCGTCGCCCTGCAGAACGCTCATCACCTGATTCATCGGGACGTCTTTGAAGCCAAACAATCCCGAGACCAGCTGCATGGCCAATGATCCGACGAGGATGACGAGGATGATCCACGTCAACCACCCCATGGGGCTCTTCATGATTTTCTGCAACGGCGGAGTTCCTAGATTCGATAAGGACTACAGGCACTGGAAGATTACCAGCGGCCACCAACCGCCTTACATTATCGGCCGGAGTCCATGTCCCGGCCGGGGGTCACTGGTAGATGTGCGGCGCCAGGATCGCCAAGTCCCTGAGGTTGCGATACCGACCCGCGTAGTCGAGGCCGTAGCCGACGACGAAGTCGTTGGGGATGTCGAAGCCGACGTATTTGACGGGCACGTCCATCTTCGCGGCCCCGGGTTTGCGGAACATCGTCATGATTTCGAGGCTGGCGGGTTTGCGGCTGGCGAGGTTGCTGATGAGGTAGCTCAGCGTCAGGCCGGTGTCGATGATGTCCTCGACGACGATGACGTGGCGGCCCTCAATGTCCACGCCCAGGTCTTTGAGGATGCGGACGACACCGCTGGATTGGGTGCCGGAGCCGTAGGAGGAGATGGCCATCCAATCCATCTCGACGTGCGAGGTCATGGCTCGCTGCAGGTCGGCCACCACCATGACGGCGCCGTTGAGCACCCCCACCAGGAGGATGTCGCGGCCCGCATAGTCGGCATCGATCTCTGCGGCCACTTCAGCCAGCCGCGCCTGGATCTGGTCGCCGGTGTAGAGGACTTCGGTCAGGTCAGGCATCACATCTGCTGCATCCACTCGTCTTAGCTTAGGGGCGATAGCCCCGAGTTTCGGGGCATGACATCAGGTTTGCGACATCGGGATTCCGGCATTTCCCACGTAGGATTCTTGGCATGCGACTCCTCCTGATCCGGCATGGCGAGACCCAAGCGAACGTCGAGCACAGGCTCGACACGGCTTATCCGGGGTTGCCCCTGTCGGAGACGGGCCGGGCGCAGGCGGCGGCGCTGCCCCCGAAGCTGGAAGACGAGCCCATCGAGGCGGTCTACGCCTCTCATCTCACCCGGGCGCAGGAGACGGCCGCCCCGCTGGCGACGTCCCGCGGGCTGGAGGTCCAGGTGGTCGACGGCCTCCAGGAGATCGCGGCGGGCGTGGAGGAGATGAGCGATGACTGGACGGCCTACGTCGCCGAGTTGAACTCCTGGTCCCTAGAGAATATGGACTCTTGCTTGGAGGGTGGGGAGACCGCGCGGGAGTTCCTCGCCCGCTTCGACCAGGCCGTCGCCCATATCGCGGGGGCTGGGCACGCCTGCGCGGCCCTCGTCAGCCATGGTGCAGCGCTGCGGGTCTGGACCCTGACCCAGGATCCCGGCTTCGGTCTTGAAAAGGCGCCGCCGCTGGCCAACACGTCATGGATCGTGCTGAACGGCGTCCCCGGGGCCTGGCGCATCGAAAGCTGGGGAAGGGCCGGCTGAACCGCGGGGCGCTTATCTGCCAGCACTCTGAATTCCGCCGGGGTTGAACCGTCAAAGGTCCGACCATTCCTGCCCCGGTGGGCAGCACCTCGGGTATCTGGGCTAGTGTTAGGGGGTCAAGGACTACCAGTCCCGAAACAGGCAAACCCGCCCCCCGCCGTGGTTTGTCGGAAGGATTTGGACGGAGAGCGATGAGCGCAGAACCAACGAGTGCGGCCGAGATCAGTCTCGCTGCAGATTTCGCTACTCCCAGTCTGGCTGACTGGGAGAAGGAGGTGCTGAAGGTCCTGAACCGGAAGCGCCCGGAAGGCAAGGAACTCAACGTCGAGCAGGCGTATAAACGCCTCACCAGCAAGACCGTCGACGGCCTGGTGATCAAGCCGTTGTACACCATTGAGGATGGGGTCGAGAAACTCGGTTTCCCGGGCGTCGCCCCCTTCACGCGAGGCACCACCGTCCGTATTGGAGAGATGGACGAGGGCTGGTTTATCGCGCAGCTGGTTGAGAACCCCGATGCCGCCGAAGCCCGCAAGGACATCGACACCGACCTAGAACGCGGCGGCTCCGCCGTGTGGGTGCGGGTCGATCCCGACGCGGTGCCACTGGACAAGCTGGCAGAGGCCCTGGCCGGCGTCCTGTTCGACCTGGCCCCCGTGCATGTCTCGTCAAACACCGACGAGCTGGCGGCTGCCGAGGCGCTGGCCGCGATCTTCGCGGCCGCTGGCAAGGAGAACATCTCCGGCAGCTTGGGCATTGATCCGATCGGCTTCGCGGCCCTCAACGGCGGCGCCCCGGATCTGAGCGTCATCGCGAAGGCTGTTGACTTGGCCAAGCCGTTCCCCGGCGTGCGGCCGATCGTCGTCGACGCCTCCCGGTATGACGCCATGGGCGCTGGCGACGTCGCGCAGCTGGCCTACGCGCTGGCCACCGGCGTTGAGTACCTGCGCGCCCTGACCGACCTGGGCCTCAGCCCGGACGAAGCTTTCGACAAGATCCTGTTCCGCGTCAGCGCGAACACGGACCAGTTCGTGACCATCTCCCGCCTGCGTGCGCTCCGCACCCTGTGGAACCGTGTCGGCGAGGTTGTCGGCGTCACCCCGGAGAAGCGTGGCGCAGTGCAGCATGCCGTTACGTCGCTACGCGAGATTTCCCGCGATGATGCCTACGTGAACGTGCTGCGCGGCACGATCTCGGCCTTCGCCGCGTCCGTTGGCCAAGCCGAGACCATCACGGTGCTTCCCCTGGATACCGTCATTGGCCTACCCACCGACCTGACCCGCCGCATCGCTCGCAACACCCAGGTGCTGCTGGCTGAGGAGACCAACCTGGGCCGGGTCAACGATCCCGCGGGCGGCGCCTGGTTCGTCGAGTCCATGACTGCGCAGCTGGGTGAGCAGGCCTGGGCGCTGTTCAGCAAGCTCGACGAGGAAGGCATGGCGGCCGCGCTGGTTGACGGCACCATTGCTGCTCAACTGAAGGAGATCAACGAGGCGCGTGCGAAGCTGCTGGCCACCCGCAAGCTGCCACTGACCGGTGTCTCGATGTTCCCGAACCACACGGAGAAGAAGCCGGAACGCGCTCCGCGCCCGGTGGCGCCCGAGTACCAGGGCAT
Organism: Propionibacteriaceae bacterium; assembly: GCA_030532825.1. GTDB lineage: Bacteria > Actinomycetota > Actinomycetes > Propionibacteriales > Propionibacteriaceae > Arachnia. The sequence goes on from JAUNKK010000024.1 coordinate 32,215, forward strand.
TCCGCTGGTGCGCGACTCCGAGGTGTTCGAGGCGCTGCGCGACCGGGCTGCTTCGGCCTCGAAGATCCCGACGGTGCTGCTGGCTTGCCTCGGCACCCGTCGCGACTTCGGCGCCCGGGAGGGCTTCACGTCGAACCTGTACCATGTCGGCGGCGTTCACACGATCATCGCCGAGGGCACGGACCCGGAGGCCTTCGCGAAGGCGCTTCAGGAAGCCGGGACGACCATCGCCGTCCTGTGTTCCAGTGGCAAGGTTTACGCCGAGCACGGCCTAGCCGTCGCCAAGGCCCTGAAGGAGGCCGGCGCCCAGGAGATCCGGCTGGCCGGCCAGTTGAAGGAACTCGGCGCTGATGAAGCCGAGATCAACGCCGTCATCGACGGCAACGTCTTCGACGGCATGGACGTCGTGGAACTCCTGACCAACACCCTGGACAAGCTGGAGGCCTGAGCAATGACCATTCCCCGTTTCAGTTCGGTACCGCTGCAGGGTGACGGCCTGTCGGCGGACGCGGGCGCGCAATTCGACAGCCACTTCCACGCCGTCGGGCACTCCGCCGGCTGGCAGACCCCGGAGCACATCCTCGTGCCGCCGCTGTTTGGTGACGGCGACCTTGACGGCCTGGATTTCCTCCAGACCCGCCCGGGGATCGCACCGTTCCTGCGCGGCCCCTACGCGACGATGTACGTCAACCAGCCGTGGACCATCCGCCAGTACGCCGGTTTCTCCACGGCCGAAGAGTCGAACGCCTTCTACCGCCGCAACCTTGCGGCCGGGCAGAAGGGCCTGTCGATCGCGTTCGACCTGGCCACTCACCGCGGCTACGACTCCGACCACCCGCGTGTCGCCGGTGATGTCGGGATGGCCGGTGTGGCCGTCGACTCGATCCTCGACATGAGGCAGCTGTTCGACGGCATCCCCCTGGACCAGATGTCGGTGTCCATGACGATGAACGGCGCAGTGCTGCCGGTGCTGGCGCTCTACGTCGTCGCGGCCGAGGAGCAGGGCGTCGCCCCTGCCCAGCTGGCCGGAACCATTCAGAACGACATTCTGAAGGAGTTCATGGTCCGCAACACCTACATCTACCCGCCGCAGCCGTCGATGAAGATCATCGCCGACATCTTCGCGTTCACCAGCGCGAACATGCCACGGTTCAACTCGATCTCCATCTCCGGCTACCACATGCAGGAGGCGGGCGCTACCGCGGACATTGAGATGGCCTACACCCTGGCCGACGGCGTCGAGTACATCCGCGCTGGCGAGTCGGTGGGTCTGAGCGTCGACGCTTTCGCGCCGCGGTTGAGCTTCTTCTGGGCTATCGGCATGAACTTCTTCATGGAGGTCGCCAAGATGCGCGCCGCCCGCATGCTGTGGGCGCGTCTGGTGCGTGGCTTCGACCCGAAGAACCCGAAGTCGATGAGCCTGCGGACCCACTCGCAGACCTCCGGCTGGTCGCTGACCGCGCAGGACGTCTACAACAACGTCGTGCGCACCTGCATCGAGGCCATGGGCGCCACCCAGGGCCACACCCAATCGCTGCACACCAACGCCCTCGACGAGGCCATCGCCCTGCCTACGGACTTCTCCGCCCGGATCGCCCGCAACACCCAGCTGTTCATCCAGCAGGAATCGGGCACCACGAAGACGGTGGATCCGTGGGCTGGCTCGGCGTACGTCGAGAAGCTCACCGATCAGCTGGCCCGCAAGGGCTGGGAGCGGATCCAGGAGGTTGAGCAGGCCGGTGGCATGGCGAAGGCCATTGAGCAGGGCATCCCGAAGATGCGCATTGAGGAGGCCGCGGCCCGCACCCAGGCGCGCATCGACTCCGGTCGGCAGCCGGTGATCGGCGTCAACAAGTTCACCCTCGATCAAGAGGACGAGCTTGAGGTGCTGAAGGTCGACAACCGCGCGGTCCGCGAGCAGCAGATTGCGAAGCTGGAGCGGCTGCGGGCCGAGCGCGACGAGGCCGTCACCCAGGAGATGCTGGAGCGCGTCTCGTGGGCGG
>JAUNKK010000154.1 GCA_030532825.1 Propionibacteriaceae bacterium
TCGCCCTGGCCATCAACAGGGGCGACCTGGCGGGCTGGGCGTCCACCGAGCAGGTCGCCCGGGCGCAGCAGGGCTAGGTGCCGGTGACGAACGCGACGGCGGTGCCGAGTAGCGCCACTGCGGTGTTGCCCAAGACATGGTGGAACGTGCGATGACGCGGTACAAACGGGATGGTTTTCCCGCGCCTCACCCGACAGGTCCGCCTAAGCTACCTTGTGGCGATTCGCCTAGCGATTTCGTGACGCGGCTCGCGTGCTGCTTCCATGAGCTTGGGGTACTCCCAGCCGTCAGTGGTCGCGATCACCGGAAATCGGCCTTGGGAGTGCTGCCTGAGAGCATCGAGGACGCGGCCCAGTTCGGCGATGCCCTGAAACGCGCCAAAAGGCATCTCGATCCAACCCGGATCGTGGCTGGCGGTCTGGTCGAGGGCGTGGACGAACCCCCTGGGGTCATCAATGCTGGAGCACAGATCAATCCCCACGCCAAGCGTGATCTCGCTGTCCGCCCCTTGACTGCGCAGATTGCGAGTGATTAGTCGCCCGAGACGAAGACCATTGCTCGTGCCGGACAGAAAGCCGCCACGGAAGACTGGTCCGATGTCCTCGGCGGGGAGCAAGGCGGCGACCAGGGTGACTCGGTCCAACGGGATTGCGACGTCCGCGATCCGCAACTGGCTGTCGCTGACGACGAGTTGGGTCTGGCCGTCGGCCGCTATGCAGCGCATCGCCTTACGCAGCGGCCGTTGCATGGCCAGCGCGCTCACGTAAACCAAGAGGCCGAGGAAACCGACGACGATCCACAGTATCAGCATGAGCTGAGGGTCGCCCCCCGTCCGCCACAGCAGCCCTACGAATGCAACGATTGCTGTGAACGGCACGAGCAGGGTCAGCGGTTGCGTCAGGTGCGTTCGGCGCGCAAGTGCTATGCGCTCAGGTGTGGTCGTGATCACCACGTCGGTTGGCAAGCTCTGCATGCAGGGACGCTACGACGTAGCGCACGGCCCCTGCAACTGACTATCCACAGGCCCGTGAGACAGTGGCCGACCTTCAAGTGCGGGCCACACGACCGCTTCGCCCATGGGGCCCTCCCCACCGCCCTAGCGAGGTAGTTCCGCATGCTTGGCATGACAGGTAGGGCATAGGGGAAGATCATCAGGGTTGGCTGTCGGTACGAACCACTGGCCGCAGAGCTCACGGACGGGATCCCCCTCGACAATGGCATGGACGATGCGTTCTCTGCGGGCATAGTGCGCCTGAAGCCCGAGCACGGGACAGCTCTTCTTGAGATGTCTTGGGAGTGCGCCCATACTACTGGCCGCGTGACAATTTGCCAGGGTCTCTTGCGAAAGCAACACCGACCAGACCTCGGTAATCCCCGGTCCCGGGAGAACGCGCCACGAGTCCACGACGGGCTCCAACACGCTTTGGGTGGTTTCGCGAGCGAGCCGGGCCAATTGCGGCCTTGAGTGATCTTGAGTGGTCACGAGCATGAGGAGTTCGATCAGCTGATCATCTGAATCAGCTTCGCGCTCCAATTCAAACTCGATATGCAGTAGTGGCACCTCAGGGGACTCTGGGGAAGGCGATGGAACGTGTAAGGAACGCCGTTCAGCCCTAGTATCTACCTCCGCGAGGCATAGGAGCACTGAGAGACGCAGTTGCTCCAACCATGCGTCGCGCCTGAGGCACTTGGCTTCCACCTCTTGGACTCGCCGGTCCTCCTCGCGGGGAAGAGAAGCGCTTCAACTCCCGAGGCCTCCAGTAGTCCCGCGAAGGTGTTGTAGAAGTCTCGATCATCACCATCGGCGCGGCGCCCACCTGCGCAGAGCCAGACTTCTCCCTCTCCGAGAAAGGCGGCATCGGTTGCAGCGCCCCGCCACCGTCCGGTTTTCTGCTTCCACCAGTGCGGGTTGGATAGACCACTGATGGTGGGTCGCAGTATGCCCGGGTTATCGCTGGCAAACGCTGCAAAGAAGCTATCCACGAGTGGGTGCGCGGCGCGGGCGGTGGTCGGGACATTCTCTAAGGCCAATGCAATCCGACTGTCCGGCTCGTTTGAGGAAGCGGCAACCCGCAACTCACGAAACGCTCGTTGCTCAGAGACATTGGACCAATCCGCGTCGAGATCGTCGCATAGGCATCTCAGGGTCACGCGGCGGGTATATCCCATGAGCAAAGGTTACATCTCGTCAATGGCTAGGGCGCGAGTCTGGTGGGTCTGCGCGAACCCACGCGCTGCATGACGCCGGAGGTGTTCCGTCTTGGCTAGGTAGTCTCGTAGATCCGCCATTGCGATGCGACGATCCCGATTTCCAACGACCGTGAACGGCAAAGCGCCGAGATCAAGGATCTTATAGAGGTGCGCGCGACTAACGCCAAGGATCTTGGCTGCCTGGCTTGGTGTGATGGAATCGTCCGCCCCGGCGATGATGACCTCACGTCCGTCGCGCAGCATTGCTGTGAGTCCTTCGACGGCGTCGCGGGTTGCTCCCTCGGGGAGGGTCTTGGCGAGTTCATCCAGGGGGCGGAGCGTCGTCTCACCAGCCGCGCCAGCGGGGACAGTCAGTGTATTCATGCGCCTCTCCTTCTGCGATACCCGTCAGATGTCACAAGTGTCACACATGGTGGGGTTCGGTTCAACCTGGTTGCCCAGCCTTGTCACATCCGGCGGGGGTGGATCGTCGTATGGGCATGGATGTCATCGTGATCGGGGCCGGGTATGCCGGCCTGCTTGCCGCCAACCGGATGGCCCGGCGCGCCCGGGTGCTGCTTGTCGACCGACGTGATCGTGCCGTCGACCGGATCCGCCTCCACCAGCTCGTCGCCGGCACCCGCGACGTCGACCGGGTGGCTCAGCCCATCCGGCGACGCCTCCACCGGCGGGCGGAGTTGGTGACGGGGGAGGTGGTCGACGTCGCGCCCGGCCGGGTCCGGCTGGCCGATGACCGGGAACTGTCGACCAAGCACGTGCTCGTCGCCTGCGGCCGGGGAGTCGCCAAGCCGCGGGCCCTCGACTCCCTGGAAGGCGCGCTGGCTCTGCGCGACGAGCTGGCCCGGCTACGCTCGGGGAGCGTGGAGATCATTGGGGCCGGGCTGACGGGCATCGAGACGGCTGCCGAGATCGCGGCCGCGCGGCCCGAACTGCACGTCCGCCTGATTCACCATGCAACACCGGGCGACTCCTTCGCGCCCAAAGCCCAGGACCACCTGCTGGCCCGGCTCGACGGCCTCGGCGTCGAACTCAGCCGCACCCCCAGCGGCGCCGACCTGAGCATCGATGCCACCGGCCCCGAGTCGGAGCCCCTCGCTACCGCCGTCGACCAACACCTGCGCGTTCTCGATGGCGACGGCACCCCGATTCCTGGCTTGTGGGCGGCCGGGGACGCCGCCCGGATAGCCGGCCGTGACTGGCTGCGCACCGGGTGTGCCTCCGCCATGCCCATGGGGGCGGCCGCTGCCGACGCGATCCTCGCCACCCTCGCCGGGCGCGAGGTCAAGCCGCTCGACTTCGGCTACGACAAGCGCGTGGTCTCCCTGGGTCGCGGCGACGGGATCTACGAATTCCTGCGCCCCGACGGCGCCACCTCCGGCCGGGCGCTGACCGGCCGGGCAGGCGGGCTGGGGAAGGAGTTCATCTCCCGTGCCGCCTGGGTGGTGCCCGCCCGCTTCAGCCGCGCCTATGGCCCCATCGCCTGGGGGAAAGGACCGAGATGACCGACGCCTCCGCACACCGCAACCTGGCTCTCCGCCTCGCCTACGACCTCACCGGATCGTGGGCCGACGCCGAGGAGATCGCCCAGGAGGCGCTGACCAAGGTGTGGGCCACGCCCGATGTCCGTGACCCCCGCGCCCTCCTGGCCCGTGTCACCACCAACCTCGCCATCGACCGGCTCCGCGCCAGCCGCGTCGACTACATCGGCCCCTACCTACCCGAACCCATCCTCACCGGCGAAGGCGCCGACGTCGCCGTCGAGCGTGCCCAGGAGGTGGAGGTGGCGTTGCTGGTGGCGCTGGAGTTGCTCTCTCCGGTGGAGCGGGCCGCGCTGCTGCACGACGTGTTCGCCTTCAGCTTCGATGAGGTGGCCGACATGCTGGGCCGTACCCCGGCTGCGGTGCGTCAGGCCGCCGTTCGGGCCAGGTCGCATGCCGCCGCCCGCCGCCCTCGGTTCGAGCACCCCGACGCCGACGCCAGGCAGTTCGTTGAGCGGTTCTTCGCCGCCGTCCACGACGGTGACGTAGCCGCTCACGCCCAGGTACTCGCCGACGACGCCACCCTCGTCTCCGACGGCGGAGGCCAGATTGCCGCTGCCCGGCGTGCGATTGTCGGGGCCGAGCAGGTGGCCCGCTTCCTGGCTGGGCTGGGTGTCAAGTTCGCGGGCCGCTTCACCATAACCCCGGAGCGTCTCAACCACGCCGACGCGTTGGTGGTGCGGGTGGATGGGGTGGTGTGGCTCGGCGTGGTCGAGGGCCGGATTGCGCGCCTCTATCTGGTGCGCAACCCAAACAAGCTCAAGGCCCTAGGCCC
>JAUNKK010000155.1:0-1384 GCA_030532825.1 Propionibacteriaceae bacterium
CGAAACCGTTGTCAGGAGGTTCCGTGTTCCGACGCATCGCCATCGTCAACCGCGGTGAGGCCGCCATGCGCCTGATCCACGCCGTCCGCGACCTCAACGCGGAATCCGAGGCCGAGCCCATCAGCACGATCGCCCTCTATACCGACGCGGAGCGCACGGCCAAGTTCGCCCGCGAGGCGGACGAGGCCTACCCGCTCGGCCCCGCCGAGGCACGCCCCTACCTCAACCACGAGCTGCTGGCCCAGGTGTTGACCGAGGCCGGCGCTGACGCGGTATGGGTCGGTTGGGGTTTCGTTGCCGAGGATGCCGGATTCGCGGAGCTGGTGGAGTCGCTGGGGATCACGTTCATCGGCCCTACACCTGAGGCCATGCGACGGCTCGGCGACAAGATCGGTTCCAAGCTTCTGGCCGAGGAGGTGGGGGTCCCCGTCGCCGCCTGGTCCGGGGGTGGCGTCGATACCCTCGACGACGCCCTAAAAGCCGCCGAACGCATCGGCTACCCCCTCATGCTCAAGGCCACGGCCGGTGGGGGCGGGCGGGGCATCCGGCGCGTCGACTCCCCCGATGCGCTCGCCAACGCCTACCAGCGCACCCGGGACGAAGCCGACCGCGCCTTCGGGTCCGGCACCGTCTTCCTGGAGCAGCTTGTCACGGGCGCCCGCCACGTCGAGGTCCAGCTCATCGCCGACGGAACCACCGCCTGGGCCCTCGGGGTGCGCGATTGCTCCGTTCAGCGCCGCAACCAGAAGGTGCTCGAAGAGTCCGCGTCGCCGCTGCTCACCCCGCAACAAAGCGACGAGTTACGCGCGGCGGCCGAGCGGCTGGCAGTGGCCGTCGGCTACCGTGGCGCCGGCACCGTCGAGTTCCTGTACCAGCCCGACGAACAGGCCTTCGCGTTCCTGGAGGTCAACACCCGCCTCCAGGTGGAGCATCCCATCACTGAGGTCACGTGCGACTTCGACCTGGTCAAGGCCCAGCTGCGGGTAGCCGCGGGCCTGCCGCTCGGCGAGCGTCCCATGGAGGCCGGGCACGCCGTCGAGGCCCGGCTCAACGCCGAAGACCCAGACCGCGACTTCGCACCAGCCCCAGGCCGCATTGAACGCTTGTCGTTCGGTTCCGGCCCGGGCATCCGCATCGACACCGGCGTTTCGGAGGGCGACGAAATCCCGGCGGATTTCGACTCGATGATCGCGAAGGTCATCGCCCACGGCCGCACCCGCGCCGAGGCCCTGGCCCGGCTGCGTCGCGCCCTCACCGACACCACCGTCGTCATCGCGGGCGGCGCCACCAACAAGTCGTTCGTGCTGGACCTGCTGGACCAGCCGGAGATCGTCGGCGCCCCGGGGGTGCGCTGGGCGGACACCTCCTGGATTGATCGCACCCG
>JAUNKK010000155.1:1484-4511 GCA_030532825.1 Propionibacteriaceae bacterium
TGCGCATCCACTCGGACCGCGAGTACGTCCACACCTTCCTCACCACCCTGGACGCGTCCCGGGCCGGTCTTCCTGCGACGTTCGTGGACCGGCTTGCCCGGGCGCTCGGGCACTACGGCGTCGAGACCCTGGAGCGTAGCCCGCAACTGGAGGAGGCCGTGTTCCGCATCTTCCTGGCGCAGCGGGACAACCGCGTCGCACTGGACCTGATCCGGGGGCTGCTGGAGCGTTGGCTCACCGAACCTGCCCCCACCGGGGACCTGGCGGCCCTCACCCGGCTGCAACTGGAGCGGCTCAAGCAGGCCACGCAGTTGCGTCACGCCTTCCTGGGGGACCTGGCGCGTTCCGTCCGGTTCCGCTGGTTCGACGAGCCTGTTGTGCAGGCGGAGCGCGCCCGTATCTGGGCGGAGATGCGCGACGACGTGGCCCGCTTAGCCGCCGACCCCGCCGGTCCCGGCTATGCGGAGGGCATCGCGCGGCTCGTCGCAGTCCCGGAGAAGAACGACGTCACGCTGGCGCAGCGGCTGGCTGAGGGTATTCGCGGGCCGGAGCCGATGCTGGAGGTTGTCGCCCGCAAGCACTACGAGCCGTTCGGCCTCGACCCGCACGTCGAGCAGGTCGCTGACCGCCCCGTCTTGACGGGGGAGTTCACCGTCGATGGCCGCCGCACGCAACTGATCTCCACCACGGGCTCCAGCGACGAGCTGGGCGCCGACGGCCCGATCGCGGCGCTGGTCACGGAACGCCTCGCCGATCCGGGCGGGGGCTGCGTCGTCGAGCTGTACCTGGCTCACGACGGCGACGAACCCGATCTGCGCGCCCAGCTGGCCGCCTGGGTGCCGCAGGTGGTGCGTCGGGTCGTCGTGGCGCTGTGTGGGCCGGGTGGCTCCATCACCTATGTGACGCTGCGTCGCGGCCAGGGTCTAGTGGAGGACGTTGTCATCCGTGACCACCATCCGATGGTCGCTCGTCGCCTCGACCTGTGGCGGCTGAGCGAGTTCACCCTGGAGCGGCTCCCCTCCCCCGACGATGTGCTGCTCATCTCTGCCCGCGCCAAGGCCAATCCCGCCGACCACCGGCTCATCGCGATGGCGCAGGTTCGGCAAGAGGCCCTGGTGCGTGACGGTGGGCGTCTCGTGGCCGTGCCCTACGTGGAGCGCGCCGTCGAACGCTGCCTGGAGTCGATTCGTCGCGCCCGGAAACCCGACAGTCACCTAGACCTCAACCACGTCTGGGTGCACGTGTGGCCGACGTTGGACCTGGACCCGTACGAGGCCCGCCAGCTGCAGCATCGCATCACACCCCTCACCGATGCCACGGGCATTGAGGAGGTGGTGGTGCACGGCACCTTCTTGGTCGACGGTGGGCCACGGGAACTGGCCGTCCGCTTCCACCGGCTGCTGTCTGGGCAGGTCGGCATCGATGTGCAGGAACCGTTCACGGAGCCGCTGCAGCCCATCGACGACTACCGGGCCAAGGTGCTGCGGGCGCGCAGCCGCGGGCTGGTGTATCCGTACGAGCTGGCGGGTTCCTTGACCAGTAACGGCGGCAGCGTCGTTGAACTGGACCTCGACGGTGACCGTCTGGTGCCGGTTGATCGTCCCTTCGGCCGCAACACGGCGGGCATCATCTGCGCCCGCGTCACCACCCCGACGGCGCTGCATCCCGAGGGGGTCACCCGTGTCATTCTGGCCGGGGACCCGACGAAGGGCCTTGGGGCGCTGGCGGAGGCGGAGTGCCGTCGCGTGATCGCGGCGCTGGACTTGGCCGCAGAGTTGGGGGTGCCCGTTGAGTGGTATGCGCTGAGTTCCGGGGCGCGAGTGTCGATGACCTCTGGCACGGAGAACATGGATTGGGTCGGGGCCGCGCTCAAACGGATCGTCGAGTTCACCCAGGCTGGGGGCGAAATCAACATGGTGATCACGGGCATCACCGTCGGCGCGCAGCCGTATTGGGCGGCGGAGGCAACAATGCTGATGCACACCCGCGGCATCTTGGTGATGACACCGGATTCCGCGATGGTGCTGACGGGCAAGCAGTCACTCGACTACTCGGGCGGGGTGTCGGCGGAGGACAACTTCGGCATCGGTGGCTATGACCGGGTGATGGGCCCCAACGGGCAGGCCCAGTATTGGGCGCAGGACCTGTCGGGCGCGTTCCAGGTGCTGATGTCGCACTACGACGCCACCTACGTCGCGCCGGGCGAGGCTCGGGTACGGCGCGCCGAGACCACGGATCCCAGCGACCGTGACGTGTCGTCGTCGCCGCATGAGCTGCCCGGGTCGGAGTTCACGACGGTGGGGCAGATCTTCTCGGCAGAACTGAACCCGGACCGGAAGAAGCCATTCGATATCCGCAGCGTGCTGCGCGCCGTCGTGGACGCCGACGGGCCCCTCGTTGAGCGTTGGGCTGGGATGGCCGACGCGGAAACGGCAGTGGTGACGGATGCCCGGGTGGGCGGCCATTCGGTGTGCCTCATCGGTATCGAGTCAAAGCCGGTTGCCCGGGCCGGGTTCCCGCCAACCGACGGCCCCAACATGTACACGGCGGGGACGCTGTTCCCGCGGTCCAGCAAGAAGGTGGCGCGCGCCATCAATGCGGCCTCAGGGAACCGGCCGCTGGTGGTGCTGGCGAACCTGTCGGGCTTCGACGGATCGCCGGAGTCGATGCGGAACCTGCAGTTGGAGTACGGCGCCGAGATTGGGCGGGCGATCGTCAACTTCGACGGCCCGATCGTGTTTGTGGTGATCTCCCGTTATCACGGCGGCGCATTCGTGGTGTTCAGCAAGCAGTTGAACCCGAACATGACGGTGCTAGCGCTGGAGGGGTCGTTCGCATCGGTGCTGGGCGGGGCCCCGGCGGCAGCGGTCGTGTTCGCGGGAGATGTCGCGAAACGCACGGCGGCCGATCCGCGGGTGAAGCAGTTGGAGGGGCGGCTGCGGCACGCCTCCCCGCAGGCCCGAGCAGCGCTTCAGGTGCAACTGGATGACCTGCGCGCCACCGTCCGCGCCGAGAAGATCAGCGAGA
>JAUNKK010000025.1 GCA_030532825.1 Propionibacteriaceae bacterium
ACCAGCCGTCGACGACCGCGCCGACCCCGCCGCCCAGGAACGGAACCTTCTTCGCCAGGAATACCCCCAGCCGCTTGCCGCCGACGTAGTTCATGGCCTGGTCTCGCAGCGCCCGCGTGACACGCGCGTCGATTTGGGGGTCGAAGGCGGGGGCGGTGGCGACGGCGGCCGCGGAACTGGGCAGGTCGCCCGCCGCGATCAGCGCTGCCGAGCTGCGGGGACCCAGCATCACCATGAGGATGGCGGTGCGGACCCGGGGGTCGCTCAGTTCGTAGCCGCGCAGGTGCGCGATCCCTGAGACGGCCCGCGCCTGCACGAAGGCCGCTGCCGCCAGGTTCGCGGGCACCGTGACCAGCGACACCAGAAACCCACCCCAGTTGGTCGCGAACCCTTGGCCGCTGGCCAGGGCGATGTGCTGGTTCGCCAGCCTTCGGATCGCGATCTCAGGGTCGCGGCGCTGCCTCAGATGCTGCTGCGCGGCCTTCTTCGCCCCGGCAAGTCGCCCGCGTCCCTCGATAGCCAGCTCCAGCAACTGGTGGAAGGCATCAGCGGTGATATCCGCCCTCGCCACCTCGTCGTTTCTGCCGTTCATGTCTCCTCCAGGATCAAGCTTGGCACGAGACAGGCCCGTTCCGAAGTCAGCCCGGATCTCGGCCTCTCCCCGGCACGCGACCTGTGACCCTGCCAAACTAGGTCCCGTGCTCGACAATGTGTTTGGCCCACCCGAGACTTGGCCGAGCTCCGACCTGATCGGCTACAGCGACGAGTTCGACCCGGCCTTGGCCCTCGTGGCCTATCGCTGTGGCGTTTTCCCCATGCCGCTGGACGGCTGGATGGGATGGTGGTCGCCGATGCGGCGCGGCGTGCTGCCCCTCGACGGCCTCAGAATCGCCCGGTCGTTACGCAAGACCGCCGCCCGCTACACCACCACCGCCGACCACGCTTTCCCCGACGTCTTGGCGGCGTGCAGTGATCCGAGTCGGGAAGATGGCTGGATCGATGACCGGATCGCCTTCGCCTACACGGCCCTGCACCAGGCGGGCTATGTCCACAGCATCGAAACGTGGGACGGGCAGGGACGCCTCGTCGGTGGGCTCTACGGGGTGCAGATCGGTGGCCTGTTCGCAGGCGAGTCGATGTTCCACCACCCGGAACTGGGCCGGGACGCCTCGAAGGTGGCGCTGATCCGACTCGTCGCGGAACTGCGGCGTCTGGGCGTGAGCCTGCTCGATGTGCAGTGGCAAACCCCGCATCTAGCCAGTCTGGGGGTCGTCGAAATCCCGCGTGCGGAATACCTCGCCCAATTGTCGGAGGCGCTGGGGGAGCCGCATCGCGGGGATTGGCAACGCAGCGGAATCTGGAACGCCCAGCGGTTACTCGCTGCGCATCAGGAGTCGCGGGCAGATCTCTAGGCCCGCTCAGCGTTTGGCGCGGCGCAGGGCCCCGGGCAGGTTATAGACGATCGCCTGTTGGCGGCGCGACGACTCGGCCCACGAGTGCTGGGCGGCCGACCAGGCCGTGCGGGAGTCGTCGTTCCACTCCGCCATGGACCCGGACAGTTCGTTTCCCAGGACCGCTAGGAGCCCGTTTAGCTCGGCCTGTGCGTCGGCGAGGCGGGAGACGCCTTCGGGGATTGGGTCCGGCTCGTAGGCCTGGTGCGCGGCCGGGGGGTCGTGTGGGCGGCGGCTGGGCGGGTCGGGGACCCGCGGTTGGCCGGTCAGGCTGGCGTGCACCATGTCAAGCCCCTGCTTGACCCACTCAATCTCGGAGTCGAATTGGCTGTAGTCGTGCTGAAAGGTGTTGAACTCGCTCACCCCTAGGTGGGCGGCGAGGTCCGGCAGCTGACGCTGCAGCCGCTGCTGAAGGGCATAGATCTCTTGATGTTTGGCCTCGACCTGGCCAGCGGCCTTGGCCATCGCGGTGTTGTCCGCGTGCTCGGGGGCCATTGACGATACCTTCCAGTCGGGTGGGGACTTGACACTGACCTTATGCCCACAAGGGGTCAACTCCACCAAGGAATTTGGACACGGCTGGTGAGCGTGGCGCGCTACTGTGTGGCGGTGCTTGGATACTTCGGCCCCGCGGGAACCTTCACCCATCAAGCCTTTCAAACCATCACGAATAAAGAGGGTATACCGTTTGCTAGTGTCGCGGAGGCGCTCGACGCGGTCCGCAGTCGCCAGATCGAGGCGGCGGTCGTGCCCATCGAGAACTCCGTCGAGGGCGGGGTCTCGGCGACTCTGGATAAGCTGGCCGACGGCGACCCCCTGCGGATCACCGGCGAGATCGTCATCCCCGTCGAGTTCGGGCTATACGTGCGGCCGGGCACCTCGCTGGACGCGGTGCGTTCAGTGCTGACGCACGGTCACGCCGCCGCCCAGTGCCGCGACTGGTTGGCGACGATGATCCCCGACGCGCAGGTCACGGAGGCTGGGTCGACGGCGGGAGCCGCCCGGGAGGTAGCCGACCCGGAGTCGAGGTACGACGCGGCTATCTGCGCCCGCATCGCGGGGCAGCTCTACGGGCTCGACGAACTTGCCCACTCGATTGAGGACAACCCGGGGGCGGTGACGCGCTTCGTCGTCGTCTCCCCGCCTGGCACAGTCCTAGCGCGCTCCGGCGCCGACAAGACCACCCTGGTCGCCTACATGCGCGAGGACCACCCGGGCGCGTTGCTGGAGATCCTGCAGCAGTTCGCGGTGCGTGGGGTGAACTTGTCCCGTATCGAGTCCCGGCCCACGAAGACGTTCCTGGGCAGCTACTGTTTCTCCATCGATGCCGAGGGGCACCTGGCAGACCATCGCCTCGCGGAGGCGCTGCTGGGCCTGCACCGCATCTGCCGCGACGTCGTCTTCCTCGGCTCCTACCCACGGGCGGATGCGCAGCCGCCGGATGTCCGCGCCGGGTTCGCCGACGCCGACTTTCAGGAAGCGGCGCGGTGGCTGGCCACCCTGTCCAGCCACGTCACGGAATCCGCGTAGTCTTAGGTGCCATGATCGATCCAAAGTGGCTGCGCAACAATCCCGATCTCGTCCGGCGCTCGCAGGGGGCCCGCGGGGATTCCGTCGAATTGGTTGACGAGTTGCTCGCCGCCGACGAGGCACGTCGTTCCGGGATCATCACATTCGAGAAGCTCCGTGCCGAGCAGAAGGACCTAGGCAAGCGCATTCCCAAGGCCCAGGGGCAGGAGAAGACCGACCTGCTGGCCCGCACTAAGCAACTCGCAGCGGACGTCAGGGCCGCCCAGGAGGCCTCGGAGGCGGACGCGGCGCGCTTCGATGAGCTGATGCTGGGGCTCGGCAACATCGTCCTTGACGGGGTTCCGCGCGGCGGTGAGGACGACGGCGAAGTGCTGGAGACGGTGGGAACCCCGCGTGATTTCGCCGCCGAGGGCTTCGAGCCGAAGGACCACCTGGAACTCGGCGAGGTGCTCGGCGCCATCGACATGGAACGCGGCACGAAGATCTCCGGATCGCGGTTCTATGTGCTGACCGGGGTGGGGGCACAACTGGAACTCGCGTTACTGAACCTGGCCATGACCAAGGCCGCCCAGTGGGGGTTCACGCCCATGCTCCCGCCGGCGCTAGTGAAGTCGGAGGCCATGGCTGGCACCGGGTTCCTCGGTCAGGCCGCGAAAGACGTCTACCACCTGCCTGCCGACGACCTGTACCTCGTCGGTACCTCCGAGGTGGCCCTAGCCGCCTATCACAGTGACGAGATCCTCGACCCGGCGACGCTGCCTCGCCAGTATGCCGCGTTCAGCCCCTGCTTCCGTCGCGAAGCCGGGTCTTACGGTAAAGACACCCGTGGCATCTTCCGGGTGCACTGGTTCGACAAGGTGGAGATGTTCGTCCACTGCCTGCCCGAGGATGCCGAGGCCTGGCACCAGAAGCTGCTGGGCTTCGAGAAGGAGTTCCTGACTGAGCTGGAGATCCCGTTCCAGGTGCTTGATGTCGCCTCCGGGGACCTGGGGCTCAGCGCCGCCCGCAAGTACGACTGCTACGCCTGGCTGCCTACCCAGCAGCGCTACCGCGAGGTGACCTCGACGTCGAACTGTACGCAGTTCCAGGCCCGCCGGCTCGGCATCCGCTACCGCACCGAGTCGGGAACAGAGCACGTGGCCACCCTCAACGGAACCCTGTGCGCTATGACCCGCATCATCATCATGCTGCTGGAGAACCACCAGCAGGCTGACGGCTCCGTGCGGGTTCCGGAGGCCCTGCGCCCCTACCTGGGCGGGCTGACGGCTCTGACCGCGTAACCGTAGTTGAATGTGCTGCCTGGGCGACCAGGCCGTGTTGGTGCGCCGTGGGAAGCTTGCTCCGGTACCTAGGATCCCCAAGGAGAAGCAACGATGACTTTTCGACCCAAGCTGGTGGCCCTCGACATCGACGGCACCCTCGTCGATCAGGCCCGCGTCCTGCCGGATGAGGTTCGATCCGCGGTGCGGCGCGTGCTCGACGCAGGCGCGACCGTCGTGCTGACCACCGGTCGCGCCTGGCCTGGCACCGAAACCCTGTTTAGGGAACTCGGCCTGCCGCCCGGCCCGTCCGTGTGTGCCAACGGCGCCCAGGTCATCGACTACCCACCCCTCAATGTGCGCTACGAGGAGCGTTTCGACCCGGCCGACACCATCGAGAAGGTGGCCCGCCTCGCCCCGAACGTCACGCTCGCCGTCCAAGACGGCATCGACTGGCGAGTTTCCAAACCCTTTCCTGATGGGGAACTGACGGGCAGCGTTACCGTCCAGTCCTTGGCACAACTCGCCGAGCGGCCTGTCTCCCGGATCGTGCTGCGCGACCCGGGCAGCGACGGCGCGGCCTTCAACCGGATGGTCGAATCCCTCGGCCTGCACGAGGTGTCCTATTTCATCGGGTGGTCGGCGTGGCTGGATATTGCGCCGCTGGGCGTGGACAAGGCCCACGGCCTCGCGCGCGTTGCCGCCGACCTCGGACTGTCCGCAGCCGATGTGCTGGCCATCGGTGATGGTCACAACGACATTGAGATGCTGCGCTGGGCCGGGCGTGGCGTCGCGGTGGGGGACGCCCCCGACGAGGTGAAGGCCGCCGCCGACCACATCACCGGAGACTTTGCCGCTGGGGGCACCGTCGCTGAACTGAACCGTTGGTTCTAAAAAGGGGGCCGCATCATGCGGCCCCCGGTTGACGTCGTAGAGGTCAGGCGACCTCGGTGGCGGGATGGAGCACCTGGGCGGCGACGGCCATGACCTCTTGCTTTGTGGGCTTGGGGCGCTTGAGCGGCTGGACGGTGGTGCCCTTGGCCTCGGCGCGGCGCAAGTGGCGTTTCACCGTGGATACGGAACAGCCGATGCGCGCCGCGATGGCCGACAGGGGCTGGGTCGGGTTAGCCATGCGGAGGCGGTGGATCTCCTCCTGATCGAAGCTCCGGCCTGAGTTCACGCCAGCGTAGGTATCGAGTTCGATGGGATCGACCTCCACGCCGAGGCGGGCGCGGATTTCGCGGCGCTGGGACTCGGTGGTGCCGGCGACGATGCCTGCGACGTCGTGGTGCACGACAGCGTCGGAGAGACATTCGGCACGGAGCGGGCAGGAACCGCAGAGGCTGGTGGCGCGCGCCATCATGGCGGCCTGGTTGCGACGCTGATCGGCGGTCTCGACGCGAGTGTCCTCCTCCAACAAGGGGTTCTGGAATAGCGAGGCGAACTTAACGCACGGGGTGGCGGTGTCGAGCACGATGGTCACTTTGAGTCCTCCCTGCCCCTGACTTTCGAGGGCTGTTCGAATTCCTGTCCCTCCAGGGTGACGGATCGCGCGGTGGCTTGGGAGGAATTTCGGTAGGAGGTACTACCTGTATTCCCTGGGTATCCGACTTGCCCGTATCTAAGTACGAATACTTAGTGAAAAACTAGATCCAAAGCGGCTCTGACTAGGTGTTCTGTGGCATCGATGTCAACCTTTCGGCTGAAACTCCCAGTCAGGTGGAGGTGGCTGGCGGCTCCTCCCCCAGGTCGTTGACCCCGTCGGCTGGTATGAGTACTCATGTGCCCTCCGGATGGAACCTGCCGTCCCCTCGGCAGCTCATTGAGATTTTAACAACACTTGGGGTCGCGTTCACACCGCGGGGCATCTGGCGTTGTGAGACGCGCCTGCCGCACTTTTGCTTTTCGAGTTCATGCGTTAGCCTCAGATAATCATCTAAGGATCGATGCGCGAGGGAGGGCATGGATGTCTCTGGCGGATGTAAGCGAGTGGACGCTTCAGGCCAAGTGTCGAGACATGGCTGACGCGCTGTTCCCAGAAGGCAAGGATCAGAAACGCGCGAGGAACGTCTGCATGGGATGCCCGGTTCGGATGGAGTGCCTCATCGAGGCGCTCGACAACCGGATCGAATGGGGGGTCTGGGGGGGAATGACGGAGCGGGAACGAAGACACCTGCTGCGAACGCGGCCCGACATCACGTCCTGGCGGGAGGTGCTGACCACCTACGGTCAGCTATCGCGCGCCAGCTAGCGGTCTCGTAGCTGGGGATCGGTTGTCGCGGCTGCGATGGGGGTGGCAGGCTATGGCCATGACCAAGTGGGAGTACCTGACCGCACCAATCCTGAGCCACGTCTCACAGCAGATTCTCAACAACTTCGGTTCCGAGGGTTGGGAGCTCGTCGCCATCGCCCCCGGGCCGAACCCGGACACCGTTGTCGGATACTTCAAGCGGCCGGTGGGCTGACATGAGTACGCCGTCGCAACGCCTTGCCGCGCTCGGGCTGGAACTGCCCGCCGTCGCCGCACCCCTGGCCGCCTACACGCCCGCCCTCACGGTGGGCAACCAGGTCTGGACCTCCGGGCAGCTGCCCCTCAAGGACGGCACCCTGACGGCCACCGGCCGCCTCGGCGACGCCGTCGAGCTAGCCGATGGTGCCGCAGCCGCTCGGCAAAGCGCCCTGAATGCGCTGGCTGCCGTCGCCGACCAGGCCGGTGGTCTCGACAAGATCGCCCGCATCCTGAAAGTCGTGGTGTTCGTTGCCTCCGCGCCCGGATTCACCGCGCAGCCGCAGGTGGCCAACGGCGCTTCCGAGCTGTTGGGTGAGCTCTTCGGTACCCCACATGTCCGCAGCGCCGTCGGCGTGGCGGTCCTGCCGATCGATGCCCCCGTCGAGGTGGAACTGGTGGCGGAACTCGCGTGACCGCAGCCCGCATCGCGGAGCGGCTCGCCGAAACCTACCCCGACGCCCATGGCGAACTGCACTTCCGCAACCCCTTCGAGTTGCTGGTCGCCACGGTTTTGTCCGCGCAGACCACGGACAAACGGGTCAACGAAGTCACGCCTGGACTGTTCGCCCGGTTCCCGGACGCCGAGCGGCTCAGCGAAGCCGAGCAGGACGCCGTCGAGGCGCTGATCAGCAGCCTCGGGCTGTTCCGCTCCAAGGCTGCGTCGCTGATCCGGCTGTCGGGGATGCTCGTGGCCGAGCATGACGGGAAGGTTCCACGGACCCTGGGAGAGCTGGTTGCGCTGCCGGGCGTGGGTCGAAAGACGGCGAACGTCGTGCTCGGCAACGCCTTTGGGGTGCCTGGCATCACCCCTGATACCCACCTGATCCGGTTGACAAACCGATTCGGCTGGGTGGATTCCACCAAACCCGACGACGTTGAGCGGGCCGTTGCAGGGCTGTTTCCGCCGGAGGAGTGGGTGATCCTGTGCCACCGCATCATCTGGCACGGCCGCCGTATCTGCCACGCCCGGAGGCCGGCGTGCGCCGAATGTCCCGTGGAGGATTTGTGTCCCAGCTCGATTCTCTGAGGGCGGCGCTTGACGGGGGCGCCATCACCCGGCTAGGCCAATTCGGCCGTGCGCCCGGCGACACCCGGCAGGCTGCGGTGCTGATGTTGCTGAGCGATGAACCAGATCCGTGTGTGCTGTTCACAGAGCGCGCCGGGGGGTTGCGCAGCCACCCCGGGCAGATCTCGTTTCCCGGCGGCGGAGCCGAGCCGGGGGAGGCGCCAGCCGAGACGGCGCTCCGGGAAGCCCACGAAGAGGTTGGCCTTGACGCGGGGCTGGTGACGGTGCTCGGGACACTGCCGACGGCCTGGGTGCCGGTCAGCGGCTACGAAGTGACCCCCGTCGTCGGTTCCTGGGCGCAGGCCGAGCCGCTGCGGCCGGTGAACAGCGGGGAAGTCGCGGATGTGCTGCAACTACGGGTGTCCGAGTTGAGCGCCCCCGAACACCGCGTCGTCGCGACGATTCCCGGGGACTACCGGGGCCCGGGATTTCGGCTGGGCGACTGGTTCATCTGGGGCATGACCGCCCACCTACTGGACGTCCTGCTGCGGGTCGCTGGTTGGGAGCGCTCCTGGGAGCCCCGCGAAACTCCCGTCCCCCAGCGTTTTCTACGCGACTAAACGCTGGGGGACGGGGGTTAGGCCTGCGGCTCCGGGGCCGTGGACTCGGGGAGGACAACCGGTAGGTGTGGGACCGCCTGGCCCGAGGCGGCGTCGGTCAGCGCGATGAAGGTGGCCTTGGCCTCCGCGATGGTGGCCTCCGGGGCCTTCACACGCCTGAACCGTTTGCGGGCTAGGAGCGCCAGCACCGCGGCGATTGCGAAGGAGACAACCGCACCCAGCAGGAACCCCAAGGTGAATGAGCCAAGCAGACCGATGCCCGTGAAGGTGTCGAGCAACCAGCCGATGCCGAAGCCGAACGTGACTACCAGCATCCAGACGGCGTGTAGCAGGAAAGTCGACGCGCCAGCTACGTAGGCCGACCCGATGCCGGCCTGCTTCGCCGACGGGATGATCTCGGCCTTGGCCAGCTCGGACTCGCGCTCAACGAAGTCCAGCAGAGCGTCGCGGAGCAGCTGGAACGGGGTGGGGGGCATCATCTTCCTTTCGTTTCCAGCCGACGAGCGGCGGGGGCGGGTGGTCCTACCTTACGCATCGACCATAGTCACCCTTCAGCGTGGGCACGCTACATGTCGATTTTGATGCCGGTATCGGGGAGGGAGACGGGGGCGGTTAACTCGTCGTGATCCACCCAAGCCCGCCAGCCCAGCAGCTGGAACGGCAGCCGCAGGTTGTCGCCGGGGCGCACGGCGGAATCGAAGAGTTCCTGCACCTCCTCGGAGAGTCGCTGCTTCTGGGTTTCCGACAGGCGACGAGACAGGGGCTGGGCGGCGACGAGATCCTGCAGGGCATCCAGGGTGATGGTCTGCCAGATCCGGAAGGCGCGGTGCTCGACCTCCGGGAAATACTTCGAGGCGGTGACGGCCGCCATGGAGTCATGCCCATAGTCGCCACGCATCGCCATGGGGTCGTAGTGGCGCAGCAGCGCCGTCAGACGGCGGACCCACGGGACGGAGTCGTCGCGCACCAGGTAGGAAGCCGAGAAGCAGCCGCCGGGACGTAACACCCTGGCCACCTCGCTCAGTGTCGGGGCGGCATCGAAGAGGTGGAATGACTGGTGGGTGAAAACCACGTCGAACTGGCAAGGGTCGACGGGGATGGCCTCGGCACGTGCCCACACGGGGGTGATGCCTTCGATAGCCCGCAGCCGACCGATCTCCCTGGTGGTGTGGGCCATGGCGAAGATCGTGTGCCCTGCCTCGGCGAGACGACGGGGCAGCAGGCTGCTCCCGAAGGTCAGCCCGCGCACGCCTGGCCAGACGGCAAGCCAGGCGAGGGCTTCGGGTGGCAGGGGGTTGGTGTTGGTCATCGCTTCCTGAGGTCGCTGGGTTGGGCTGTGCGGATCGGGTTATCCACAGAGTTATCGATTTTTAGTGGCTCTGGCCGTGGCGTTCCCACAGTGTAGGTGTGAACACCTTGGAGAGTACCGCCCCCTTGCTCGTGACGCGGGACGCCGCGCTTGTGGATTCCGTGCAGGCAACAGCTTTGGCGCTTGGCGTGGAATTGGCGGTGGTGGCGGACCGGGAGGAACTGCGGCATCGCTGGCCGGAGGCCCCGCTGCGGCTCGTCGGTCCGGATGTGTCGGCGCGGGCGGCGGTTTTCGATGGTGGGCCCGGCACGTGGGCGGTCGGTTTTGACCAGGCGCAGTTGCTGCGCGCCTCGGCTGAGTTGGGGGCACCCGCCCTGCAACTGCCCGATGCGTCGTCGCGCCTGGCGGAGGTGCTGGCCGACTGCGCGCTGGGGCAGAGCGCAGCCCAGGTGGTGGCGGTCATGGGGGCTTCGGGCGGGCTGGGGGTGAGTTCTTTGGCGGTGGCGCTGGCCACGCGCGCCGCGGAGGCAGGGCTGCGGGCGGCCGCCATTGAGCTGGCGCCCTGTGGCGGTGGCCTGGACCTGCTTTTCGGTGCTGAAACCCAACCCGGCATGACCTGGGATGACCTGAGCCACGCCGCCGGGGAGGTGGGGGACCTCGGGCCCCATCTCATCACCGCGCAGCGGGTGACGGTGCTGGCGCTGGGACGGCAGCAGGCGGCTCACCCCGACGAGGCCGCCGTCGCGGCAGTGCTGCGATCAATGGAACGCAGCCACGATTTCGTGGTGGTCGACGCCGGCGATGGGGCCTGGCTCGGGGCACTGGGGCGGCGGATCACGCCGCTGCTGATGGTTGGCGCCGACGTTCACAGCGTCGCCGCGGCCCGGATGCGCGCCGAGCGGCTGGGACTCGTGGGAGCCCTCCTCGTCGTGCGCGTCGCCAAAGGACGCAGCCTGCCCGGCCCGCTCGTGGCGGAGGCGTTAGGGCTGCCGCTCGTCGGGATCATTCGGCAGGACCCCCGGGTGCCGCGTCTGGCCGCCCAGGGCGGCAGCGTCGGCTCCCGGCAAGCCACCCGGCTGCGCGCCGACTCCACCCGGCTCTTGAAGGAGGTGCGCCGCTGATGCTGGACGAACTGCAAAGCCGGCTAGGGCGGCTGGGTCGCAGCTACACGGCCGCTGACGTCGCGGTTGCCATGCGCGGCATGGGTTTGGTGGTCACCGATGCCGGGCTCCGTGACGCCATGGACCAGCTGCGGCGGCACTCCGTTGGAGCCGGCCCGCTGGAGGAACTGCTGCGGGAGCCCGGGGTTTCGGACGTGCTGGTCAACGGCCCGGAGGCCGTGTTCGTTGACCGGGGCGCGGGCCTGGAACCCGTGGACATGTGCTTCGCCGACGACGAAGCTGTGCGTCGGCTAGCTATCCGGCTGGCGGCCACCGCGGGCCGCCGTCTTGATGACGCCCAGCCGTTCGTTGACGGCCGCTTGCCTGGGGGAGTCCGGCTGCACGCGGTGCTGGCTCCCCTGGCCAGCCCCGGCACGTGCCTGTCGCTTCGGGTGCCCGCCGCCGTCCCCCTGAGCCTGACGGAACTGCACCGGGCCGGATCGCTGACGCAGATCGGCTTGGAGCTGTGCCGCCGGGTGATCGCGCTCAAGGTGCCGTTCCTGATCTCCGGGGGCACGGGAACCGGCAAGACCACTTTGCTGGCGGCGCTGCTGGCGGAGGTGCCAGCCCGCGAGCGCATCGTTGTGGTTGAGGATGCCCGGGAACTGAACCCAAGGCATCCGCACTGCGTACGGATGGAAGGGCGGCCCCCGAACAACGAGGGTGTTGGAGCCATCACCTTGACCACTTTGGTGCGTCAGGCGCTGCGGATGCGGCCCGATCGGGTGGTGCTGGGCGAGGTGCGCGGCGGCGAATTAACCGACCTGCTGACTGCCCTCAACACTGGCCACGAGGGCGGCTGCGGTACCGTTCACGCCAACTCCGTCGCCGATGTGCCAGCCCGGCTGGAGGCGCTGGCGGCCTTGGGAGGGCTGGGGCGTGAGGCCTGCCACGCGCAACTTGCTGCGGCGCTGCGCCTCGTCCTCCACCTGCGGCGAGGCAGCGATGGCCGCCGCTGGCTGGCGGAGATCGGGGCTTTCCAGCGCGACCCCGACGGCCTGGTCCAGATCCTCACGGCCGTAACCTTCGCCGACGGCGCGGAAACCTGGGGGCCGGGGGCTCCGCTGGTGCGCCAGTGGCTGGGGTGGGACGGATGCTAGGGGCGGTGCTGGCGGCCCTAGCAGTCGCCGTGTTGGTGGGCCCACCGCCCAGCCTGGAGCGACTGGGCAGCGGGATGGGGTCGCGCCTGAACCACGGGACCGGGACAACTGCCCGGCCTGGCTGGTCCAAAGCCGTGGGGCTGATTGTGGCCGCGCTGGCAGCGCTCGGCATGGTGTTCGGGCTCGCCGCTGCCGGGTGGGCGCTGGTGGCCGTGATCGCGGCTGGAACGGCAGCCTGGGTTGCGACGCGCGCCCAGGCGGAGCGCCGCTGGCGGGCTCATGCCGACGAGACGGCTCGCGCCACCGTCGGCCTGGCGCTGCTGCTTAGGGCCGGGCAGATCCCCAGCGCCGCTCTCACCGAGGTGGCAGCGGACTGCCCGGCACTCGCCCCCGTCGCCACCGCCGCAAACCTCGGAGCCGACGTGCCTCAGGCGTTCCGGGAGGTCGCCGAACAGCCCGGCCGGGGCGGCCTGCGCCGCGTGGCCGGGGCCTGGCGGGTGGCGGAACGAACCGGCGCGCCCGTCGCCTCCGTGCTGCAGCAGGTGGCGGAGGGGCTGAGGGCTGAACGCGAGCTGACGGGTCTCGTCGAAGCGGAACTGGCCATGGCTCGCGGCAGCTCTCGGGTTATGGCGGCTTTACCCCTAGGCGCCGTGCTGCTCGGCACCCTGGCCGGGGCGGATCCCCTAGGGTTCCTGACGCAGAGCCCCTTCGGGCTGGTGCTGGCGCTTGCCGGGGTCACCCTCGCCGCGCTCGGCGTGGTGTGGACCGAAAAGCTGGCGGCCAGGTCATGAGCGCCGCGTTGCTGGCCGGGGCCCTCACCGCTGCGGCAGTGCTGGCTGGGTGGGTGCCGTCGCCGCTCAGCCGCCTGCAAGCCACCCCGTCGCTGGTTCCGCCGTGGGCGGGTATGGCCTGGGTGTGGCTGCGTCACCAGGTGAGCCGGAAACGCAAGACGGATGTGGCCGTCGCGCGGGAGCTACCCGAGACCCTGGACTTGCTGGCCTGCTGCCTGGAGGCGGGCTCCCCGATGCCGCAGGCCGTCCAGATCGTCGCCGAGGTCAGCCCCGACGCCACCGCCGCTGTGCTGCGCGGCGTGATGGCCCAGCTACGGGTTGGGCGTGACGCCCAGGAAGCCTGGCTGAGCTTGGCCGATCACCCCGACTGGGGGCTGCCTGCCCGCGACGCGGCCCGGTCGGCGCGCTCTGGCACCAGCCTTGTCGAGAGCTTGCGCACCCACGCCGACGAGGCCCGTAGGCGCCGTCGGGAACGCGAACATCGGCTAGCGCGCGCCGTCGGGGTGAAGTCCGTGCAACCGCTCGTGGTGTGTTTCCTGCCGGCCTTCGTTCTGGTGGGGGTGGTGCCGCTGGTGGCATCCCTGGTGGGAACGCTCCTGGCCCCGTGACAGCGATGGCGCAACCCATGGCGCGACGGGGCGCGCGAGGCCAACGGTGCTGGCAAAGTTGGGCGGGTGAAATGGGACTGGGTGCTGGCGGCCGACGAGGCTGTGGCGCAGCGGCGCCGGGAGGCGGCCGCGGGGGTCACCGTAGCCTGGCCCGCCTGGCTGGACGGCGAGTTCGTCGCCGCGTTTTCAGCGGCTGGGATCAAGCAGCCGTGGCGCCACCAGGTCGAGTTCGCCGAACTAGCCCACGCCAGGCAGCACGCCGCGATCTGCACCCCCACGGGATCCGGGAAGTCACTGGCCTATCTCATGCCGATGCTGGCCCGGTTACGTGGCCCGCGACTCTCCAGCGGGCGAGGTTTCACGCAACGTCGACCCACCGCGCTATACCTCGCGCCTACCAAAGCCCTCGCCCACGACCAGGCCCGTGCGGCAACGCTGTTGGCCCCCGCCAGGGTGCGGGTCGGGACCCTGGACGGCGACTCCGACGAGGTCGAGCGCCGGTTTGCCCGCGACCACGCCCAGCTGGTGCTCACGAACCCCGACATGCTGCACTATTCACTGCTGCCGAACCATCAGCGCTGGTCCACGCTGATCGGCGGACTGACCTACATCATCGTCGACGAGGCCCACCGCTACCAGGGCGTCTTCGGGGCCCATGTCGCGCAGGTGTTGCGGCGCCTGCGCCGCCTTGCCGCCTACTACGGTGCCGAACCAACGGTGCTGCTCAGCTCCGCGACCGCGCCGAACGCCGCTGAGTTTGGCGGGGCGCTGATCGGAGAGGACACCGTCGAGGTGGTGGCAGAGTCGAGCGCCCCCGCCGCGCCGCGCACCGTGGTGCTGTGGCAACCCGCTGTCAACCTCAACCACGACACGGCGCGCCTACTGGCGGGGCTGGCCGACGGGGGAGCGCAGACCCTGGCGTTCGTCGCCTCTCGTGCCGGCGCGGAACTGACGAGCCTGGCCGCGGCAGAACTGGCAACCGACCCGTCGCGCATCGCCTCCTATCGAGGTGGCTACCTGGCGATGGAACGCCGCGAGCTGGAGGCGGGCTTACAGACCGGGCAGCTGCGCGGACTGGCCACCACCAACGCCCTTGAGCTGGGCGTCGACATCGCCGGGGTGGAGGCGGTGCTGGTCGCCGGTTTCCCAGGGAGGCTATCGGCCTTCTGGCAGCAAGCTGGCCGCGCGGGCCGCGCCGGACAGGAGGCCTTGGTGGTGCTGCTGGCACGCGAGAACCCCCTGGACGCCTATCTGCTGCAGCACCCAGAGCTGATCTTCGACGTGCCTGTCGAGGCGGCGGTGTGCCACCCCGAGAACCCGCACGTGCTCGGCCCGCACCTGGCCGCCGCCGCTCAGGAGGTGCCTCTCACTGCGGTTGACACCCGCTGGTTTGGGTCGACGGCGCCCCCATTGATCGCCCAGCTCGTCGCCGGGAAAGTGCTGCGCGACCGTGGAGAGCGCTGGTTTTGGACCCGGCCCGACCGCGCCGTCGATCACATCAACCTGCGTAGTACCGCGCCGCGGCCGGTTGAGATCGTGGAGCGCGGCACTGGGCAGGTAGTGGGGGTTGTCGATCCGGAGGCCGCCGACCGTACCGTCCACCCCGGCGCCGTCTACCTGCACCAGGGGCAGTCATTCGTGGTCACGGACCTAGACGTCACGGAGCGGCAGGCCACTGTCATCCAGGCACGCACCCCCTGGTACACGCAGGCCGAGTTCAGCCGCGATATCAAGGTGCTTCGGAAACTCCAGTCGCGGCCCCTCGGCGTCACCACCGTCTACTTCGGCGATATCCGCTTGACTTGGCGGGTTACGGGGTACCTCCGGCGCGATGAGACCAGCCACGAGGTGCTCGACTCCACCCCGCTGGAATGCGACGAACACTCGCTGACGACCCAGGCCGTGTGGTGGACCGTGCCGGAGAAAACAGCCCGGGCGCTGGGCTGGCCCGCGTTACAGCTCGGCGCTGCCGCCCACGCGGCCGAGCACACTGCCATCGGGCTGCTGCCCGCGTTCGCCCCCTGTGACCGCTGGGACATCGGCGGGGTCTCCACCCCCCTGCACCCAGACACGGGCCAAGCCACGGTGTTCGTGCACGACGGCCTAGCGGGCGGTGCCGGTTTCGCAGCGCGCGCCTACCAGGTCGCCGACCGCTGGCTGGCGGCGACGCTAGAACGGCTGCGCACCTGCCGCTGCGAAGACGGCTGCCCCGCGTGCATCGTCTCCCCAAAATGCGGCAACGCCAACCAGGTCCTCGACAAGAACGGCGCCACGGAACTGCTCACCCGGCTACTGGAGCCAGGGACTGAGTGACTTCACAAAAGGTCGTTCTCGCGCGCCCAGACAACGAAACCTCCGGGAGGCATGGACTTCGGCCAAGGCCAGCACTCCGCATTCGCCGATGTTCCGGTCGTCATCGCCCGCTAGGTGCCTTGCATATCGTGCATAGGCGGCAACCGTGGTTGCGGTGTCAATCGGCATGATATCGATCCAAGGGGCTTCAGTGATGGCAGTTAACTGGGGAAAACGGCGGATGGCGCTGCGGATTTCTTGGTCGACTGTATCGGGAATGATGACGCGGCCATCTGGGGCTAGATGTCGCAGTACTCCGAGCCACCCGGCGCGAGCAAAGTGCACCAGAGGGGAGGTATCGACCATCCATGCCGTTGTCACTGAATCAACTTCCAGAGAGCCCCCTGAGGCAGCGGCGACAGCGCTGGTAGATCGTCTACGCTAAAGTGCCCTGGAGGAGGGACAGGGCGCGCTCGGCAGAAATACCCTCGCTTCGGTAGGCGCGCAACACCGCCTTTTGATACTCGGGCGCCTGCCACACTCCTTCAAGATCGTGCGGCACATAGAGTCCGTGTTCGATGATGTCGGCGCGAGTGGTGCGGGTCTGGCGGATTTCTGATGCGGCTCGCTCGTCCACGATATGGAGGTCGCTTGACAGCCGCCTAGCCAATGTGGACATGTCTACTCGATACTTCGAGGCCAGCCGAACAGCGGCTTCCCTGGTGCCTGCGCTCGTCAGTATCTCCCACTCGGATCGGGTTTCGTTTGGTGGCAGCAGGATGGCTCGGGCTGCACGATCTAGGAGCGCCTCGTGGCGATCCTCCAGAGCAATGTCGAGCCGAAAGTCCATTGACATCGCGTCACCAACGAGAAAATGGCCGATCTCGTGGGCGAGGGCCAGGCGTCGGCGGCCGATGGCGTTCTCGCTGTTGATGTAGGCAACTCCCCAGTCCTCGTGGCCCATATAGGCTGCGTCGGCGTCGCCCTGGAGCGGAGCGGCGAAAACCAAGAGTCCTAGGCGATAAGCGCTATCTGCGAGGTTCTCAACAGCACCTTGTGGCAGTTTGGCGCGGGTCCGCGCAGTCGCGCCTAGCTCTTCGGCTTCCGCTGCGCTCTGAGGACGGTGAAGGGTCTGACCACGCTGGGGGAGCGTAAGATACTGCAACTCCTTCAAGAGTCGCGTGTTGTCGACTGCCTGCTCGAGAAGATGATCTAAGGCTCTGGGGGTCCATTCTGGGGTGGTCTTAGCCCGGTAAGCAATCGCCGACCCGCGAGGAAGCACGAACCACTCCAGCCGCAGCTTGAGCTGACGGGCGATATCCCCTAGTTCAAGCGCGCTGACCTTGCGTTGCCCGTTCTCAATCTTGGCTAGTGTCGAGCGTTCCAGGCCGACAAGCTGAGACAGCTCAGCTTGCGTGAGGCCTAGCTGCTTCCGGGCTTCCACTATGCGGGATCCAAGCTCCACCCAATCCATTGTGCGATTCCCGCACATCGCGTCGGCCTGAACCGAAACAGGGTTGGATGTCCCCGGCGGTGTTGTCGCCGTGGGCCTAGGTGTTGTCACCGCAGAGTGCGAGTGTTGTCAGCCCAGCGGCGAGCTGTGGAAAGACGATCGGGCCCCGTTTCCCGCGCCCATGGTGTGGGCGTCAGCGGATGAGAGTCATCCGGGACTGCACCGAAAGGGGAAGCCATGTCCGAGTCAACCACCACCCTCGCCTGCACGGCCGAGCCGCAGAAGCCCGCGCGCCGGTTTGCCGAGCGTGGCCTGACCACCGTCGAGTACGCCATTGGCCTGCTGGGTGCCGCCGCAGCAGCAATGCTGCTGGTGCGGATATTCAACGACAACTCCGTCTTCGACACGATCATGAAGTGGGTCACTGACGTCTTCGTCAACGTTGCGCAGCACGACTCGTGACCGGTGGGCGTGGGGTGGGAACGGCCCCGTCCCACGCCGTCATCCCGGGCCGGCTTGTCGCCCGGGGCCTACCCCAGAGAGAAAGGAGAAAGCCATGACGGGGGCAGCCATCAAGCTGCCCGGCCTTCGGCGGCGGGGCCAGCGGGGCATGGTCACGGTGGAGCTGGCGATCGGCCTCATCGTGGTGGTCATGCTGCTGGCGATACTGGTTGGGGTGATTCTGCTCGGGGTGACGCAGTCACACCTGGAGGGCATCAGCTCTGACTTGGCCAAACACATCGCCCGCGGCGACGAAGTGACCGCCACCAAAGTTCGCGAACGCGCCCCCGCGGACGCGCGCATCGAGGTGGTCAAAGACGAGGCCGGGGTGTGGGTCACCACCCGGCTAGACGTCAGCATCCTGAACTTGGGCAGCGTGCCGCTTGAGGCGGCAGCCTGGGCTCGTTGGGAACCGGGGGAGGGGCCATGAGGCGGCGCGACGAGCGTGGCGGCGGCTCCGTCCTGATCGCCGGGGTCTGTTTTTCCCTGCTGTCGGTGGCGGTCGGGGTGGTCGTCATCATGGGCTGGCTCGCGACGGCAGAGCGCGCCCAGGCCGCCGCCGACTTGACCGCGCTCGCCGCCGCTGGGGTCATCTCCGATGGCGGGGACGGCTGCGAGGCGGCCCGGGCCACCGCCCGGGACAACGAAGCCCGGCTGACCGACTGCCAGGTTCGGGGTGAGCGGCCACGGTTCGTCGTGGAGGTCACCGTCGCGTTACCACTGCGCACCGGGCTGGGCCTCAGCCCGGGTGAGGTGGGGCGCACCGCGACGGCGGGGTCGGTCTAGGCGGCCGGGCCGATCGCTGGCACAGTGTGGGCATGGACATCACACGGCTGCGCGAGCGGCTGACCGCCATCGACTACATCACCGACGCCGTGCTGGAGCGCATCGGCCAGGCCGGACAGGATGGGTTGCACCGTAACTGCACGATCCCCGCCGACGTCGGCCTAGCCGGGGCGTTCGACCCGCTGGCCGTCTGCGCTCGGCTGTTCTTGCTGCGGCAGTCGGTGCCGACAGCCGCCGCGGCGGAGGCCTTCGGCGACTCGCTGGGCGGCTTGGTCGATGAGGGGGTCGTTGCCCTCGACGGGGAGGTGGCCCGGGCACTGGTGGAACTGCGCCCCTATGCCTCGCCCGATGACGGAGCCTCGGGGTGGCTGGTGAGCGACCTGACCCCCGGACTCGACGGGGTCGTCATGCCCACCCAGCCCGACTATGTGCTCGGTGCCTCGCCCGCGTCCCTGACGCTGGCGCAAGTCACGATGCGCACCCCCGTCGCCCGGGCTCTCGACCTAGGCACCGGCTGCGGCGTGCAGAGCTACCACCTGGCTCGGCATGCCGACGCCGTGGTAGCCACTGATCTCAACCCCCGGGCCCTTCGGCTTGCGCGCCTCGGCGCCGCGCTGAGCGGCGTTGACATCGACTTCCGGGAGGGTTCGCTGTTCGAGCCCGTGGTGGGGGAGACCTTCGACCTGATCGTCTCCAACCCGCCCTACGTGATGAGCCCGCCCAGCGGCGCCCGCCTCACCTACCGGGAGTCCGGCCATACCGCTGACTCTCTGGTCGAGACTGTCGTCCGCGACGCCCCGCGCCACCTCACCCCGGGTGGCAGCCTCCAGCTGCTGACCAACTGGGCCATCACCAACCAGCCATGGGAAGAGCGCCTCGCCGGTTGGGTCGCCGACTCGGGCTGCGATCTGTTCGCCATCGAACGGGAACGCCTCGACCGGTTCGCCTATATCGAGATGTGGCTGACCGACGCGGGCCTGCTCGGCACCCCACAGTGGGAGCCCGCCTATCGGGACTGGCTGGCCTATTTCGAGCGGCTGGGCATCCGCGAGGTCGGCATGGGCTGGCTACTGCTGACCAAAGCGGGCCGGGAGCACCCGGATGTGCGCTGCGAGTCCTGGCCTCACGCCGTCGCCCAGCCTGTTGGACCCATGTTCGCCGCCCACGCTGCCGCCATCAGCGCCGCCCGACTCAGCGATGCCGACCTCCTCACCGGCGCGCCCCGCCTGATCGACGCCGTCGCCGAAACCCTCGGGCAGCCCGGTGCCGCCGACCCCGAACATCTCGTGCTGCGGCAACGCACCGGGCTGCTGCGCGGCATGAAGCTGACCACCGTCACGGGGGCCGTCCTCGGGGCGCTCGACGGCGACCTCACCGTTGGCCAGATCATCGCCGCTGTGGCCCAGCTCATTGCGGTTCCCGCCGACGAGGTCGCCGCCGAGGCCCTACCCGCGGTTCGCCAGGGCTTGGCCGAGCAGTACCTCGTCTGGTAAATCCCCGGGAACCGCCCGCCCGACGGCAGCGGATCGGGCTGGGGCCGAACCTTCGGCTATTGTTCCCATGCAGCAGATGACGGGAGGCACGCAGAACATGGCTGAAAAGCTGCAGCGACTCGTGATCGTGGAGTCCCCCACGAAAGCCACGAAGATCGCCGGGTACTTGGGCGACGGCTACGTCGTGGAGTCCAGCCGTGGCCACGTGCGCGACCTCCCGACCGGGGCCGCGGAGGTGCCCGCCAAGTACAAGGGCCTCAAGTGGGCGCGCCTGGGCATCGACATTGAGGACGACTACGCCCCCCTCTACGTCGTCGCCGCCGACAAGAAGGGCACCATCCGGGAACTGAAGCAGAAGCTGGCGAAAGCCGACGAACTCCTACTGGCCACCGATGGTGACCGCGAAGGCGAGGCCATCGCGTGGCATCTGCTGCAGGAGCTGAAGCCGAAGGTGCCGGCGCGCCGCATGGTCTTCCACGAGATCACCCCCGCCGCCATTGCCGAGGCCGTTGCACACCCGCGTGCGCTCGACACCGACCTCGTCGACGCTCAGGAAACCCGACGCATCCTCGACCGCCTCTACGGCTACGAGGTCTCGCCGGTGCTGTGGAAGAAAGTGATGCCCAAGCTGTCGGCGGGCCGTGTCCAGTCCGTCGCGACCCGGCTGGTTGTGGACCGCGAGCGCGAGCGCATCGCCTTCGTGCCCGCCAGCTACTGGGACCTCGACGCGGTCCTTGATGCCGGCGCCGACGCCGAACCCCCCACCTTCCCGGCACGCCTGACCGCCCTTGACGGTGCGCGCATCGCCCAGGGCCGTGACTTTGACGCCTCCGGCCAGGCCACCACCGCCGCCATCATCCTTGACGAGACCACCGCGACGGCCCTCGCCGCCGCGCTAGAGACGGCCGCCTTCCGCGTCGACGCAGTTGACGCCAAGCCCTACACGCGTCGCCCCTATGAACCGTTCCGCACCACCACCCTCCAGCAGGAGGCGGGTCGCAAGCTGGGATTTACGTCGCAGCGCACGATGTCGGTGGCCCAGGAGCTCTACGAGAGGGGCTTCATCACCTATATGCGCACGGACTCCGTCACCCTGGCGGATTCCGCCATCGCAGCGGCGCGCCAGCAGGTGGCGGACCTGTTTGGCGAACGCTACCTGCCAGCAAAGCCCCGGATCTACGCCTCGAAGGTCAAGAACGCGCAGGAGGCCCACGAAGCCATCCGCCCCGCCGGGGACGTGTTCCAGCACCCCGACGCCACCGGTCTAGCCGGTGACGCCCTGCGCCTATACCAACTGATCTGGCGCCGCACCCTGGCGTCCCAGATGGCCGACGCGAAGGGCGAGCAGGTGAGCGTCCGCATCTCCGCTGCCCCCACAGTCCCCGTTCAAGTCCCGGCCGGACCGGTGGAGCGCGCCGAGTTCACGGCCTCAGGCCGCACAATTTCCTTTGACGGGTTTCTCAAGGCTTATGTCGCGGGTACGGACGATGACTCCGCCACCGACGACAAGCAGTCGCGGCTCCCGCAACTGGTGCCAGGGCAGGAGCTGGCGGCCGAGCAGGTCAAGGCCGCGGGGCATGAAACCAAGCCCCCGGCCCGCTACACCGAGCCGTCGCTGGTGGCGAAGCTGGAGGAGCTGGAGATCGGCCGCCCCTCCACCTACGCGTCGATCATCCGCACCATCACCGCCCGCGACTACGTGTTCAAGAAGGGGTCGGCGCTGGTGCCGACATGGCTGGCGTTTGCCGTCACGCGGCTGCTGGAGGAGCACTTCACGGAACTGGTGGACTACGACTTCACCGCGCAACTAGAGGAACTGCTCGACGAGATCGCCGGCGGCAAGGCCGAGCGGCTTCGCGTCCTCAACGACTTTTACCGCGGGCCGGACGGCGATGCCGCGAAGGGCCTAGAGCGGCTCGTCACAGAACTGGGCGATATCGATGCCCGGGGCTTGTCGACGTTCCCGCTGGGCGACTCCGGCATCGACGTGCGCGTGGGCCGCTACGGGCCGTATGTGGAGGCCGCCGACGGTCGGCGCGCGAACATTCCCGACGATCTGCCACCCGACGCCCTCACCGTCGTGGTTGCCGAGGAGTTGCTCGCCAAGCCCCTCGACGAGGAACGCGAACTAGGCGTCGATCCCGCCACGGATCGGATGGTGGTGGCCAAGAACGGCCGCTTCGGTCCCTATGTGACGGAGGTGCTGCCCGAGGACGCCCCGAAGTCCGCCAAGCCGCGCACTGCGTCGCTGCTTAAGTCCATGTCCTTGGACACGGTGGATCTGGCGACGGCGCAGCGGCTCCTCAGCCTGCCGCGCGTGGTGGGTCAGGACGCCGAGGGCGTCGACATCACCGCGCAAAACGGCCGCTACGGACCGTATCTGAAGAAAGGCTCGGATTCGCGGTCGCTGACCAGCGAGGACCAGATCTTCGACATCACGCTGGAGGAGGCACTGGCCATCTACGCCGCCCCCAAGACCCGGGGACGGGCCGCTGCGGCGGCGCCGCTCAAGGAGTTTGGGGCCGACCCGGCCAGCGGCAAGCCCGTCGTCTTGAAGTCGGGGCGTTTTGGCCCCTATGTCACCGACGG
This sequence comes from Propionibacteriaceae bacterium, assembly GCA_030532825.1. Classification (GTDB taxonomy): domain Bacteria; phylum Actinomycetota; class Actinomycetes; order Propionibacteriales; family Propionibacteriaceae; genus Arachnia. The sequence goes on from JAUNKK010000025.1 coordinate 22,458, forward strand.
CGAAACCAATGCGACGCTGCGCCGTGACGACTCGCCCGAGGAGATCACGCCGGAGCGGGCCTTTGAGTTGCTGGCCGAGAAACGCGCCAAGGGACCCAGCCCTCGCAGGACCACGCGCAAGGCCACGGCGAAGAAGACCACGACGGCGAAGAAATCCGCGGCCGCCAAGAAGACCACAGGGACGACCTCGGCCCGGAAGTCCGCGACGAAGAAACCGGCTGCCGAGTAACGTCCGACATTGTCCAGTTGCCATGAAAAGACGCTGGGGTATGAAAAGGTGGGGGCATGGGCCGCACAGCTGAGGTGATGCGTTTCGAGATGCCCTTTCAGGCCGACCCCCCGGCCGTGCTCTCCGAGCCGCTGGGCATCACCTGGCTACTGGAACGGCAAGCCACCAGCCATCGCATTGATGTCACCGTCCTAGACACCCCCGACGCCCGGTTGCTGCGCGCCGGAGTCACCCTGGCACACCGGGTGCTGGCGGGGGTAGGCACCTGGTATCTGGCCGCGCCCGGCTGGAAGCCGCTGCTGCCCGCGGAGCGCGTCGTCCCGGTCAGTGGCCGTGGGGAACTGCCCCCCGAGTTCGTTCAACTCACCCGGCCCATCGCCCGCCGCGCCCCCCTGGCCCCGATCGCCACGCTCACGTGCCGCCGCGTCGACTATCAGCTGCACGGGCCCGACGGGGTACTGGCCGACATCCGCGACGAGCGAGTCACGGTCAGCCGGGACGAGCAGACCACGGAATACCGCGAGGCCACGATCACCCCAACCACGCAGCTGACCGCGCCTCAGCGCCGGTTCGTGCACGACGCGATGAACGCTGTGGACGCCACCCGCCTGGAGCATTTCCCCTCCCTGGCGCAGCGTCTGGGACCGCCCGCGACGGGGGGCACGGACTTCCCTGAGGCCGGGCCGCTGCGCCGCGAGGCCAGCATGGAGGAGTTCGCCGCCCACGTCTTTGCCAAGGATCTACGGCTGCTGGTCGAGGCCATCTACAGCGACACGAGAGCCGTCGACAAGGCTTTGAGTCAGGTGCATCACCACGTCCGGGGACTGGCGAACGTCCTCGACCCGGGCTGGTTAGCGACGGTGGAGTCGGCCCTCACCGGTCCCTCAGAGGCCGCGGCGCTGGATGTGCTGGATGCCCTAGTCAGTGCTGCTCGTGCCCCACGGCTGGGGGACGTGTCCGCGGAACCCGCAGCCGAGTTGCTGCTGCGCCGCTCCAAGCGGGGCGCCTACATCTTGGCCGATCGCTGCCGATCGCTCACCACCGACTCGCCGGACCAGGACTGGCGCGCCGCCAGCGCCGCGGCGGAGCAGCTGCGCTCCAACGGCAAGGTCGTGGTCATGCTGCAGGGCAAGCGCGGCCACAAGCTCCTGGGCCGGGTCAACAAGCTGACCAAAGCGTTGCGGAGTTGCGCTGTCCCCGTTGAGGTCCCCGGCTTGGCCGACCTGAGTCCCGAGGAGGCCTTCGAGTGCGGTCGGGCGGTGGAGCGCCAGCACCAGCGGATCGGTTCTGCGCGCCGCAAATTTGTGGCGCGCTGGCCGAAGCGTATGGCGGATGTGCGGCGGCTCGCCGCGAAGGGGAGCCGATGACGCCGTCGGCCACGGGCTCCCCGGGGCGAGGGTTGTTCGTGGTGTTCGAGGGCGGCGACGCGGTCGGCAAGACCACCCAGATGAAGCTGCTGGTTTCCTGGCTTGAAGGGCAGGGCTTTTCGCCTCTGGCCACGCGGCAGCCCGGCGGTACCCGGGTCGGCGCCGAGCTGCGGCGGGTGCTGCTCGACCCTACCTACGCGGAACTCACCCCTCGCGCCGAGGCGCTGATCTATGCCGCCGACAAGGCTCAGCACGTCGCCGAGGAAATCCGGCCTGCGCTGGCGGCCGGTCGGGTGGTGGTCTGCGACCGCTACGTCGACTCGATGATCGCCTATCAGGGGGCGGGCCGGGCGATGGACCTGGACGAGGTGGCGGAGTTGGCCGTCTGGGCCACGGGCGGGCTGCGCCCCGACTTGACCATCCTCCTCGACGCCGACCCCGCCGTCGCCCTCGCACGCCAACCCGACCGGGATCGCCTGGAATCGGCGGGTCCGGACTTCCATCGGCGGACCCGCGATCACCTCCTGCACCTCGCCGACCAGGATCGGCAGCGCTACCTGGTGCTGGACGCCTGCAAACCCCGCGACGCCGTCGCTCGGGAGGTCATCGCCGGTCTCCGCCCGCTGTTGCCGAGGCGACCATGAGCGTGTGGGATGAACTGGTCGGCCAGCGGCGCGCCGTCGACATCCTGCGGCGTGCCATCGCCGGCGGGCGGCACGCCATGACTCACGCCTGGCTGTTTGTCGGCCCGCCCGGCTCGGGGCGCTCAAACGCGGCGCGCGCCTTCGCGGCCGCCTTGCAGTGCGCGAAGGGGGGCTGTGGGGAGTGCAACGACTGCCGCACCGCCCGCTCCGGCGCCCACCCGGACGTCACCCTGCTGCGTACCGAGCAGCTCAGCATCGGTGTCGCCGAGGTCCGCGACTTGGTTTCCCGCGCCAACGTCGCGCCCGTGAACCGGCGCTGGCAGGTGATCGTGGTGGAGGATGCCGACCGCATCACGGAGCGCGGGGCCGATGCCCTGCTGAAGGCCCTCGAAGAACCCGCGCCGAAAACCGTGTGGCTGCTGTGCGCGCCCACTGCCGACGACGTGATCATCACCATTCGCTCCCGCTGCCGCGAGCTGCGGCTCGTGACCCCGCCCGTCGAGGACGTGGTCCGGCTGCTCATGCAGCGCGACGGCGTGGACGGCCCACTGGCCTGGCACTGTGCCTACGCCGCCCAGGGTCATATCGGGCGGGCCCGTGCCCTAGCCCTCAACCATGATGTGCGGCGACGGCGTTACGAGATCTTGTCCCTGCCCCGCAAACTCAACACTCTCACCGACTGCCTCATCGCGGCCGAGAACCTAGTGGAACAGGCCACGGAGGAGGCGACGCAGCTCACCGCCGATCTCGACGCCAAGGAGATGGCGGAATTGCAGCAGGCTCTTGGCATGGGCACGAAAAAGGTCAAGGCCCGCGGCACGCAAGGCGCCATCAAGGAACTGGAGACCCAGCAGAAGGCTCGCGCCAAGCGCGCCCAGCGCGACGCCCTCGACCGGGTGCTCACAGAACTGACCGGCTACTACCGCGATGTCCTAGCCAGCCAAATGGCCCCCGACGTCAAGCTGGTCAACTCCGACATCGCCAACGAGATCGTGCCTTTCGCGCAGCGCACCACCCCCGAGCAGACGGTTCGGGCCCTTGACGCGCTGCTTCAGGCCCGCCAGGCCCTGGAAGGCAACGTGGCCCCGCAGCTGGCCTTGGAAGCCATGCTTGTGGGGCTGGGGCGGGCTTCGCATCGCTGATTACGGGCGCGCCTCTTCAGATCCAGCGGCCCGCGATGCAAGTATGGACTGAACTGTTCTTATATCGCAGGAGGGTTTATGTCTTCACACGATGCGGGCGACTGGGTGCGTCAAGGCACGCCCCGAGGAGCCGACTGGGAGGACGACCAGAGCGAGTACGGGACCGCGCTGGAACCCGCCGAGTGGGACGATTACGCGACGGAGCAGGCGGTGCCGGTGGAACGTCCCCAACCGCGGCCCCGCCCCGCCACGCGCGCCGCCCCCGTCGTCCCGGCCAAGCCCGAGAATGGCGCGGCCCGTTCGGGACAGTCCGCGCCCAGCCCAAGCGCAGCCGCCGAGGCACCACAGCAGCCGGATCACGCGACAGAGCCGACGCTTCGCGTGGAGTTGGAACCCGGCGAGCCTCCGGCTGAGGAGGATCTGGAAACCACCCGGGTGCGAATCTTCGACGAGGCGCCGCGGCCACCGGCTTCCTCGGAACCCTCAGCGGCCCCGGAACGCCCTGCGCCGCAGCGTCCGGCAGCCACCCACGAGTCTCGGCCACCCCAGGCTCCGCCTGCCGCCGCGGCCGGGCAGCGCCCCGCTACACCTCCGGTTCCGCAACGCCCAGTTGCGGAGGAAGCGCCCCAGCCAGCGGCTTCTGGGCGCCAGGAACCGCAGCCTCAGGAAGCGGAGCCGCGCGTTCCCGATGCGCCCGTCCAAGGGGAAACCCGCCCAGCGCGGCAGCAGCAGGCCCCCACCACGGATCCGGTGTTGGCGCAGCGCATGGAGGCGACGCCGGAACCCGAGATCCGGCCTAAGGCCTCTGCGCCGCAGCGCTCGGCCCAGCCCCTGACCCCGCAGCCAGCGCCGGCGGCATCCCCCGTCGCCGAGCCCAGTTCCGCTGAGGAACCAGCGGCTGCCGCGTCGCCGGTGGCGCCGCCTGGGCTCTACCGCCCTGAGACCCCCGCCCGCGAGGCCACTCCCCACGAGGCGGTCACGGAGGAGGCGGGCGAGGTCACCTCCGTCCAGCCGCATGTGGCCGCTGCGACCAGCACACCGGCGCCCGTCCCGACCCCGCCTCCCGCCGAGGAAGTGGAGGAGGAGCGGCGGCTCCAAGAGCAGCTTGCCGCGGAGCGCGCCGCCCGCAATGAGCGCCTTGGCGTGGTCAAGACGTCGTCCGCCAATGAGTCCCGCACCCCGCCCACGCCTGAGAAGCGGAGCACCGACCGGCCGCTGGCCAGCTTTGGGCTGTTTTTCCTGCGTGTTGTGACGGCGGCCATCTTGGGCATCATCGCTTACCAGGGCCTCACCAACATCGACGGCACCGCCGCGGTGTTGGAGCGCACGCTGCTGCCCCAGCCACGGCTGCTGGCCTGGATTGGGGGCTTTACGCTGATTTCGCTGGCGCTGCTGCTCGTCGTTGGGCTGCTGCAGCGTGTGGTCGGCGTGGTGCTGTTGTTGCTGTCGGTCGTGTCGCTGGTGTTCATCCGCTGGGGACAGTTCAGCCCATTCGTGCCCGGCGTGGAGGGTTTCATGGGCGACCGGGACCTGCTGCTGGGAGCTGTCGGCTTGCTGCTGATCTGCGTCGGCGGGGGCGGCTGGGGCATTGACGCGGCTTTCCGGCATTCCCGTCAAGCCAAGAAAGCCGAACAAGAGGCTTAACCCCGGGCGGTCGAGCTTTTCTGACGGTTCTGCTGGATAATCTTGTGCCATGTCCCGCGTCATGGCCGTCACCTTCGAGGAGCACGGCCGCCTGCACTATCTCGACCCTGCCGGTCGCGACTACGCCGTCGGTGATTGGGTGCTGTACCCCACCGGGGATGGTCCCGAGTTGGCGCGCGTGGTGTGGGCGCCGGAGGAGGCCGTTACGGAGTCGCCGCTGCCGAAGTGCCTCGGCCCGGCAACGGAAGACGATCACCGGCGAGATGCTGCCAACCGGGAGCGGCGCGCGGAGATCCACCGGGTAGCCGTCGAGCGCGTTGCGGCCCACGGGCTGCCCATGAAGGTGATGGCCACGGACTTTGTGGATTCCTCGCCGGACTTTGATCGGCTGGCGGTGATCTATTTCACGGCCCCATCGCGCGTGGATTTCCGGGCGCTTATCGGGGACCTGGCGCGGGCGCTATCGGCGCGGATTGACCTACGGCAGGTCGCGTCCCGGGATGCCGCGCGGCTCGCCGGTGGGGTAGGAATGTGCGGCCGGGAGTTGTGCTGCGCGCTGTTTCTGGACGAGCTAGAGCCGGTGTCTTTGCGGCTGGCGCGCAGCCAGAATCTGGCTGCGAACCCCCTCCAGATTCAGGGTGTCTGCGGGAAGCTGATGTGCTGCCTGGCCTTCGAGCACCCGCTGTATGTCGACTTTCTCCGCCGGGCCCCCGCCGTTGGGGAGATGGTCCGCACACCCGAGGGAAAGGGCCGGGTGGTCGGGCATCACGTGCCGACCGGTGAGGTAGCCGTGAGAACCCGGGATGGTGTGTACCGCTGCCCTTTAACTAGCGTGTGTGCTCAACACAAGACGAGGGCAGAGCGGACCGCCGCCCTGCGGAAGGAAGGCTGATGAGGAACTGGGTGAACTGGCTCCAGGGCGCCCTGATTGTGGGCGTCGTGGTGATCGTGGTGCTGTACTTCGCGCTGGGCATGGTGGTGCCCCGCCCGAATGAGAATCCCTCGGATTCGCCCAACCAGCAGGAGCCAGCTGCGCCGACCACGACGCAAGCCCCGCCCGAGGTAGGGGATCAGAAGCCGGGTGTGCCCGACCTACCCGTCGCCGAGCACGAAACCTGGCCGGTTGAAGAACCCCTGAGCCCGGACCGGAAGGCTGACGTCACCGCTGCCTCCCCGCAGGTTGAGTTGCCTGAGGCACTTGGCGATGATCTCACCGCCTACTGGCAGCAGTCGCTCACGTGGGCGCCCTGCGCAGGCGGGGAGTGCACCACGATGAAGGTGCCGCTGGACTGGGAGAATCCCGGCAAGGCGGCGCTGGACATCGCGGTGCTGCGCATCCCGGCCAGCAACCCCAGCAAGGGGCCGTTGTTTGTCAACCCCGGCGGCCCCGGGGTAGGGGGGCAGGACTTTGCCCGCAGCCTTGGTAAGGACGCTTGGGAAGGGTACGACACCGTCGCATGGGACCCGCGTGGCTCCGGCGAGTCGACCAGTGTGCGTTGCGGCACGACTGAGGAAACCGACGCGGCCTATTCCGCCGACAGTACCCCCGACGATGAGGCCGAGCGGGCGACACTCAGCGAGGTCTGGGAGGCGTTCGGTCAGCAGTGCCGCCAGGCCTCGGGGGACCTGCTGGACCACATCTCCACTATTGAGAACGTGCGAGACCTCGACCTGCTGCGTTTTCTTTTGGGGGCGGAGAAGCTCAACTATCTGGGCGTCAGCTACGGCACCTACATCGGGGCCATGTACGCGGAGCTGTTCCCGGAACGCACGGGTCGGCTGGTGTTGGACGCCGCCGTCGATATCACCAATTCTGAGGCCGTGTCCCAGTTCGAGGGCTTCGAGTTGGCGCTGAACAACTACGCCGACTGGTGTGCCGAGCAGTCCTCGTGTTCGTTGGGGGACAGTCGTGAGGCGGTCGTCACGGCCATCAACGACTTCCTGCACGGCTTGGACACCTCGCCCATCGCCGTCGGAAATCGACAGTTGACGCAGCGCTACGGGGCGACGGGGATCGCGCTGTTCCTCTACGGTGGTGCCGACATGTATCCGCTGCTCACGTCTACTATCCGGGATGCCATGAACGGGAAGGTCGGCCAATTGCTCACCGCCTCGGACCAGCTCAACGGGCGGGAGTGGAACGGTTGGAACGGCACGGCTTACGCGTTCCCCGCCATCCGGTGCCTCGACTGGGCAGACCAAGGCGTGGCCGACGCCTACACCGATTTGGAGGCCCTCGTACCGAAGTCGCCGGTATTTGCCGGAAACATGGGAACCGACCTGGTCTGCCAGTATTGGACGGCGTCGGCGGTGCCGAATCTGAAGCTCACCGGTAAGGGGGCGGCACCCATCCTGGTGGTGGGCTCGACGGGTGACTCAGCCACCCCATACCAGCAGGCGGTTTCCATGGCTGAGCAACTCGAGTCGGGGCAACTGCTGACCTACGACGGCCCGGGGCACGGCGCCGTCACGTCCAACAACCAGTGTGTGGACGAGGTCGTCAACGCCTATTTTGAGAACGGCACCCTACCCGAGCCCAACAAGACCTGCACCTGACTTCGGGAAACGCCGCCTGCGTCTGACGCAGCCTCTAAGCTTGGTCCATGACTGCGAGTAGTCGGTTTATTGACCGTCTGTGGCCCCCGGCGTGGCTATACACCACCTACGTGGCGGGGGTGTTGAAGCAGCTGGATGCAGACTCCCTGCCGAAACATGTCGCGGTGCTGGCCGACGGGAACCGCCGCTGGGCTCGGCTCAACGCGCCGGGCGAACCCCTCGTGGCGGGCTACCGGGCAGGGGCTGCCAAGCTGCAGCAGTTTGTCGAGTGGTGTGACGAGGTCGGCATCCCCGTCATCACCTTGTGGGTGCTGAGCACCGACAACCTGGAACGCTCCGCCGATGATGAACTGGAGCCGCTGCTGGACGTCATTGAGGAGCTGGTGGCGGCGTTGGCGACGACGGGGCGCTGGCGGGTGCAGGCCGTCGGCGCATTGGACCTGCTGCCGCCGGAGCGTGCGGCGAGCTTGCGGGAATCGGCGGCCAGGACCGCGGCGGTGCAGGGCATGCATATCAATGTTGCGGTGAGCTACGGCGGACGCCACGAACTGCGGGACGCTTTCCGGTCGTTGCTGGCGGAGCGGGCCGCGCAGGGCCGAACCCTGGAAGAGGTTGCGGCAACCGTCGACACTGCTGAGATCTCCGAGCACCTGTACACAAAGGGCCAGCCGGACCCGGACCTGATCATCCGCACCTCTGGTGAGCAGCGGCTGTCGGGCTTTCTGCTGTGGCAGTCCGCGCACAGCGAGTTCTATTTCTGCGAGGCACTGTGGCCCGACTTCCGAAAGGTTGATTTCGTTCGTGCCTTGCGCAGCTATGCACAGCGCGAACGCCGCTACGGGCGTTAACGTCCCAGGAGGCGCACCAGTTCGTCGACGGTGGCCTGCTGGTGGGTGCGGCCGTCGGGCAGGCGGGAACTGCGGGAGAAGTACGAGTCACGCCCGCCGTGGCTGATGGGCCCAAGCTTCACTGTCTGGATGCGGCCGTCGCGGACAGCGCGCCCATAACGGGACAGCGGCGCCGTGAACCAGCGACCCGGGAAACACACGGTTCCCAGGTGCTGGGTTCGATCCCTACTGCCGCTGAGGTGCACGAGGGACGCGACATGGTCGAGGCCAGGGTCGTCGCCGTAGACCCCACCGATCGAGACAACATCCACCGTGACTCCCTGGGCCGCCAGGTAGCGGGCCGCGCCGACGGCGATCTGCGCACCACCCGAATAGCCGATCAGCGTGACGGGAACTGGGCGTTTAGGGTCGAATCCGGCGTTCAGCAGCGAACGCCACATGACCGTCGCGATGCCGAAGTTGTAGGTGGAGCCGTAGCGGGGATCAGCGGAAACCAGTACCTGCATCACGTTGCGCAGGTTGATGAGGAACGGAGCCGGAGCCCAACGGACGCGACGCCGCAACCAGTCCAGGTATTTCCACAGCACCGCCGTCGCGCGCTGTGGCAGGCCCCGGTTCTCCATGGCGTAGGGGAAGACGTCTTCGGTGATCACCACGTCCGGGAGGCGGTCGCGGACTAGGTTGAGGGTGCCGGTTTCGCGCCTGGAGTTCTCGTTGCCCTCCAGCACCTCAATACCCGACAGGTAGACCGCAAAGCGCCGTATGCCAGCTACGGGGTGTGACTTCGGGGCGGGCAGCGTGGGGGCGGAGTAGCGTCGCGACCACCAGGACAGGGATTCCAGGGGGGCCAGCAGCGCCATGACGAGGACGACGAGGCAGGTGACCTGCAGCAGGATCGCGATCACCGCGCCGCCCCCTCGACCGGCACGAATGGCACGCCAGCCAACACGTCGGGGCTTTCCAGGCGGGCGGGACGCCCGGTGACGAAACTCCAGACCCGGGCGCTGATGGCGCCGACGGGGCGGCCCAGGAGCCGAGAGGCAAGCTGCATCAGCAGCCAGGCGGAGGCGGTGGCCACCAGCGCCTGCCACCATGTCGTGTCCTGCAGCGCCATGACCAGCAGCCACAGGCACAGCACCGACCATATTTGGAGGATGCGGCCGACGAGGACGCCGAGATAGGGGAGGAACACCAGAAAACCGAAGGCCAGGGGCGCGGTGGAGGCTAGCGTGACCGTGACAATGTCGCGGAGCGACGAGGCGCGCTGGGTGATGGGGCCGGTGACGGCCCACAGGATCATCGCCTGGAAGGCGTAGAGCAACAAGAGAAACACCGCCCCGACGGCTAACGCCGCCAGAAAGCGCACCCCTTTGACGTGGTTGATGAACAGGATCGCGCTGTGCCCGAGCAGCGTCGAGAAGCCGGCGATCAGCGCGATCAGCCCCGCGGTCTGAAGGCTCGGCAGCCCCAGCTCGGCCTGGTCCACTATCTGCAGGGACGCCACATCCCAGATAGTCGCCAGCCAGTCGAACAGGTTCACGCGGCAATTGTGGGTGATAACCACCCGAAGTAGTGAATGCCGAGCCCGCGCTCGGAGAACTGCCGTGGAATACCTACGGGCGGAGAAGTCTCATTCATTCTTCTTCGGCAGACTCGGCGGATTCGGCGATGGCGGCTTTTGCGGCGTCGAGGTGGGCCTGGCAGATGGCAGCCAGTTCCTCCCCGCGTTGCCACAGCGCCATCGACTCGGCCAGCGTCGCCCCGCCCGATTCCAGCTTTTGGACGGTCAGGGCCAGCTCGTCGCGGGCGGCCTCGTAGGGCATGGGCTCGGTCATCGGGGCTCCTTCGGGGTAGCGGCGGTAGTGGTGAGGGTCAGGTCGCCGTCGGCGAGATGCGCGTGCAGGGTACCGCCGACGGGGGCCTGGGCAACGCTGGAGATGGAGCGGTCCCCGTCGGTCAGCAGCGCATAGCCGCGCTGGAGCGTGGCGGCGGGGGAGAGGGCACGGACGGTGGACAGGTGGGCAGTGAGTTCGGCTTCGCGGGCCGCGAGTTGCTGCCGGATGGCCGCCCGCAGCTGGAGGCGCAGCAGGGCTAGGCGGTCCCGGTGTCCGTCGAGAGCGGCAGCGGGGCTCGCGAGGACGGGGCGACGTCGCAGCTCATCCAGGTCCCGCTGGGCTTGGTCGAGCCGAGCCGCGATGGCGGTGCGAAGCCTGAGACGTCCCTCCGCGACGAGCCCCTGCTCCGTCGTGAAGTCCGGGACGATGCGGGCGGCAGCGTCGGTGGGGGTCGAGGCGCGCAAATCGGCGACGAAGTCCAGCAGCGGGGTGTCGGACTCGTGGCCGATGGCGGAGACAACCGGGGTGAGGCAGGCCGCGACAGCCCGGATGAGTCCCTCGTCGGAGAACGGCAACAGGTCTTCTAGGGATCCGCCGCCGCGGGCGATGACGATGACATCCACCTCGGGGTGGGCGTCGAGGTCTGCGAGGGCCTGCATCACCTCGGCCGCGGCGCTTGGGCCCTGCACCAGTGAGTGCACTATCTCGAAGCGCGCAGGCCAGCGGCGGGCCGTGTTGCGCAGGACATCGCGTTCCGCGTCGGAGTCCCGCCCGGTGATGAGCCCGATGCGGCGAGGCAGCAGCGGCAGCGGCAGTTTGCGTTCGGGGTCGAACAGCCCCTCGGCCTGTAGTTTGCGGCGGCGGGCGTCGAGCTCCGCCAGGAGCCGACCCGCGCCCGCAACCTGCAACTCCAGGCATTCGAAGCTGAGGCGGGCAGTGCGCTCCCACACGCGAGGTTTGAGGCGGGCTGTGACCTGCGATCCCTCCGGCAGGGGGCCGGCCGAGTCCAGCACGAAGGCGCTGGCGGTGACGGAAC